>JAABTG010000153.1 GCA_011389995.1 Thiotrichales bacterium
GGCGGCGGGGCGAAGCCCTGGCGCCAGAAGGGTACCGGGCGCGCGCGGGCCGGCACCATCCGCAGCCCCCTGTGGCGCGGCGGTGGCGTGACCTTCGCGGCCCAGCCGCGCAATTACGACCAGAAGGTGAATCGCAAGATGTATCGGGGCGCCCTGCGGTCGATTCTGTCCGAACTGGTGCGTCAGGAACGGCTGGTGGTGGTGGAGTCCTTCGATGTAGAGGTCCCCAAGACCAAGGCCCTGTTGGCACAACTCGACAAGCTCGGCCTGCAGGATGTGCTGGTGGTGGTGGATGCCCGGGCGGACAATCTGGAGCTGGCAGCGCGTAATCTGCACAAAGTGGACGTGCGGGCAGCCGCAGCGGTCGACCCTTACAGCCTGGTGGCCTTCGACACCGTGCTCGTAACCGCGTCCGCCCTGAAGAAGCTCGAGGAGCGTGTGGCATGAACTTGCAAGAACAACGTCTGATGAAGGTCCTGCTCTCGCCCCATGTCTCGGAAAAGAGCACCCGCTGTGCCGATGACCATGGCCAGGTGGTGTTCCGCGTGGTGCCCGATGCCACCAAGCCGGAGGTGAAGGCCGCCGTGGAGAAGCTGTTCAAGGTGGACGTGGAAGGCGTGCAGATCGTCAATATGAAGGGTAAGCGTAAGTCTTTCAGCCGCATCTCCGGTCGTCGCTCCAACTGGAAGAAGGCATACGTCAAGCTCAAGGCCGGCCAGGACATTGATTTTCTGGGCGGCGAATAAGCGCAGTAGAGGAATAGCCAGATGTCCATCGTAAAGGCCAAACCAACTTCTGCCGGACGCCGGTTCGTCGTCAAGGTGGCGGATCCGTCCCTGCATAAGGGAGAGCCCCACGGCGCTCTCGTCGCGAAGAAGGCGCGGGGCGGCGGTCGCAACAACCATGGGCGCATCACCGTGCGCCATATCGGTGGCGGCCACAAACAGCGTTACCGGATAGTTGACTTCAAGCGCGACAAGGACGGCATCGCCGGACGCATCGAGCGCCTCGAGTACGATCCGAACCGCAGTGCCCGGCTGGCATTGGTGCTGTACGCCGACGGTGAGCGCCGTTACATTATCGCGCCCCGGGGGATCGAGGAGGGGGCGCCGGTGATATCGGGCGTAGAGGCACCCATCAAGCCGGGTAACTGCCTGCCCCTGCGCAACATCCCGGTGGGCTCCGTGGTCCATTGCGTGGAGCTCAAGCCCGGAAAAGGCGCCCAGATGGCCCGTTCCGCCGGGGCCGGCGTACAGCTGCTGGCCCGCGAGGGTGGTTACGCCACCCTGCGGCTGCGGTCCGGGGAGATGCGCCGGGTTCCCGCGGAGTGTCGGGCCACCATCGGCGAGGTGGGTAACAGCGAACATGCCTTGCGTAAGCTGGGCAAGGCCGGCGCCAAGCGCTGGCGGGGTGTACGGCCCACCGTTCGCGGTGTGGCCATGAACCCGGTGGACCATCCCCATGGCGGTGGCGAGGGCAGAACATCCGGCGGCCGTCACCCGGTGACGCCCTGGGGCGTGTCCACCAAAGGCCACAAGACGCGCAAGAACAAGCGTACCGATAAATTCATTGTCCGTCGGCGCAGCAAAAAGCGCTAGCCGGCAAGAGGTCATATAAAGTGCCACGTTCAATCAAGAAAGGCCCATTCGTAGACCACCACCTGGCAAAAAAGGTGGAAGTGGCCCGTGAAAGCAACAGCAAGCGGCCCATCAAAACCTGGTCGCGCCGTTCCCTGGTGCTCCCCGACATGGTGGGACTGACCATCGCCATTCACAACGGCCGGCAACATGTGCCGGTTCTGATCACCGAGAACATGGTGGGTCACAAACTGGGCGAATTCGCCATTACCCGCACCTTCCGCGGACACGCGGCGGATCGCAAGGCCAGGCGCTAGGCGGAGACAGAATGATGGAAACGGCAGCGACGTTGAAATATGCCCGATTGTCCGCCCAGAAAGGGCGGCTGGTGGCCGATCAGGTGCGGGGTCAGAAAGTGGAAAAGGCCCTGGAGATGCTCGCCTTCAGTAATAAGAAGGCGGCCACCATGGTGCGCAAGGTGCTCGAATCCGCCATCGCCAACGCCGAGCACAACGAAGGCGCGGACGTGGATGAATTGAAAGTCGCCGCCATCTGTGTGGACGAGGGTCCCACGCACAAGCGTATGCGGGCCCGGGCGAAAGGGCGGGGCACCCGGATCTTAAAACGCACCAGTCACATTTCCGTGACGGTGTCCGACAAGGCTTAGTAGAGAGTCGCTATGGGTCAGAAAGTATCTCCAATAGGTATTCGTCTCGGTATCGTCAAGGATTGGAACTCCCGCTGGTACGCCGATAAAAGGGAGTATGCCGAATACCTCAACACCGACCTGAATGTCCGCCAGTACCTGCGCAAGCGGCTGGCCAGTGCGTCCGTCAGCCGGGTGCAGATCGATCGCACCGGCGGCAAGGTGCGGATCGTCATTCATACCGCGCGTCCGGGCATCGTCATTGGCAAGAAGGGCGAGGATATCGAGGCCTTGAGGCTCAATTTGAGCCGCATGATTCAGATACCGGTGCAGAATCTCACCCTCGGCATCGAGGAGATCCGCAAGCCGGAACTGGACGCCAACCTGGTGGCCGAGAGCGTGGCCCAGCAGTTGGAACGACGCATCATGTTCAGACGCGCCATGAAGCGGGCGGTGGGCAATACCATGCGCCTGGGCGCCCAGGGCATACGGATCAACGTCGCCGGCCGCCTGAACGGTGCGGAGATCGCCCGCTCGGAATGGTACCGGGAGGGCCGGGTCCCCCTGCACACGCTGCGTGCCGATATCGATTACGGCTTTGCCGAGGCCAAGACGACCTACGGCGTCATCGGTATCAAGGTGTGGATCTTCAAAGGAGAGATCTTTGAAGTCCATCCCTCCGGCGAAGAGGCAGGTACCGACAAATCAGCCGCGGCAGGCTAGGAACAGGTAGAAGACCATGCTGCAACCGAAGAGAACCAAGTTCAGAAAACAACAGAAGGGGCGCAACCGGGGGCTCGCATTTCGCGGCAGCCGGGTGAGCTTCGGCGAGTTCGGACTGAAGGCGACGGGGCGGGGGCGTATCACCGCGCGCCAGATCGAGGCGGCGCGGCGGGCCATGACCCGTCACATCAAGCGTGGCGGCAAGATCTGGATCCGTGTGTTTCCCGACAAGCCCATCACCAAGAAACCTCTCGAAGTCAGGCAGGGCAAGGGCAAGGGCGGCGTGGAGTACTGGGTCGCCCAGGTGCAGCCGGGCCGCATGCTTTATGAAATGGAAGGCGTGTCGGAGACTGTGGCCAGGGAGGCGTTCCGCCTCGCCGCGGCCAAGCTTCCGGTGGAAACCACCTTTGTAAGCCGGGCGGTACTGTGATGAAGGCGAGTGACTTGAGAGGAATGACCCTGGATCAGCTCGGTGAGGAGCTCAACTCACGCCTGCGCGAGCAGTTCAACCTGCGTATGCAGAAAGGCGCCGGCCAGCTCTCCCGTCCTGACCAGGTGTTCAAGACGCGGCGCGACATCGCACGGATTCAGACCATCATGAACGAGAAGAAGCGTGGAGCGGGTGACGGCAAATGAGTGATTCTGACAGCCAGGTGATTAGAACCCTTACGGGCCGCGTCATCAGTGACAAGATGGACAAGACGAGAACCGTGCTCGTGGAGCGGCGGGTCAAGCATCCCATGTACAAAAAGTTCATTCGGCGTTCCACCAAGTATCACGTGCATGATGAGAACAACGATAGTCATACCGGGGATACGGTGCTTATTCGTGAAGGCCGTCCGGTATCGAAGACCAAGTCGTGGCGACTGCATGACGTCGTGGAGCGGGCGAGATAACAGCCACAAAGGCGGCAGGCCGCCAATGTGACGGAGAAATATAATGATTCAGATGCAGACAATGCTAAATGCGGCGGATAACAGCGGGGCGCGCCGCGTGCAGTGCATCAAGGTATTGGGGGGCTCGCATCGGCGTTATGCAGGCATCGGCGACATCATCAAGGTGACCGTCAAGGAAGCCATCCCCCGGGGCAAGGTGAAGAAAGGCGAGGTCTACAACGCCGTGGTGGTACGTACGCGCAAGGGCGTGCGCCGGCCGGACGGCTCTTTGATTCGCTTCGACGGCAACGCCGCTGTGCTGCTGAACAACCAGTTGCAGCCCCTCGGCACCCGCATCTTCGGCCCGGTGACGCGTGAGTTGCGCGGAGAGCGGTTCATGAAGATCATCTCCCTCGCGCCTGAAGTGCTTTAAGACGATCCAAAGGGTGACGGTAAAATGCGCAGGTTAAGAAAGGGTGACGACGTGGTCGTCACGACGGGCAAGGACAAGGGCAAGCGGAGCACCGTCACCAAGGTGATATCCGAGAGCCGGGTGGTCGTGGACAACGTCAATGTGGTCAAGCGTCACACAAAGGCCAATCCGAACCAGAATCAGCCCGGTGGCATCATAGAGAAGGAGATGCCCGTGGATGCCTCCAACGTGATGATCTGGAATCCCCAGACCCAGAAGGGCGACCGGGTCGGCTTTCGCTTCCTGGAAGACGGCCGCAAGGTGCGTTTCTTCAAGTCCACCAACGAAGTAATCGACGTCTGAGGTATGTGGTCATGGTAAGGCTGTTAGAACATTACAGGGAGCAGGTGGTCCCCGGCCTGATGGAGCAGTTTAAATATGCCAACGTCATGCAGGTACCCCGCATCCTCAAGGTGACCATCAACATGGGCGTCGGTGAGGCCGTCGGCGACAAGAAGATCATGGATCACGCCGTGAGCGACATGACGCTGATTGCCGGCCAGAAACCGGTCGTCACCCTGGCCCGCAAGTCCGTCGCCGGGTTCAAGATCCGCGAGGACTGGCCCATCGGCTGCAAGGTCACGTTGCGCCGTGAGCGGATGTACGAGTTTCTCGATCGCCTGGTGAATATCGCCATACCCCGGATCCGGGATTTCCGCGGCCTGTCACCCAAGTCCTTCGATGGGCGGGGCAACTTCAGCATGGGGGTGCGGGAACAGATCATCTTCCCCGAGATCGAGTACGACAAGATCGATACCCTGCGGGGCATGGACATCGTGATTACCACCAGCGCACGCAACGACGAAGAGGGTCGGGCGCTACTGGCGGCATTCAAATTTCCATTCAAGAGTCAGAAAAGCGAGTAAGCGGAGCGGTTGGCGACATGGCAAAGATTTCCATGGTGGTAAGAGACAGGAAACGCGCACGGCTGGCGAGCAAGTATGCCGCCAAGCGCGCGGCGTTGAAGGCCCTGATCAAGAATCCGGAGACGGACCTGGAGGAAAAATACGATGCGACGGTCAAGCTGCAGAAGCTGCCGCGGGACTCCAGCCCGAGTCGCCAGCGCAACCGCTGTGGCCTGACCGGCAGGCCTCATGGCTACTACCGGAAGTTCGGTCTGGCCCGCAACAAGCTTCGGGAAGCCGCCATGAACGGCGATGTTCCCGGCCTGGTCAAGGCGAGCTGGTAGCCCTACCCCGCGCGGCGGGTTGGTGAATGATCGGCCCCCCCGGGGCGGATATCTGTCAACGAGGAATTTAATGTGAGCATGCAGGACCCGGTCAGCGATATGCTGACGCGCATCAGAAACGGCCAGGCCCGAGCCAAGTTGAAGGTGTCGATGCCGGCCTCCAACCTGAAGAAGGCCATCGCCGCGGTGCTGAAGAGCGAAGGCTTTATCGGCGATTTCAGCGTCACCGAGGAGCTTCCCGGCAAGCCGACGCTGGTGATTACCCTCAAGTACCATGAAGGCGGGCCGGCCATCCGGGAGATCCATCGGGTCAGCCGCCCGAGTCTGCGGGTCTATGAGCCGAAGACCAACCTCCCCAAGGTCAAAGGGGGGCTGGGTGTGGCCGTCATCTCCACCTCCCAGGGCGTGATGACCGACCGTGACGCCCGTGCGGCGGGCCACGGTGGCGAAGTGCTGTGCACGGTATTCTGAGGAGTCTTGAGATGTCACGCATTGCCAGTTATCCCATAACGCTGCCATCGGGAGTGGAATTCCACCGCGATGGCAACGACGTTACGGTCAAGGGTAGCAACGGGACCCTGCACCACCGGCTTCATCCCGCCGTGGACATGACGGTGGAGGAGAACGTCATCAGCTTCGTGGCCCGCGAGGGGCATGAAAACGCGGTCGCCCTGGCGGGAACGTCCCGCGCGGTCATCAACAACCTCGTGGTGGGTGTCTCCAGCGGCTTCGAGAAGCGTCTCAAGCTGGTCGGGGTGGGTTACCGTGCCCAGGTTCAGGGCAAGATCCTCAACCTGGCCCTCGGGTTTTCCCATCCGGTGAACTACCCGATTCCCGAAAGTATCCAAATCGAGACCCCGAGCCAGACCGATATCGTGATCAAGGGCGCGGACAAACAGCAGGTGGGCCAGGTGGCCGCGGAGATACGCGCCTATCGGCCACCCGAACCCTACAAGGGCAAGGGTGTGCGTTACACCGATGAGCACGTGGTCCGCAAAGAGGCCAAGAAGAAGTAATCAGAGGACACTTTAGATATGCACGCTAAGAAAGCCGCCCGCATGCGTCGGTCCAAGAAGGTCCGGGCCCAGATGCGAAACCTGCAGGCACACCGGCTCTGTATCAACCGTACGCCGAGGCACATCTACGCCCAGGTCATATCGCCGGATGGTGACCAGACCATCGTAAGCGCCTCCACCACGGAGGCCGATATCTCCAGGGAGACGGGTTCCGGAGGCAATATCTCCGCGGCCGCCGTTGTCGGCAGGGCCATTGCGGAACGCGCGAAGTCCAAGGGCGTGACCAGCGTGGCCTTCGATCGCTCGGGGTTCAAATATCATGGCCGTATCAAGGCGCTGGCGGATGCGGCGCGTGAAAACGGTCTGGAGTTTTAAAGGCGGGTCCTATGGCTAATTTCGACAATCAATCCAGCGACGACTTACTCGAGAAGCTGATCAGCGTCAATCGTGTCGCCAAGGTGGTCAAGGGCGGCCGGCAGTTCGGCTTTACCGCCCTCACCGTTGTAGGTGACGGCAATGGCCGCGTGGGCATGGGGCGGGGCAAGGCCCGTGAAGTGCCCATCGCCATCCAGAAGGCCATGGAGGCGGCGCGCAAGGACATGAAGGCCGTGGCCCTGAGGCAGAACACGCTCCAGTACGCCACCATGGGCGAGCACGGTGCCGCCAAGGTGTACATGCAGCCGGCCTCCGACGGCACCGGGATCATCGCCGGTGGCGCCATGCGCGCGGTATTCGAAGTGGTGGGTGTGCACAACGTCCTGGCCAAGTGTATTGGCACCAACAACCCCATCAACGTGGTGCGGGCGACCATCGAAGGCCTGACCCGGATGGAATCACCTGCCGACATCGCGTCCCGACGCGGCAAGTCGGTGGACGAGATCGTGAGTTGACCATGAGCGAGCAAACACAGAACAACGGCAACAAGCTGGCCGTGACGTTGACCCGCAGCATGTACGGCCGCCTGAAGAATCATCGGGCGTGTGTGCGCGGGTTGGGGTTGAGGCGCCTGAATCATACGGTGATGGTGGAAGACACGCCGAGCAACCGCGGCATGATCAACACCGTCGCCTACATGCTCCGCGTGGAGGAGGCCTGACATGAGATTGAATACATTGACGCCGGGTGGACGGGTCAAGGCGCGCAAGCGCGTGGGCCGTGGCATCGGCTCAGGTCTCGGCAAGACGGCTGGACGCGGCCACAAGGGCCTCAAGGCCCGGTCCGGCGGCAGTGTGAAGCCCGGTTTCGAGGGCGGCCAGATGCCGTTGCAGCGTCGCCTGCCCAAGGTGGGCTTTCAGTCCCGCAGGGGCCGCGCCACCGCACAGGTGCGCCTCGGCGAACTGGCGCGGCTGGACGTCGACACCGTAGACCTGGCCGCTCTGAAGAAGGCCAATGTCATCACCCGTAGTATCAAGCGGGCCAAGGTGATGCTCTCCGGCACCATCGACAAGGCCGTCGTGCTCAAGGGTGTGGGTGCCACCAAGGGTGCCCGCGAGGCCATCGAGGCCGCGGGCGGCCGCGTCGAGGATTAAACGGAAATACTGTGGCTGCGGGTATGCAAAAACCGGATATGGGTCAGCTCAAAGAGCTGCGTCAACGCCTGCTGTTCCTGCTGGGGGCGCTGGTGGTTTTCCGCATCGGCACGTTCATTCCCGTGCCGGGTATCGATCCGGTGGCCCTCGAGGCCCTGTTCGATCAGCAGCGGGGCACCATTCTCGACATGTTCAACATGTTCTCCGGCGGCGCACTCGAGCGGTTCTCCGTGTTCGCCCTGGGGATCATGCCTTACATCTCGGCATCCATCATCATGCAGCTCCTCACGGCGGTGCATCCCAAGTTGGAACAGCTCAAGAAGGAAGGGGAGTCGGGACGCCGTAAGATAAACCAGTACACCCGCTACGCCACCGTCGGCCTCGCGTCGTTTCAGGCCATTGGCGTGGCTATTGCGCTGGAGAGCCAGCAGACCGGCAGCGGCGGCGTGGTTATTGCGCCGGGCATCGGTTTTCGGGTGACGGCTGCCGTTACCCTGGTGACGGGTACCATGTTTCTCATGTGGCTGGGTGAGCAGGTGACGGAGCGGGGCATCGGCAACGGCATTTCCATGATCATCTTCGCCGGCATCGTGGCGGGGTTGCCTTCGGCCATCGGCGGTACCCTGGAGCTCTCCCGCACCGGCGAGGTCCATACGCTGCTGGTGCTGCTGCTGATGGTTATCGTTCTCGCCGTCACCGCGTTCGTGGTGTTCATGGAGCGGGGGCAGCGGCGCATCACCGTCAATTACGCCAAACGCCAGGTGGGGCGGAAGATGTACGGCGGGACCAGCAGTCACCTGCCCCTGAAGGTCAATATGGCCGGGGTAATCCCGCCCATCTTCGCCTCCAGCATCATCCTGTTCCCCGCCACCATGGCCGGCTGGTTCGGCACTGGCGAGGGCATGGGATGGGTCAAGGATATCGCCACCACCCTGTCCCCGGGGCAACCCCTGTACGTCCTGCTGTACGCCATAGCCATCATATTCTTCTGCTTTTTCTATACGGCGTTGATGTTCAATCCCGAGGAGACGGCGGACAACCTCAAGCGCTCGGGTGCCTTCATTCCCGGCATCCGGCCGGGACGGCAGACGGCGCATTACATCGACGGCGTGATGACCCGCCTGACGGTGGTGGGCGCCCTGTACATTACCCTGGTCTGTCTGTTGCCGGAGTTCATGATCCTCAACTGGAACGTCCCCTTCTATTTCGGTGGCACGTCCCTGCTGATCGTGGTGGTGGTGGTGATGGACTTCATGTCCCAGGTGCAGGCACATCTCATGTCCCATCAGTACGACGGGTTGATGAAGAAGGCTAATCTCAAGGGCTTCGGAAGAAGCGGGGTCGTGCGCTGACGGGCGGCGAGTCCGTAGCGCGTATTGGAGCGAAATCATGAAAGTCAGAGCATCGGTGAAGAAGATCTGCCGCAACTGCAAGATCATCAAGCGCAACGGCTCGGTGCGGGTGATCTGCACTGAGGCACGTCACAAGCAGCGTCAAGGCTGAGGCCATGACAATGGGTCGTTGATAAAGGCCCGGAATTTTTATACTATGGCGCGCTTTACCTCGACACAATGCGCGCATCCTGGAGATAGAGGAATATGGCTCGAATCGCGGGAATCAACCTCCCCGGACAGAAGCACACGGTCATTGCCCTGACTTACATCTACGGCATCGGCAGGACCGCTGCGCGCAAGATTTGTGAGGCCACGGCCATCGCCCCCGATCGCAAGCTCAGCGAGCTTACCGAGGAGGACCTCGACCGTGTGCGCAGCGAGGTGGGTAAATACATCATCGAGGGTGACCTGCGCCGGGAGGTGTCGATGAACATCAAGCGATTGATGGATCTCGGCAGCTACCGAGGCATCCGGCATCGCCGGGGCCTGCCGTTGCGTGGGCAGCGTACCCGGACCAACGCGCGGACCCGCAAGGGTCCACGTCGTATCATCAAGCGATAGATCGAGAGAGCGGTAACTGATTCATGGCTAGAACCACTGCAAGTAAAGCGAAGAAGAAGGTCAAGAAGACCGTAGTTGATGGTATTGCCCACATCCACGCCTCCTTCAACAATACCATCATCACCATCAGCGACCGCCAGGGCAACGCCCTGTGCTGGGCGACGGCAGGTGGCAGTGGTTTTCGAGGGTCGCGCAAGAGCACGCCGTTCGCCGCGCAGGTGGCATCGGACCGTGCGGCGCAGGCCGCCAAGGAGTACGGCCTGAAGAATCTCGATGTTCAGGTGAAGGGGCCCGGCCCCGGTCGTGATTCCGCGGTACGCGCCTTGAACGCCGCCGGGTATCGCATCAACAGCATCACCGATGTGACCCCCATTCCGCACAACGGCTGCCGGCCGCCCAAGAAGCGGCGCGTCTGAGAGGTAAGGGAAAATGGCCAGATATCTAGGACCCAAATGCAAGCTTTCCCGCCGCGAGGGCATCGACCTGTCCCTCAAGAGCGGTGTGCGCGCCCTCGACAGCAAGTGCAAGCTCGAGCAGCCGCCGGGCCAGCACGGTCAGCGCCGCGGCCGGCTCTCCGACTACGCCGTGCAGTTGCGGGAGAAGCAGAAGATGCGCCGCATGTATGGCGTGCTCGAGCGTCAATTCCGGAACTATTTCAAGGAGGCGGCGCGGCGCAAAGGCTCCACCGGTGAGGTGCTGTTTCAG
>JAABTG010000022.1 GCA_011389995.1 Thiotrichales bacterium
CGGGCATCATCCACCCGGGCCTGATCGGCACCCTGCCGGATCGAAAGCTGCTGGACGCCGCCAACAAACGGGAGGCAGCCCTCATAGCCACCGACCCGGACCGCGTGCCACCCCTGGCCACGCCACCTTACGCGGATACCGCCCTGATGGGCCAAATGGAAGGTTCGGCAGCGGCAGCAGCCGCCAAAGAGGCGTGGCGCACGGTGCCCCCCCGGGAGCATGGCGGCAACTGTGACATCAAGAACCTGTCACGCGGCTCACGGATATATTTTCCCGTGTACGTCAAAGGTGGCGGCCTGTCCATGGGAGACATCCATTGGTCCCAGGGCGATGGCGAGATCACCTTCTGTGGCGGCATCGAGATGGCGGGATTCATCGACCTCAGCGTCGATATCATCAAAGGGGGCATGGCGAAGTACGGCATCACCAACCCCATCTTCATGCCCAGCCGTATCGATCCGGCCTTCTCGGATTACATCGTGTTCGAAGGCATTTCGGTCGACGAGCACAGCGGCGAGCAGTACTACATGGATGCAACGGTCTCCTATCGCCGCGCATGTCTCAATGCCATCGAGTACCTGAAGAAGTTCGGCTATTCGGGCGAGCAGGCGTACACCATACTCAGCACGGCGCCCGTCGAGGGCCACATTGCCGGTATCGTCGACATCCCCAACGCCTGTTGCACCCTGGCAATACCCACATCGATATTCGAATTCGATATTCGCCCCAATGCGTCCGGACCTGGCCAGAAGGTTTCCGGTGCGAACGTCAGTTTCTCGAGTTGAGGAACATCAGCGACCTTACCCGACAGGAGTTCAGCTATGCCCTTGTATGACTATTCCTGTGACCGCTGCGGGTCATTCAGTGACTGGAACTCCATGGACAGGGCACTGGATCCTGTGGCTTGCCCTGCTTGCTCTCTAGAAGCCCAACGCATCATCCATGCGCCATACCTCAATACCATGAATGCCCACAACCGCGTCGCCCACCAGCGCAACGAAAGGAGCGCGGAAGCCCCGGCAGTCATGAGCCGGGCCCAACTCGACAGCATCGCCGGTCCATGCGCCAGCCACGGGCATCACCATGGCCACTCCCACCGACATGGGGCGGTCAATCCGGCGCTCGAGCGCCTGACGGGTTCCAAGGAATACAAGCAGTCCGACAAACCATCGATGATCGGCCACTGAGAAGCGTGCCCCGACGCGTCCCAAGGCAGGTCAAGGGCTTAAGGCACGGCCCTTGACCTGCGGTCTCAGGTCGAGCACCTGAGTCAGGCATCCCGCCCGGGCCACCGGATTCAGTCCTTTCCGACCGACTTGATACCGCTCATATAGGGCCGCAGGGCCTCGGGCACGGTGACCGAGCCGTCGGCATTCTGGTAGTTCTCCATCACCGCCACCAGGGCCCGGCCCACGGCGACACCCGAGCCGTTGAGGGTGTGGAGGGGCTCGGGCTTGCCGGTGTCGGGGTTGCGCCAGCGGGCCTTCATGCGCCGGGCCTGGAAGTCCAGGAAATTGCTGCAGGAGGAGATCTCCCGGTAGCGCCCCTGGCCCGGCAGCCACACCTCGATGTCGTAGGTCTTGGTGGCCGAGAAGCCGGTGTCGCCGGCGCACAGGACCACTACGCGGTAGGGCAGGCCCAGGCCCTGGAGCACCGCCTCGGCATGGCCGGTGAGTTCCTCCAGGGCCTCGGCGGACTCACCGGGGCGCCGCAATTGCACCAGCTCCACCTTCTCGAACTGGTGCTGGCGGATCATGCCCCGGGTGTCCTTGCCGTAGGACCCCGCCTCGCTGCGAAAGCAGGGGGTGTGGGCGGCGAAACGCCGGGGCAGGTCGCCATCCTCCAGGATGGTGTCCCGCACCATGTTGGTCACCGGCACCTCGGCGGTGGGGATGAGGTAGTAATCCTGCTCCGGGATATGGAACAGGTCGGCCGCGAACTTGGGCAGCTGGCCGGTGCCGAACAGGCTCGTCGGGTTCACCAGGTAGGGCACGTAGAGTTCCTGGTAGCCATGGTGTCCGGTGTGCAGGTCCAGCATGTACTGGATAAGGGCCCGGTGCATGCGGGCCAGGCCGCCGCTCATGAGGGTGAAGCGGCTGCCGGCGATGCGGGCGGCGGTCTCCATGTCCAGCAGGCCGAGGCCCTCGCCGATATCCACGTGGTCCCGCGCCTCGAAGGCGAACTCCGGGGGCGTACCCCAGCGCCGCTGCTCCACGTTGTCCGCCTCGTCACGGCCCTCGGGCACGCCCGCGTCGAGGAGGTTGGGGATCCCCAGCAGGATGTCGTCCAGCTCTTCCTGAAGCGCCCCCAGGCGGGCCTCGTTGACCTTGAGCTCGTCCCCCAGGCGCGCCACTTCCTCCCGCAGGGGCTGGATATCCTCCCCGGCGGCCTTGGCCCGGCCGATGGCCTTGGAGCGGCTGTTGCGCTCGTTCTGCAGTTCCTGGGTGCGTACCTGCACCGCCTTGCGCTCCTCTTCCAGGCCCGCCAGGCGCTCGCGCTCCAGGGTTATCCCGCGCCGCGCCAGATTGGCGACGACGGTGTCCAGATGGTTTCTGATGAGACGTGGATCCAGCACTTCATTCCCCGATGTTCATGGCGGCCGGCCAGGTCAGGATGTGCCCCGGCTCCACCCGTTGATTGAGATATTCCAGGATGTCCGCCACCTTGTCCGGGGTATCGAAGAACTCGATCACCACCGGCAGGTCCAGGGACATGTCCAGCAGGGTCGCGGAGTGTACCTCACCGCTACGGCCGAATCCGCTGATGCCGCGGAAGATCGTCACCCCCTGGACCCGGGCCTCGTCATGGAGATAGCGGAAGATCTCCCGATAACCGCCCTTGGCCTCGTGGGCATAGATGCGCACCACCTGGACGTCCCGGGTCTTCATCATGGCCTCCCTTGAACCACCGTCATTTTTAACCACGAAATACATGATTTTAACTACGAAATACGCGAAAGGCCGCGAAATAAAAGCGGGGAGACCGCAGTCCTTCCAATGCGGCCCCACCTTCCGGGGAACCCCTGACACCGGTTCCTTGCCTCATCCCTCGTCCAGCAACTTTTCGCGTCTTTCGCGTCTTTCGTAGTTACCGCTTTTGATCTTCCGGCGTAAGTCGAATTCAAGCGCCGGTGGCGCCAACCGGAATGCCGGGTCGGGCCCGACATGGCGGACGCGACACGACTCTTACCACTGGCGCCCCACCGCCACCCCCAGCCATACCCCGGCCAGACACAACAGGACGCTGGCCAGGATGTTCGCCAGGGCCTTCACGACGGCGCCCTCCTCGATGAGGGCCAGGGTCTCCATGGAAAAGGTGGAGAAGGTGGTGAAGGAGCCCAGCAGCCCCACCAGCAGAGCGGCGCGCCATACCGCATCCACTTCGAGTCGTTCCACCAGCAGCACGAACAGCAGCCCCATGGCCGCCGAGCCCGCCACGTTCACCGCCAGGGTGCCGTAGGGGAAGCCCCGCCCGGCGAGGGCGTGGACCGCCGTGGATACGCCATAGCGCAGCACGGCGCCCAGGGCGCCGCCCACGGCGATGGCCACCAGTTGTTTCATCATGGCGGCCCGTCTCAACCGTCCCCGCCGGCGCCCTGAGCCTCACGGTTGAGCTGCCGCAGGTGCTCCAGCTTCTCGGCGATGCGGGTCTCCAGGCCGCGAGGCACGGGTCGGTAATAGCGCCGGGGCTCCATGCCCTCGGGAAAGTAGGTCTCGCCGGCGGCGAAGGCCTCCGGCTCGTCGTGGGCATAGCGGTACTCGCGGCCGTAGCCCAACTCCTTCATCAGCCGCGTGGGGGCATTGCGCAGGTGCACGGGCACCTCTTCGGAGCCCCCCTCCCGCACGTCGGCCATGACGGCGTTGAAGGCCTTGTATACGGCATTGCTCTTGGGGGCGCAGGCCAGGTACACGAGGGCCTGGGCCACCGCCAGCTCGCCCTCGGGGCTGCCCAGGCGCTCCTGCACGTCCCAGGCGTTGAGGGCCAGCTCGAGGCCCCGGGGATCGGCGTTGCCGATGTCCTCCGAGGCCATGCGCACCACCCGCCGGGCGATGTACAGGGGGTCGCAGCCGCCGTCCAGCATGCGGGCGAACCAGTACAGGGTGGCGTCGGGGTCCGAGCCCCGCACCGACTTGTGCAGGGCCGAGATCTGGTCGTAGAAGGCATCGCCCTGCTTGTCGAAGCGTCGCAGCACGCCACCGGCCACCACCTCGCGGATGCGTTCGGGGGTGATGGCGGCGCCCTCCCCCTCCTCGGCCCCGGCCACCCCCGCCGCCAGTTCCAGCAGGTTGAGCGCGCGCCGGGCGTCGCCGTCGGCCAGTTCCGCCAGCAGGTCCCGGGCGGCGTCCTCCATCACCACGCCCTGCCCCCCCAGGCCGCGCTCGACGTCCGCCAGGGCGCCATCGATGACCCGCCGGATGTCGGTGTCATCGAGGCCCCGCAGGACGTACACCCGGGCCCGCGACAACAGGGCGCTGTTGAGCTCGAAGGAGGGGTTCTCGGTGGTGGCCCCCACGAACACCAGGGTGCCGTCCTCCACGTAGGGCAGGAAGGCGTCCTGCTGGGCCTTGTTGAAACGGTGCACCTCGTCCACGAACAGCACGGTGCCGAGGTTGGTGCGGCGGCGGTGGTCCTGGGCCTTCGTCACCGCCTCGCGGATATCCTTGACCCCCGCCAGCACCGCGGAGACGGTGAGGAAGCGGGCCTGGGAACGGTGGGCCACCATGCGGGCCAGGGTGGTCTTGCCGGTGCCCGGCGGCCCCCACAGCACCATGGAATGGGGGGTGCCGGATTCCAGGGCCCGGCGCAGGGGCTTGCCCGCTCCCAGCAGGTGCTCCTGCCCCACGAAGTCATCCAGGGTGGCCGGGCGCATGCGGTCGGCCAGGGGCGCGAACTCGTTGCCGGCGGGGGCGCCGCTGGCGGGGGCTTCCGGGAAGAGGGGCTCAGTCCCGTTCACGGATGACGTCCACGCCGGCGGGCGGCGTGAAGCGGAAGGTCTCCGGGGGCAGGGCGGGGTTCTCCTCCACTGCCTCGAAGGTGAGCTGGGTGTTCTGGCCGAAGTTGTCCTGGAGCTCCATGCGCCGCAGGGTGCCGTCATCGAACCCGAGGCGCAGGGCCACGAAGGTGGATTCGGCGTCCCGGGGCCGCAGTTCCAGCCAGTGCAGGCCGTCCTGGCTTCCCAGTTCGCGGATCTCGAAGGTCTCCCCGATGGGCGCCTCGGAACTCAACAGGCGCGCCGGGCTGCTGCCCAGGGCGTCGTCCAGACTGCGCACCGTGACCTGCTCCAGCTCCCTGTCGTACATCCACACCCGGCTGCCGTCGGCCACGATCTCCTGGACGTAGGGGGTTTCGTAGCTCCAGCGGAAGCGGTCGGGACGGGCCAGGTAGAAACGCCCGGCGGAGGACTCGATGGGCCGCCCCTCCTCGTCGAACAGGCGCTGGCTGAAGTCGGCGCGCAGGGTCTCCACCCGCTCCAGGAAGGCCTCCAGGCGGACTTCGGTGCCGGCCGCGACGGCCCCCATGGACATGCCCAGCAACAACGCGAGGCATGCGAAGGAACGGAATATAAGGTTCACGGCCTTCAATCCTCCGGCGGCGGCGGGGCCAGCACGTCACGGCTGCCGTTGGATTCCAGGGCCCCGACGATACCGGCCTGCTCCATCTGCTCGATCATGCGGGCGGCACGGTTGTAACCGATCTTGAGGCGCCGCTGCACGCCGGAGATGGAGGCCCGCCGGGTCTCGGTGACGATACGCACCGCCTCGTCATAGAGGGGATCGTCCTCGGCGTCGCCGCCGGGCTCGAGGCCCGCCATGGCACCGTTGTCATCGCCGGTGCCCGCCAGCACCTCCTCCTTGTAGTCCGGCTCTCCCATCTTACGCAGGCGCTCCACCACCCGGTGCACCTCCTGGTCGGAGACGAAGGCACCGTGGACACGGACGGGGTCGCCGCTGCCCGGGGGCAGGTAAAGCATATCGCCGTGCCCCAGGAGCTGCTCCGCCCCCCCCTGGTCGAGGATGGTGCGGGAATCGATCTTGGATGACACCTGGAAGGCGATGCGGGTGGGGATGTTGGCCTTGATGAGACCCGTGAGGACGTCCACCGAGGGCCGCTGGGTGGCCAGGATGAGGTGGATGCCCGCGGCCCGGGCCTTCTGGGCGAGGCGGGCGATGAGTTCCTCCACCTTCTTGCCCACCACCATCATCATGTCGGCCAGCTCGTCGATGACCACCACGATGAAGGGCAGGTGCTCCAGCCGCGGTACCTCCTGGCCCTCTCCCACCGGCTCCGCCAGGGGGTCCGCGAGGGGCTGGCCGGCGGCCACGGCATCGGCCACCTTGCGGTTGTAGCCGCTGATGTTGCGCACCCCGAGGGCCGACATCAGGCGATAGCGGCGCTCCATCTCCGCCACGCACCAGCGCAGGGCGTTGGCGGCCTCCTTCATGTCCGTGACCACCGGTGCCAGCAGGTGGCCGATGCCCTGGTACACCGACAACTCCAGCATCTTCGGGTCCACCATGATGACACGTACATCGTGGGGAGTGGCCTTGAAGATGATGCTGAGGATCATGGCGTTCACCGCCACCGATTTGCCCGAGCCGGTGGTGCCCGCCACCAGCAGGTGGGGCATGCGGGCGAGATCCACCACCGAGGGGTTGCCGCCGATGTCCTTGCCCAGCGCCAGGGCCAGGGGCGACTTGAGTTCGTCGTAGGCCTGGGACTTCAGGATCTCCGACAGCACCACCAGTTCCCGATGCTCGTTGGGGAGTTCCAGCCCCACCACGGACTTGCCGGGGATCACCTCGACGATGCGCACGCTGGTGACGGACAGGGAGCGCGCCAGGTCCTTGGCGAGGTTGGTGATGCGGCTCACCTTGAACCCCGGTGCGGGGTCCAGCTCGAAGCGCGTCACCACCGGGCCGGGATGGACCGCCACCACCTCCACCTCGATGCCGAACTCCCGCAGCTTGAGCTCCACCTGCCGGGACATGGCCTCGAGGCCTTCCCGGGACACCTCGTGGGTGGTGGCGGGCTTGCCGTCGAGCAGGGAGAGGGGCGGGAGGGTCTCCTGAGGGGGCGGCTCGAACAGGGAGGCCTGCTTCTCCTTCTCCACCCTCACGCTGGGCCCGATGGGGCCGATGGTGGGCTCGATGCGGGGCGGCTTGCGCTTGACCTCGCGGGCCTTGGTGCGAGCCACCTGTTCCTGGCGGTGTTTCTTCTGTTCCCGGCCGGCCCGGGCCTCGCGGATGCGGTCGACATAACCCTGTACCCGGGCCACTCCCTGCAGGGTCAGGCGGCCGGTCTCGTCCATGAGGGTGAGCCAGGAAAAGCCGAGCAGCAGGCTCACGCCGGTGAGGAAGAAAGCCAGCAGGATGAGGGTGCTGCCCAGGGGGCTCACCAGGGAGGCCAGCCCGAGGCCCACCACGTTGCCGAGGATGCCACCGGCGTCCAGGGGCAGGCCGGGGCCGTGGAAATGGAGGGAGCCGAGGCCGCAACCGGCCGCCAGGGTAAGCAGAAAACCGGCGCCATGGCTGGCCACCGGATACCAGGCCGACTGGTCCAGGCGATCACCCTTGTAGGCCAGCCAGCCGGCGAAGGCCACCGCCAGGGGAAACAGGTAGGCCAGGTAGCCGAACAGGTAGAGGCTGATGTCCGCCACCCAGGCCCCCACCACGCCGCCGCGGTTGGCGATGGGGCTCATCTCGCCACTGTAGGACCAGCCGGGATCCACCGGGTCATAGGTGGCCAGGGACAGCAACAGGTAAACGGCGAGGGCTGCCGCCAGAAAGAGCATGCCCTCGCGCAGGCCGCGCCCGAGGTGGAGGGGCCAGTGGGACACGGTGCGGGCCTTCTTGGTGGTTGCCTGTGCCAAGCTTTAATAAACCATTACAGGAAGTTAGCGTAAGCCATTGATTGGAAAAATCTTATCACTCTCGGGCCGCCTCCCGCAATGCGGGCAGCACGATATCGCCGCCGCGCACGTTGACGGCGTCGGCCAGGGCGCGCCGGCGCCCTTCCCAGCCGGGTGCCGCCAGTTCCCCCACGTAGCGGGCCAGGGCCGCCGACAGGGCCTCAGATGCGGTGCGGGGCACCGCCCCCGGCATGTTGGTGACAGCGAAGTGCACCACTCCTTCCTCCACGTAGGTGGGCGCGCCGTAATCCGTGGGCCGGGTGGTCTCCACGCAGCCCCCCTGGTCCACCGACACGTCCACGATGACGCTGCCCCGCCCCATGGTGGCCACGGCCCCGCGGTCGATGAGGTGGGGCGTACGGGCGCCGGGGACCAGCACCGCCCCCACCAGCAGATCCGCCCGCGCCACCTCTTCGGCCACCTCGTCGGGGAAGGGATACAGGGCGGTGACGTTGGCCCCCACGCCGCGGGCCACGCCGAGGCGCAGCGGTTGCTTGTCGAACACCGTCACCTCGGCCCCCAGGGCCGCCGCCGAACGCGCCGCCGCCTCGCCCGCCACGCCGAAGCCCAGCACCATCACGCGGCCGCGGCGGGCCGCCGGCATCCCTCCCAGCAGCAGGCCCTTGCCGCCGGCAGGGCCGTGGAGCAGATGGGCCCCTACCTGGGCGGCGATGTGGCCGGCCACCTCGCTCATGGGCTGGAGGATGGGCAGGTGCCCGTTCTCCGCCACCGTCTCGAAGGCCACCGCCGTGAGGCCCTTGTCCCGCAGTACCGTCATCAACTGCGGCTGGGCGGCCAGGTGGAGGAAACAGAAGAGCAGGTGGCCGGAGCGCAGCCGCGGGAACTCCTCGGCCACCGGCTCCTTGACCTTCACCACCATCTCGGCCTCGCCGTAGAGGGTGTCGGCGTCCGCCACCACGGTGACGCCGCGGCTCTCGTAGTCGGCGTCGCTGAAACCGCTGTCGGCCCCGGCCCCCCGCTCCACCAACACCTGGTGGCCATCCCGTACCAGCTCCGTACAGGCCGCGGGGATGAGGGCGACGCGGCCCTCGAAGGGCTTGATCTCACGCGGAATTCCGATCTTCATGTCAGCCCCTCGCCTGCACTGCAAATCCACCATCCGCAACCGCGGCCAAGGCAGTCCCCGGCTTTAGCCCGCCGCTTTAAATGACGTACCATGCGCCCCATGTTAACCATCTCTTATGCACCGTCATACCCTTTGACAGAGGAAGGAAAATTCCATGAGTGAGCCCCGCCATTGCAAGCTGCTGATCCTCGGTTCCGGTCCCGCAGGTTACACCGCGGCCGTCTACGCCGCCCGGGCCAACCTGAACCCGGTACTGATCACCGGGATGGAGCAGGGCGGACAACTGACCACCACCACCGACGTGGACAACTGGCCCGGCGACGACGAGGGTGTACAGGGGCCGGAGCTCATGGAGCGTATGCGCCGCCACGCGGAGCGCTTCGGCACGGAGATCATCTTCGACCACATCAAGGAGGCCCACATCGCGGAGAAACCCCTGCGGCTGGTGGGCGATACCGGTGAGTTCACCTGCGATGCCCTCATCATCGCCACCGGGGCCTCGGCCATGTATCTCGGCCTGCCCTCCGAAGAGGCCTTCAAGGGCAAAGGCGTGTCGGCCTGCGCCACCTGCGACGGCTTCTTCTATCGCAACCAGAAAGTGGCGGTCATCGGCGGCGGCAACACCGCCGTGGAGGAGGCCCTGTATCTGTCCAACATCGCCTCGGAGGTGGTGCTGGTACATCGCCGCGATGCCCTGCGGGCGGAGAAGATCCTCCAGGACCGGCTGTTCGAACGCGAACGCAACGGCAACGTCACCATCGCCTGGAATCATGTCCTCGACGAGGTGCTGGGGGACAACAGCGGGGTGACGGGGATGCGCATTCGTGACGTCACCGACGACTCCACCCAAGACATCGAGCTCATGGGCCTGTTCGTGGCCATCGGCCACCGTCCCAACACCGAGCTGTTCAAGGGCCAGCTGGACATGGCCGCCGGTTATATCAAGGTCACCGGCGGCACCGCCGGCGATGCCACCGCCACCAGCGTGCCCGGGGTGTTCGCCGCCGGCGACGTCATGGACCATGTGTATCGCCAGGCGGTCACCTCCGCGGGCACCGGCTGCATGGCGGCCCTGGATGCCGAGCGTTACCTGGATGCCCTGGAGGGCACCCCGCCCCGCTAGCGCCCTGCCCCCATGATCATGCGCTGCAGCACCGTCCACACCATCGACGACATCCCCCCACGGGACTGGAACCTGCTGGCGGGGACCGCCAATCCGTTCACCCGCCACGAGTTCCTGGCCGCCCTCGAGCGCAATGGCTGCCTGGGGGAGCGCTGGGGCTGGTTGCCCCACCATATCGTCGTTCACGAAGCCGACCGTCTGGTGGGGGCCTGTCCCGTCTATCTCAAGACCAACTCCTACGGCGAGTTCGTGTTCGACATGGCGTGGGCCGATGCCTATCAGCGCTACGGCCACCGCTATTTCCCCAAGTTCGTGTGCGCGGTCCCCTACACCCCGGTGACCGGCCCGCGTGTCATGGTGGCCCCGGAGGCCTCCTCGCGGGCCGCGGTGGTGGACGCCATCAGCCGCAAGGCCCTGGAACTGGTGGGGGAATACGACGGTTCAGGCATGCATTGGCTGTTCACCGATGCCGCGGCCACCGCAGAACTGGAGGCCGCCGGCTTCATGCGTCGGGTCGGCGTGCAGTACCACTGGCACAATCACGGCTACCGCGATTTCGACGACTTCCTCTCCACCCTCACCTCCCGGCGCCGCAAGGACATACGCCGCGAGCGCCGGCTGGCGCGGGACAGCGGGGCCGAGTTCGAGGTGCTGAACGGCCATGACGCGACGGATGAGCATTGGGCCGTGTATCACGCCTGCTACACCGCCACCTTCGACCGCAAATGGGGTTACGCGACCCTGAGCGAGGCCTTCTTCCGGGAGCTGGCGGCCACCATGCCCGACAACGTGGTGCTGGTGATGGTGCGCCATGAGGGCGAGTACGTGGCCGGCGCCTTCAACCTGGCGGGGGATGACGGCCTGTTCGGCCGCCACTGGGGCACCCTGCGGCCCCTGGACTACGTCCATTTCGAGGCCTGTTACTACCAGGCCATCGACTACGCCATCGCCCACGGCCTGTCCCGTTTCGAGGCCGGGGCCCAGGGGGAGCACAAGATCCAGCGCGGTTTCCTGCCCCAGGCCACCTACTCCGCCCATTACATCCGCGAACCTGCCTTCCGCAGCCCCATCGCCGACTTCCTGCAACGGGAGCGGGGCGAGATGGCCGCAGTCATCGCCGAGCTCGAGGGCGGCTCGCCCTACCGGCAGGCGGACTGAGGAGCGCCGCCGCCATGGTCTGCACCACCCCCCACCTCCGCGCCGCCCGGCCCTTTGCCCCATGTTGACCCTGCCTTACTGGATCCCCCGGGGGGCGCCGCCGGAGGCCTTTCCCGATGCGGAACTGGCCCTGCGGGAGCCCAACGGGCTGCTGGCGGCGGGAGGCGACCTGTCACCCCAAAGGCTGGTGGCCGCCTACCGACGGGGTATCTTCCCCTGGTATGGCGACGACCAGCCCATCCTGTGGTGGACGCCCGATCCGCGCACGGTGCTGGTACCGGAGGCCGTACGCATATCCCGCAGCCTGCGCAAGACCCTCAACAAGGGCATCTTCGAGGTCACCATGGACACCGCCTTCGAAGAGGTCGTCGCCGCCTGCGCGGCCCCCCGGGGAGATGACCAGGGCACCTGGATCACCCGTGAAATGTATAACGCCTACAACCGCCTGCACCGTCTAGGCTGGGCCCGCTCGGTGGAATGCTGGCGCCACGGCGAGCTGGTGGGGGGGCTCTACGGCGTCGCCATCGGACGGGTGTTCTTCGGTGAATCCATGTTCAGCCGGGAGAGCGACGCGTCCAAGGTGGCACTGGTACATTTGTGCCGTATGGACTATGAGTTAATCGACTGCCAGATAGAAAGCGACCATCTGTTCCGCCTCGGTGCCCAGACCATGCCCAGAGCCCAGTTTCTCCGCCATGTGACCGCCCTCGCCGCGGACGAGGCCGGCGCGACACGCGCCGGGGGAGGCGGGCCGTGACCGCACCGGAAGACTCCCGCCTCCTGAGCTTCTTCTCCACGCCGGTCCATCCGTGCAGCTACCTGGCGGACCGGGACGCGGTGACCGTCTTCGCCGATCCCCGTTTTCCCAAGTCCACCGAGCTGTACTCGGTACTCTCCCGCTACGGCTTCCGGCGCAGCGGCACCCACATCTACCGCCCCCAGTGCCCCGGCTGCTCCGCCTGTATACCGGTGCGCATCCCGGTACGGGAGTTCGTGCCCCGCCGCAGCCAGCGCCGGGTGCGCAATCGCAACGCCGATCTCACGGTCATCGAGCGCCCGGCGGAGTTCCGGCAGGAGCATTTTGACCTCTACCGCGACTATCTGGCGGCGCGTCACCCCGGCGGGGGCATGGACAATCCCACACCGCAGCAGTACACGGATTTCCTCATCGGCGACTGGTGCCATACGATATTCTATGAATTCCGCCACCACGGACGGCTGCTGGCGGTGGCGGTGGCGGACCGCCTGGACGACGGCCTGTCGGCGGTCTACACCTTTTTCGACCCCACCACCGCCAGGCGCTCCCTCGGCACCCATGCGGTGTTGTGGGAGATGGAGGAATGCCGGCGACTGGGTCTGGACTGGCTGTATCTGGGCTACTGGATACCGGGCTGTGGCAAGATGAGCTACAAGCAGGAATTTCAGCCGTCCGAATATTTCGCGGACGGTTCCTGGACACGCCACGCCCCCACCGGATGAAGTACCCGCATGGACCATCCCACCCGCGGCTTACTTCCACCGGGCCTCACCTTCTGGCAGAATAATGCAGTTATTTCAAGCAGAAGGTTAATATGGCCAAAGAAGATCATATCGAGATGGAAGGCACGGTGGTGGAGACCCTGCCCAACACCACGTTCCGCGTGGAACTGGAGAACGGACACGTGGTGACCGCCCACATCTCAGGCAAGATGCGCAAGCATTACATCCGCATTCTCACCGGGGACTCGGTGACCGTCCAGCTCACCCCCTACGACCTCAGCAAGGGGCGCATCACCTACCGCGCCCGCTAGTCCGCCGCCGGCGGCCCCCGGCGACCCGCCCCGTCTCATACCACACGATCCGTCCGGATGTGATATTCCTGATGGGCCCGCGGGTGGATCTCCACCATGGTGAGGCGCGCGCCCCCGTAGTTCTCGTGCACGTACACCGCCGCGGTGTCGATGAAATGGACATTGCCCACGGTGACGGGCTCACGCACGGGGGTATGGCCGCAGTAGACGCGATCCACCTTGCCGGTCACCGGCTCCGCAGGCACCTGGCCGTGCACGCGACCCCGGGAGTAGAGGGCATACTCGGAGGCCTCGGCGACGCCGCCCTCCAGCAGTTCCACGAATTCGTCCCAGCTGACATCCGCGGGGACGTCGGCATGCACGATACCGACCCAGCCGTTGTGGGTTTCCACTTCCAGGGCCAGGGGCAGGCTATCGAAGGTGCGGCGAAAACGGTCCTGCTCCGTCGCGTCCAGATCGAGCCACCACTCTCCGCCGTTATAACGCACCCAGAACTCCAGGTCCTTGCCATTCTCGGAGTCGATGGCGAACTGCTCGTGATTACCACGACAGGCGTGAAACCAGGGATGGGCGAGCCACTCGAGGGCGGCGCCGGACTCGGGGCCCCGGTCCACCAGATCACCCACGGAGAACAGGCGGTCCCGGCCGGCGTCGAACTCCAGCTCATCCAGCAGGGTGGAGAGGTGGGAGAACATGCCATGGATGTCGCCCACCACGAAGTCCCGCCCCGCGGTATTGAGGGCGAACCGGTGGACGGCGGCATACTCCTGCGGCTCGTCGCCATTGCCCCACAGCTGAGAAACCAGGGAGTTGATGCGTCTTAGCATGGCTCGGACCGCCCTTGCGCGGTGATGCAGGTCACCGCACGGTAACCCTCCGTCGGGCGGGGGCGCAAGGCACGTTCCGGGGTCTCAGAGATGGTTCTTGCGAACATGATCCAGCAACCCCCGCGCTCCCGCCTCCACCAGGTCCAGCACCTTTTCGAACCCCTTGTCGCCGCCGAAGTAGGGGTCGGGCACCTCGCGGGCCCGGCGGGTACCGTCGTACTCCAGGAAAAGCCCCACCTTGGAGCGATGGGCCTCGGGACACATGTAGCGCAAGTGGGAGAGGTTGTCCTTGTCCATGGCCAGGACATAGTGGAATCTCTCGAAGTCCTCCGCGCCCACCTGGCGGGCCCGCAGATCCGAGAACTCGATGCCGCGGCGGGCGGCCGCGGCCTGGGAGCGCTTGTCGGCGGGTTCACCCACATGATAGGCATGGGTGCCGGCGGAATCGATGTGAATGCGGCGGGACAACCCCGCCTCCTCCACGAGCCGCCGGAACACCCCGTGGGCAGTGGGCGAACGGCATATATTTCCCATGCACACGAAGAGTATGTGCACCTCTGGATCTTCAGTCATGGCGGGTCATCAGGCGATGGAACGAACGTCGACATTGTAGGGTGCGGCTCCCACCGACACCAGCATGTGCCGGCCGGGCACGAGGAAGTCATAAGCGCCGCCGGCCTGTTCCCGCCCCCTTGCGCGAAGAAACACTTGCGGCGCAACCATCGCTTCGAGACCGTCCCGGGGCCAGGTGCGCATGCACGTTCCCAACCGTTGGCCGTCGAGGCGCAAGAATGGTCAGACCGCGGGGTTCGATTCGGTTTATTGAGCGGGCGCGGTGCGTTCCTGCGCCGTCACCCAGTCCGCCAGCGCGGGAATGACTTCCCCGAGCGCGTCTTCGAATGCGGAAAGGGTCTGGTCCGGCCTGGAAGAAAGGGCCGGTTGGCGACCCTGGAACAGGCGGCGTGCCAGGAGGCCTGCCGAGGCATTGTCGTAGAGCCGCCCTTCGACCCGGATCTCGGCTTCCAGGCCATCGCCGGGGGTCTCCGTCAGTTCGAATCGACGCAGGTCCAGTGCCAGAGTCCGATCCAGTCCGCCCGCACCCGTAGCCACCTGTCCGACCAACCCGGCATCCCTCAGGTGGCGAACCAGCAGGGTGCGAAACAACTCCGGTGCCGCGGCCACCCAGCGGGCGCTGGCATGCACCTGCAGCTGGCCCGTTCCGGTACGCACCAGCACCCGCGTCGAGTCCCGTACGGGGTCGGCCTCGGGCCGCGCGATATTGAGAGACCACGACACCCCTTCCCTCACCCCGGCCGGGGCAGGCAGTTGTGGATCGAGCAACTGTACGGGTTCGCTCTCCGGCAGCACCGAGCAGGCGCCGGTGACCACCAGCAGTACCAGCGCCCCAAGGGGCATGGTCCACGGCCTTCTGATTAGGGGTTTCATTGGGAGGGGTACTCCTGGGGCCGTTCGCCGCCAAGCAGAAAACGGGCGGGATTGCTCTCGATCTGACGCACCAGCGCCGCAAGCTCGCGCACCAGGCCCCGCACCTCCTCGACGCCGCCCATGACCTGGCGCAGGCCGGTCCCGCCGATGCGGCTGAGCTCGTCCTGGTTGGCGGCGATGATGTTGTCGACGCGGGCGGTCAGGGATTCGAGGTTGCCGAGCGCGCCCCCCAGGCGTTCCCTGAGTTGGGGAAGGTCCTGAATCAGGCCGCGATCGATGGCCACCAGGGCTTCATCGAACCGCGTGGTGCTGGCATTGACCTGGTCCAGCAGCGCCGGCAGCGACTCGCTGGTGGTGGCCAGGTTGTTCAGCAGTCGGTGCAACTTGCCGTCGGGCCGGGCCAGCGAGCCGCTCAGGCGCTCCAGGGAACCCAGGGTGGCATCGACACGCGCGATATTGGCATCACTGAACAGCATTTCAAGCTGATTGAGCACCTGGTTGGCCGTCACGACGATGCCTTCGGATGATTCGAGGAGACGGTTGAGGGGTGACGACACCGCCTGGATGCGTTGCGGCCGGTCACCATCCGGCGTCAACAAAGGGCTTTCCGGACTGCCGCCGCTGAGTTGGATGGCGGCGGTGCCGGTCACACCGGTCAGGCGGATAGCGGCCACGGTGTCTTGGTGAATGGGCACCTCGGCCTCGATCTCGACCGTTACGATGACCTGGCGGACATCCTCCGGGTTGAGGTCAAGGTCGGTCACCCGCCCCACGCTGACGCCGTTGTAGAGCACCGGGCTTCCTTCGGACAGGCCGATGACCGATTCATTGAACAGGATCTGGTAGTCGTTCCAGGCGCTATCGGTGGCATAGCGTGCGGCGAAGAAGCCGAACAGCACCGCCGCGATGGCGACGGCGAAGGTAAATGCGCCGATAACAACATAATTGGCCTTTGTTTCCACGCCTTGTCCCTCAACCCGGGGGGGATGTCTGGTCCCGCACCGCGCGGGCGCGAGGTCCATGAAAATACTCCCTGATCCATTCGTGATCGAGGTCTTCGATATCGCGCAACGTTGCCGCGGCCAGGATCTTCCTTTCGGCGATCACCGCCACCCGGTCGCAGATGGCGTACAGCGTATCCAGGTCATGGGTGATCAGGAATACCGTAAATCCCAGCGCCCGATGCAGGGCGTGCAACAGCCCGTCGAACTCCGCCGCCCCGATGGGATCCAGACCGGCGGTCGGCTCGTCGAGAAACAGCAGTTCGGGCTCCAGTATCAACGCCCGCGCCAGGGCCACGCGCTTGCGCATGCCACCGGAAAGATCGGAGGGCATCTTGGCACTGCTGGAGTCCGGCAGGCCCGACAGCTGGATCTTGGAGCGGGCGAGGTCGCGGCGCAGCTGGGTCGAGATATCCTGTCGATGGGTCTTCAGCGGCAGCTCGACGTTCTCGAGTACGGTCAACGATGAGAACAACGCGCCGTCCTGGAACAGTACACCGGCCCGGTGGGACATGATCTCCCGTACATCGTCGGCGTCTCTGAGATGCTGACCGAATACCTCGATGCGGCCACCGGTGGGACGCAGCAGGCCGAGAATGGAGCGCATCAGCACCGATTTGCCCGTGCCCGACCCGCCCACCACGCCGAGGATCTCGCCGCGCCGCACGTCCAGATCCAGCCTGTGGTGGACGATATCGCTGCCGAAGCGGTTTTCCAGGCCGCGTACCCGGATCACCGGGTCGCTGTCGGCCCCTTCATCGACGGCTTGCCCGGCGCCGGCGCTCACCATCCCAGCTCCATGAAATAGACCGCGGCCAGGGCATTGAGGACGATGACCATGGTCAGACTGCGGACGACGGCTAGGGTGGTGTGCTCGCCCAGGGACTGGGCTGTGCCACTGACCCTGAGGCCTTCCAGACAGCCGATCAGGGCGATGACGGCGGCGAACATCGGCGCCTTGATCATGCCCACCAGGTAATGCTTGAGGGTCACCGTCTGCTCCACGCGATCGAGGAACATGACGAGGTTGATGTCCAGGGACACTACCGAGACGATGAGGCCGCCGAAGAGTCCGGAGATGGTCGCCACGAAGGCCAGCAGCGGCAGCGTGATCAGCAAAGCGATCAGTCGCGGCAGCACCAGCACCTCGATCTCGTCCAGGCCCAGGGTGCGGATGGCGTCGATCTCCTCGCGCAGTTTCATCATGCCGATCTGGGCGCAGAAGGCGCTGGCCGTGCGCCCCGCCAGCAGAATGGCGGTGAGCAGGGCGCCGAATTCACGCACGAAGGCGAAGGTCACCAGGTCGATGACGAACAACTCGGCGCCGAAATTGCGCAGCACCGTAGCGCCGAGAAACGCCACCACCGCGCCCACCAGGCTGCTGAGAAGGATGAGGAGAGGCACGGCATCGAGACCGGTCCTTTCCATATGGTAGACGGTCGATGTCAACCGCAACCGGCGGGGCTGGACCACGGTGCGCAGCAGGCGGTGTACGGTGATACCCAGGAAGCCCAACAGTTCATGGGTGCTGTGAACGACTTCGACGGTGGACCTGCCCATGCGTTCGAGGATCTGCCGCCACGGCGCCTCGCTTGCCGGCGCAGGCTCGTGGGTATCGTCACAGGCGAAATCCACCGCCTCGAAGAGGGTGCGCCACTGCTGCCTCAGGCCGGCCGCGGTCGGGCCCTGCCCGGTGCGATGGAACAACCGCTCCAGCAGTAGCGCCCCGGAGGCATCCAGGCGCGAAATGCCGCTGGCGTCCAGCCCGGACGCCAGCCCGGCCAGGGCATCGACCCTGTCACTGAGCAACTCGACGTTGTCCAGGACCCAGTCTCCCGTGGCCAGCAACAGACCCTCCGTGCCCCTCTCCCATACCAGGTCGGCCTCGTTGTCGTCCTTCCTCCCTTCGGTCATCTGTGCGGGGTCTGACATGGATTACAGTCTCGATGATGCGGCGGAATCCGGCCGGGAGC
This sequence comes from Thiotrichales bacterium, assembly GCA_011389995.1. Taxonomy (GTDB): domain Bacteria; phylum Pseudomonadota; class Gammaproteobacteria; order JAABTG01; family JAABTG01; genus JAABTG01. The sequence continues at coordinate 18,315 of JAABTG010000022.1, forward strand.
CACGATCCCGTGATGGACGCCCGGCCAGCGGCTTCGTCCCTGGGACGGCCTACCCTGCAGCATATCATCGGTGGATGGTGCGTTCAGGACGGTCCCGCTTCTGAGGCCCGTCCCGGACATGTCCGTGAGGGGGCCCGCAGCGGCCGCCCCGGGCGAGGTCGCGTTAACGGCACCTGAAGGGGGACTGGCGGCGCCCCGTCACCCGCCGCCGAAGCCCCGGCGGGCCATGTGCCGGCGCAGGAACGCGATCTGGGTCTGCAGGGGCAGGTCCTTGGGACAGACGTCCTGGCAGCCGAGCAGGGTCATGCAGCCGAACACCCCCTGGTCGTCGCCGATGAGCTCGTAGAAGTCCCCGTCGTCGCGCCCGTCCCGCGGGTCCAGGCGGAAGCGGGCGATACGGTTCAGCCCCACCGCCCCGACGAAATCCTCGCGCATCTGCGCGCTGCCGCAGGCCGCCACGCAGCAGCCGCACTCGATACACCGGTCGAGCTCGTAGATGGCGTCGGCCAGGTCCGGGTCCATGGGGGCCTCCATGCGATCCACATCGGCCCCGGCGGCGCCGTGGAGCCACGCCTCCAGCCGTTCCCCCACGGCCCGCATCCACTTGCCGGTGTCCACCGACAGGTCGCCGATGAGTTCGAACACCGGCAGCGGGGCGAGGCGGATGTGGGGGTCCATGTCCTGGATGAGGGTGCGGCAGGCGAGGCCCGGCCGGCCGTTGATGAGCATGCCGCAACTGCCGCAGATGCCGGCCCGGCACACGAAATCGAACTGCAGGGAGGGGTCCTGGGTCTCGCGGATCTCGTTGAGGGCGATGAACAGGGTCATGCCCGGCGCCTCGGTCAGTTCATAGCCCTGGAGCCGCGGCACGCTGGCGGCATCCGCCGGGTTGTGGCGCAGCACCTCGATGCGCAGCTGGCGGGGCCTGCGGGCATTGGGGGCCGTCACGCCGTACCCTCGTCGAGGCGTTCGTTCGGCCCCCGGTAGCGTTCCGGCAACAGATGGCGGAAAGGCATCAGGGCCTCCTGGACCGCGAAGCGGTCGGCGCCGGCCAGATCCCTTTTCACCTGCTCGATACGGGCCCGCCGCCCTTCGGCTGCGGGGTGTTCCATGTGGTCCCTGGCGCCGTAGCCACGCCAGCCCGGCGGCAGCTCCATGGCGCCGATGTCGAGGGCCTCGTAGTCCAGGGTGGGCAGGGCGGCGGTGGGGTCGGGCCAGCGGGCCAGGGTGCGCTTCAGCCATTCCCCGTCGTCCCGGCGCGGGTAGTCGTCGCGGTAATGGGCGCCGCGGCTCTCGGTGCGGGCCAGCGCCCCGGCGGCGGTGCACAGGGCGAGCCGGAGCATGAGCTGCAGGCGGTAGGCCACCACCAGTTCAGGGTTGGCCCCCGGCGCCTTGTAGGCCACCCCCAGGTGGCGGCTGCGCTCCACCAGTTGCTGGAGCTCTTCCACCGCCGCGGCCAGGGCCTCGCCGTGGCGGAAGATGCCCACCTTGTCGGTCATGACGTTCTGCATGGCCGCCTTGAGGGTGTTGGCGTTCTCCCTGCCGCCCCCCTTCAGCAGGTCGTCGAGACGTGCCTGCTCACGCCCCAGGAAGTCCCGGGCAAGACCCGTGGAGACCACGGCGTCGTTGGCGGTGCGATCGCAGAAGTCGGCGATGGCCTCCCCCACGATCATGCCAGCCACCACCGTCTCCGCCACCGAGTTGCCCCCCAGGCGGTTGAATCCGTGCATGTCCCAGCAGGCCACCTCGCCGGCGGCGAACAGACCCTTCAGGGTGGGGCACTCGCCCGTGTGATCGGTGCGGATACCTCCCATGGTGTAATGCTGGGCCGGCCGCACGGGGATGGGCTCCCTGACGGGGTCGATACCGAGGAAGTTGCGGCAGATCTCCTGCACCTCCCGGAGGTTGTGCTCGATGTGCGCGCGCCCCAGCAGGGTGATGTCCAGCCACAGGTGCTCGCCGAACCGCGAGTGCGCGCCCCTGCCGGCGGCGATGTGCTGCTCCATGCGCCGGGACACCACGTCCCGGGAGGCCAGTTCCCTCTTCTCCGGCTCGTAGTCCGGCATGAAACGATGGCCGTCGCCGTCCAGCAGCAGGCCGCCGTCGCCCCGGCAGCCCTCGGTCACCAGGATGCCGGCGGGGAAGATGCCGGTGGGGTGGAACTGCACCGCCTCCATGTTGCCCAGGGCCGCCACCCCCGTATCCAGGGCGATGGCCTGACCCATGCCCTCACAGATGACGGCGTTGGTGGTGACCCGGTACAGGCGCCCCGCCCCACCGGTGGCTATGGCCGTGGCCTTGGCCACGTAGGCCGTGAGCTCTCCCGTCACCAGGTTGCGCACCACGGCGCCGTGACAACGGCCGGCGTCGTGGATGAGGGCGATGGCCTCCATGCGCTCGTGGACGGGGATGTCCGCGGCGATGGCCTGGTCGGAGACCGTATAGAGCATGGCATGGCCGGTGCCGTCGGAGACATAGCAGGTGCGCCACTTCTTGGTGCCGCCGAACTGTCGCTGGGCCACCAGGCCGTGGGCGCCGTCACGCTCGGTGACGGTGACCCGCTCACCGTTGATCACCACCTCGCGGTCACCCCGGCGCACCCGGCTCCAGGGCACCCCCCAGGCCGCCAGCTCGCGCACCGCCTTGGGGGCGGTATGCACGAACATGCGCACCACCGCCTGGTCGGCGCCCCAGTCGCTGCCCCGCACCGTGTCCTCGAAATGCACGTCCTCGTTGTCCCCCTGGCCCTGGATGACGTTGGCCAGGCTCGCTTGCATGCCGCCCTGGGCCGCCGCCGAGTGGGAGCGCTTGGGCGGCACCAGGGACAGGATGACCGCCTCGTGGCCCCGTCGCCGGGCGGCGATGGCCATGCGCAGGCCCGCCAGCCCGCCCCCCACCACCAGCACGTCGGTATAGAGGATCTTCACCGCCCGCCCTCCAGCCCCGGCTCGTAGCGCTCGCCGTAGTGCTCCGCGTGTTCCATGCCGATCTGAGCATAGGCGCCCAGGGTGGCGAGGCCGAGGACCACGAAGAAGGCGGTCAAACCCCACTTGAGGGCCTTCAGGCGCCGCCTCGCGGTCTGGCCGCCGCCCGGCCAGCCCCACTTCACCGCCAGACGGTAGAGCCCGATGCCGCCGTGGAACTCCACCGCCAGCAGCAACAGCAGATACAGGCCCCACATGCCGTCGCTCCACACCCGGTCCGCCGAGCCGTAGGGTCCGATGGAGCCGGGCTGGGTGAGCATGATGTAGAGATGGGGGGAGGCGAGAAAGAACAGGGCGAACCCCGTGACCACCTGCCACCACCACAGGGTGGTGTCGGCATGGTGCATGCCCTTCATATGCCGGCGCAGCGCCCGGTACTGGCGGTAGTCCGCGGGAAACTTGCGCAGGGCCAGGGCGCCATGGACCACGAACAGGGCGATGACGGCCGCCACCACCAGGGACACCAGCCAGGGATGGGGCGTGCCGAAGACGTAGTAACCCTCGAAGAAGCGGGTGACGGTCCACATGGCATCCTTGCCCAGCAGAATGGAGGCCACGAAGAACATGTGGCCCCACATGAAGAGCGCCAGGAGGAGGCCGCTGGTGCTCTGGGCGACGTCGAGCCACGCGGGCCAACGGCTCTTGGGTACGTCCATGACCAGGCCCCCCCGGGCCTCACTCATGAGGCCGCCGATCCCACATGACCTCCCGCGCCGGGATGGCGACGACGGGCGGCGCCACGCCTATGTTCCGTTATACCTGAGTGCACGTTGGTAACCCGAGCGCGATCGACTCCCAGATTCCAGATGCCCGAGTGTACCCACCTCCGCCATGGCTGCAATGACCCGGACCAACTCCACACCGGGCCGCGAAACCCCCGGCCCCGCCTGCGCAAGGCCGGGCCCCGATCCAGCATCCACATCCACTCATCATCTCGGTGGTCCCCCGGCGGTAGCGCCCCAGCCGTAGAGGCGGAACTGTTCCGCTCCAAGGGACAGATATTCGCGAGGTCGGCAGGTGAGGATCAACACCTGGTGCCGGCGGGCGGAGCGGGACAGCAGGGCCTTCATGGTCTCGAAGCGGCCCTCATCGGCGTACACCAGGGCGTCGTCGAGGATGACTGGGGGCGACTCGCCCTCCTGCGCCAGCAGATCGGCGAAGGCCAGTCGGGTAAGGATGGCCAGTTGTTCCCGGGCGCCGATGCTGAGCTGCTCGAACCCCTCCTCGTGGCCGCGAGCCAGGCCCGCCATCTCCAGGGTCTCGCCGATGACCGGACGGGCGCCGGGGAAGACCGCGTCCAGATAGGGCTGGAGCCGTCCCAACAAGGGCTGGAGATAGGCCTCCCGGGCGTTGCGCGCGGCCTCCTCCAGGGCCTCGGCCACTAGGCGTACCGCCGTCGCCTCACGCTCGAGGGCACGGTGGCGACGTTCGGCCTCGGCGGCCTTGCGCTCCAGTTCTACCACCTGCTCCGCCAGGCCCTGCTGGCCGAGGGCCCGCAGGGCCGCGCGCAGTTCGCCATGGCGGGTCTCCAGGTCCTGTAGCTGCTTCTCGGTGCGGGCCACGGCGCGCCCGGCATCCGCCACCGCCTGCTGCACCTCTTCCGGATCCAGGTTGGCCACGGCGGTCTCGGCCGCCTGCAGCGCGCTGTCGGCAGCATCACGGGCGGCGCGTTGTTCCGCCACCCGCCTTGCCAGCTCTCCATCGCCCACCTCCTCTCTTTCCTCCACCAGGCGCTTGTCCACCCGTTCCGCCTGGGCCAGCCTTTCCCGCAGGCGGCCCTGGATCCGGGTCGATTCCTCCCGCGCCCCCTGCACCTTGTCCCGGCCCTCGCCGTGACGGCCCTCGGCCGCGCTAACCACTCTCTCCTGCTCTTCCAGGGCCTGACGCGCCGCGTGATGGGCATCGCGCAGGACCTCGAGGCCACCCTCGTCCTCCCCTTCCGGCAGTCCCGCGAGGCCCGCCGCGATATCCGTCAGCCGCTCCTCCAGGGCATCCAGCCCCTGGGGGGCAAAGACCTCCACCAGGCTTTCCTGATAGGTCGCGGCGCCCTGCAATTCCCCTTTGCGGGCGAGCTGACGTTCAGCCTGGGCGAGCCCCGTCACCCCCAGCCGTTCCAACAGCCCCGCGCGCCCCTCGCCGGCCTCCGCCAGGGCCTGTTGCAGGGCGGGCAGATCGGTGCCGCCGGCACGGATGCCGATACGCCCCACCCCCGCCAGCTCGAGTTCCGCCTGGCCGGTGACCCGATATCCGCTGTCCAGGGGTACCGCATCGCCCGTGATCTCTAAGGGTACCGCCACGGCCACGGTCACCTCGGTGGCGGCCGCGGAGAGCCTGTCGGTGGCCCGGGCAAGGTTACCCTCCGCCCCCCGCAGGGCGGCCACGCCATCCGCCTCCACCGTCAGGCCGGCGGCCTCGCGGCGGGCCGCGGCGGCCGCCTCCCGGGCCGCCCGTGCCTTGTTCCGTTGATCCGTGAGGCGTCGCTGCTCGTCCTCCAGCTCGCGGCGCCGGATCAGGAGCCCGAGACGGCGCTCCTCACGGCGCGCCGCCTCCCGCCCGGCACGGGCCTGTTCCAGGGCGGCGGCGCTCTCTGCGAGGGCTCCCTCCTGGGTCTGGAGGGTCGCCTTCAGCGCCTCGTCGCGAACGGTCAGATCGGTCACGTCCTGCCGGGCCTCCCGGGCCGCCTGCGCCAGCTCCTGCCGGGTCGTCCAGTGTCGTTCCGCCTGCTGCAGATGCAGGGCCGCGGTTTCCCGTCGCGCCTTCGCCTCCCGTAGCGCCTCCTTGAGCCCTTTCAGTTCCGCGGCCCGGGCCGCGGCGGCGCTGTGGCGACTACGCATCTCCGCCAGCCGCTCCTCGCTGTGGAAGCGGGCCAGCTCCACGCCGACACGCTCCATCTGCTGGAGCAGGTCGTCGTAATCGGCCAGCCGCCGGCGCGCGGCGATCAGGGCCTCGCCGTGTTCCGTACTGGCCTCCGCGGCCTTCTTGAGTTCCTGGACGGGCCTGCCGCTGCGGCCCCAGTAGCGGTCCCGCCAGTCGCCGAAGAGTTGCAGCAGCTGCTGGCCTATGGCGCCGCCCAGCACCTGGCCGACGTCGTCCTCCAATGCCTCACCCAGGGCATGGCGCGCCCCCTCCGAGGGCTCCACCGGCGCGAAGGTGGTGCCTTGCGAGACCCACAACAGCCCCCACAGACCATGGTGGAGGGTGTCACTGGCGCCACGCCCGGGGCGCTCGAAGCCCAGCAGACCCTGGAGCGCATCCTCGGCCGCCTCGTCCTCCAGCACGCCGTCGGGCCCCTCAAGGCGGGCCGCGGCGCGGTGGCAGAAGCGCTTCTTGAGGCGATAATCGTGGCCAGCCAGATGAAAATCCACCTCGACCTCCGGCGCCACCTTTTGGCCCAGGGGCTGCATGGCCGCGGCCCCCTGGCCGCTGAGGCCGTGACGATCGAAGAAGGCACTGCGCAGGGCCTGCAACAGGGTGGACTTGCCCTCCTCGTTGTCGCCGCCGATGACCGCCATGCCCGGCGGCAGACCGGCGATCTCCACCGGCGCCACCAGCTTTCTGAACTTTTCCACCCGGATACGCTGGATATACATCCCTCAGTCCGTCCGGCGCCGGCGATATTCGGCGAACAGCATCTGCAGCGCATCCCCGGCCGCAGCCTCCCCCTCGTCGCGCCGCCGGCGCAGGATGGCCGCGGCATCGGCCACGAATCCGCTGTCCTCCATGGCCGCCAGATCCGCCTCGGTGGCCGCCGTGGCGAGGCCGCTGTCGTCCACGTCGAGGAAATGACAGCGGGCCCGCCACGCCTCAAGGACGCCGTCGACGGCCACCCGCTGCGCCAGGCCCGTCACCCCCGTCAGTGTCAGGGCCACCACGTGGCGGTCGAAGGGCTCACCCAGGGCCTTGAGCCTGTCCTCCAGCACCGCCACGTCGGCAGCCTCCGCCAGGCGATGCTCCAGGGTGTGCCAGTGGAAGCGGGTGGTGGAAACCGTCTCCACCCGCGGCTCCGCCCCCGGCCCATCCAGTTCCACCACCAGGGCATTACCGGGGGCGCGGCTGCGGAAACGATCCGTCTCCGGGGTGCCGGCATACCAGGTGCGCCCGTCCACCCGCAGGGTGCCGTGCCAATCCCCCAGGGCCAGATAATCCAGCCCCGCCGTTGCGGCACGGGTACGCTCGACGGGGTTGTGGCGTTCGGCCTCCGCGGGCAGGAAGTCGGTGATACTGCCATGGGCCAGGCCCACCCGGAAGACCCCCGGCGGGGTCTCTGCCGCGGCGAACCATGCCGTGAGGTCCGCCGGCTCGTGGCGGCGCTGAAGGGGGGCCGGCAGGATGGCCAGGTCGGTGCCGGGCAGCCGGAGAATGTCCGGCGTCAACGCGGCATGGACATTGTCCGGGCGGGCGCCAAGGGCCTCCAGCCGGGTCCACACGCTTTCCGCCAGGGCCGCATCGTGGTTGCCGGGCAGCATCACCCAGGGACCGGCGAAGCGCCTCAGCTTCTCCATGACCCGGCGCAGGGTCTCGTCCGACACCGTCTGGGCATCGAACACGTCCCCGGCCACCAGCACCGCATCCACACCCTGCTGGTTGGCCACGTCCGCCAGCCGGCCGACGGTCTCCAGGCGCTGGTTGCGCAGGGCTGCCCCCTTGTCCCCGGGCACGGTGCCGAAGCCCTTGCCGATCTGCCAATCGGCGGTATGGAGGAATCTCACGGCCATGGGCATTCACGGCGGCCCACCGTTACGGGCACCGCGGTGTATCCCCGGACTCGCCGGCAGGGTGGCATGACCTCGCGCATCGACCCATGGTCTCAGGAAACGGCCTGTTGGAGAATCCCCGGGCCGTTCAGGGTGCCCCGCGGCGACGCACATCCCCCATGGAGGGCGCGGCGGTATTCCCTACGGCTGCTCACCCCGCACCCGGCGCACGTACTCCGGGGTCGGACCCTCCGGCGGGGACCGCAGCAGACGGTGCAGACCATGGACGGAAACCACGCCCGCGAGTTCGCCCGGTTCTTTGACGATGAGGGCCGCGGCGACGTCCCGGGCATGCATGGCATCGAGGGCTTCGGCGGCGCCCGTCTCGGATGAGAAACGCAGGGGCTCGGCATCCATGATGCTTCGTACCGGAGTAGTCGCCGGATCGCTGGTGCTGCCACAGCCCCCCACCACCAGGTCCCGCAGACTGAGGGCGCCCACGAGACGGTCGCCCTCCATGACGGGCAGCAGGTCGGCCGCGCTATCGGCGAACAGGGCCGCCGCCTGCGCCAGGGTGTTGGCCGGCTCCACCACCGGCACCGCCATCTCCATCCCATTGACCGCCAGCACCGGCTGCTCGGACGACCAGTCAGTCACTGGCCAATGCCCCCGGCGCCGCCCATGGGACGCCGCCGACGGCGAGCCGCCGGGGAGCCGTATCGGGTCCTGCCATCGTCATCTTCATCATGCCTCTCTCTACGCTTTTGGCGCCTGTTCCATTGTCTGCGTCGATCCCTGCTCCGGTTAAGCAAGGGGGATGCCAGATCCGTGCGGCACACCCCTTGCAAGACAGGGGCAGACACCCCGAGGGAGGGACCCGTGCCATGAGCGAAAACGACGACATCCAGGCCAAACGCCGCATCCTGTTGGCGTTCTACCACGACCATGACAGGGCGGAATCCGCCCTCCGGCGCCTCATGGATGCCGACTTCGCCCCCGATCGCATCTCCCTCCTCGGCAAGGCCAGTTCGTCCGGAGACGACCCCCTGGGCGTCTACTATTCCTCGGCCGGCGAGCGCATGAAGGCGTGGGGTGGCATGGGCGCCTTCTGGGGTGGCCTGTGGGGACTCCTCAGCGGGGCTGCAGGCTTTTTCCTGGTGCCCGGAGTGGGCGCCGTCGCCGCCGCCGGGCCCGTGGTGAATGCCGTCACGGGGGCCGCCGCCGGTGCCGGCGTTGCAGGCGGTGCCATGGTCGGCGGAGCGGCCCTCAGCCAGCTCGGCGTCGCCATCCACGGCATGGGTGTGCCCGAGGACACCCTGGAAGAGGTGCGGCGACGGCTCGACCAGGGGCAGACCCTGTTGATGCTGATCACCGGCGCGGAGGAGGCGAGCCACTGGCACGGGTTCGTGGAGGACACCGATGCCGACGCTTTATGGGAGTTTCCCTACACCGGGTATACGGATGCGGCCCGCCAGGCCGTCAGCGGGTGATGCCACCATGCCAGGCCCCGGCACCAGCGTGGACAGGGGCATATGCCCCGATGCCGCGGCAAATCCCCCGCCCCAACCCCCTGCGGGTCCGCTGCCGACGCCGTGGGGGCCGGCGTCAGGTCCGGGACCTCCCTTCGCCACGGCCGCCGGGTGGCCCCGGGCCTGACGGATTCTCCGGGCGCCGGTGGTTCCCGCACCCTCCTTCCGGCCTGGCACCAATCATGCTTCGCAGACTGGACATCACGGGCGGGTCTCTGGGGAGTCCACGCCACCCATCGACAGAAGAGGACGACAGCCATGCAACTGAAAGACATCATGACCCGCGACTTCGAGTCCATCGGAGCCGAAGAACCGGTGCGCAAGGCAGCCCAGATGATGCGGGACCTGGATGTGGGCATCCTGCCGGTGCGCAATGAAGACGCCGTGGTGGGCGCGGTGACGGACCGCGACATCACCGTGCGGGGCATCGCAAACGGCATCGACGCGGACACCGCGCCGGTCAGTGGCGTGATGACCGAGGGCGTGCTGTTCGGTTTCGAATCCGACGAAGTCGATGCCGCCGCCCACAAGATGGAGAGTGCCCAGGTGCGCCGCCTGTTCGTCCTCGACGAGGCCGACCGGTGCGTGGGGGTGGTCTCCACGGGTGATCTCGCCCGCAACGCCGACCCCTCCCTCACCGGTGAAGTGGTCGAAGAGATCGCCAAGCCGACCCATTGAGGTCCTGTATGCGGCGACGAGGCCGTTGCCGCGCCATACCCTGACAACCCGACGAAAGGGATGAACATGAAGGCAACAGCAGAGCTACAGGTGATACCCGTGGGCAGCGGGGTTTCGGTACGGGAGGAGATAGAGCAGGTGGTGAAGGTACTGCGGGAACACGCCCTGAAGGTGGAACCCCACGCCTCCGGCACCAACCTCGAAGGGGAGCTCGACGCCGTGCTCACGGCTACGGCGGCGGTGCATGAGAGTCTGCATGACGGAGGCGCCGTGCGCCTGATCAGCATCCTCAAGCTGGACACCCGTGGGGACAAGTCGCCATCCCTGAAGGACAAGGAGTTGTAAGCTAACGCCGGTTACCGTCCACTTCGGGCCCACTTCGGGCCCACTTCGGGGCCATCGCGACGAGCGCGGCGATGCCGCCCGGCTGCTCAGTCGCCGCGTTGTCCGGTGCGTTCCTCCAGGGTCTGGAGGACACCGGCGACGAACTTCTCCGAATAGCCGGAAATGAAGCACCACACCAGCAACTTGCCGAAATCCTGCACCGATTCCGGCCGCAGCCTGAGGATGACAGGCACCGAGAGCTCCCCTCCTTCCACCGCGGGCGCGGTAAAATTGGGAAACAGATTGCTGGTGAACAAACCATTCCCGCCCTCGCCGGTGAGAATGCCGGACATGAAAAACAGGTAGGCGATCCCCGCCATCAGCCCGCCGTAGAGCATCGGCATGAGGGACGACACCCAGGAGTCGGCGAACTCGTCGATGACGGCCTGGCTCTCCCTCCGCAGGCGCCGTAGCAGGGAGATGCTGCCGCCCAGGGCACCGGTCAGGAAGGCGAAGGGAAAGGAGCCGAGGTGCTGGGTAAACACCACGCCCACGAGCACCAGGGCACCGACCGCGGCCAGCAGGCCGAGCTGGGCCACGAACAGACGCCGGATGACCTTCTGGGTGCGTGGATTGCGCGTATCGCTCATGGGTCGCAAACGAAGCCGGAGGCGAACGGTGACCCGGCTGATTCTGCCATAATTCCCCACCGGGCACAGAGGCCGCCGCCACGCGAGGGTCCCCGGGGGATTCAAGGCGGCGTCTAAACCGGTCCGGGATGCCAGGGGCCGCCAAGGTGCCGCCCGCCGTGACCGCCATGGATGGCCTCAGACCCCGGGAACCCGGCATCCCATGGTCCGGTCGCGACACCTTTTCCCCGCCCGACCCATAGTCCGGTCATTGACCCCTAAGGAGTTGTTAGATGTGGCTACACGTGTCCTGCTCGCTGGAATTCGAATTACCGGAAGCCACCCCCTTCATATTCATGCTGCGTCCGCGCAGTGGCTCGCAACAGTGGGTGGCGCGCGAGCAGTATATCTTCCTCCCGAGCGTCACCGCGGCGGAGTTCACGGATGGCTTCGGCAATCTGTGCCAGCGCCTGGTGGCACCGGCGGGCACCTTCGACGTCCACACGGCCGCGGATATCCATGCCGAGGACAGCTGTGACGAGGCGCCCGGGGCCGCCTTCGTGCCCGTCGAGCAGCTCCCCGAGGACACCCTGCCCTTTCTGCTCCCCAGCCGCTATTGCGAGTCGGACCGTTTCACGGACATGGCGTGGTCCCTCGCCGCCGGGTATGCCCCTGGCTATGACCAGTGCAGTGCCATCGTCGACTACATCCAACGCACCATGGCCTACACGCCGGGCACCGGTCTGTACAATCTGAGTGCGTGCGAGATCAACGGCGCATCGACGGCGGTGTGTCGCGACATGGCCCACCTCGGCATCGCCCTGTGTCGCGCCCTGTCCATACCGGCCCGCATGGTGGTGGGTTACCTCGAAGGGCTCGAGCCCATGGATCTCCATGCCTGGTTCGAAGCCTACGTGGGGGGGCGCTGGTTCACATTCGACCCCACCAGGGAACACCTCGAGGGAGGGCGCATCGCCATCGCCTACGGCCGGGATGCGGCGGACGTCGCCGTCTATACGCAATTCGGGGCCCCCGTGGCCCTGGTGGCGATGCATGTAAACCTCGAGCACCGGCCGGCGCCCTCCGTCGTTCCCTCGCCATGAGGGATGGGCACCGGGGGGCGATGAGGGATGGCCCCGGCGGCGCTCCGCGCGGTGCCTGCCGTTGCCGCAGATGAACCCGCCTTCCCGAACCGCAGCCCTCAAGGCCGTGTCTGCCTGTGGCCCATGGTGTCTGAACGGGTTATGTTAGGGTTTTTAACCATCCCGCCATCCCCACCACACCATGGCCCGACTGACATCCATCCTGCTGCTGACCGGCCTCGTCACCATGGCCTCCAACATCTGCGCCCAGGGCAACGATGAAGCCCCCTCACCCGCCGCCGATCCCCATGAGCGGGAGAGGATACGCGCCGTGCTCGAGGTCCTCGCCGAGCCGGCGAGCGTCGCGAATCTGGCGCGCTTCACCAGGGGCTACTACGAGGCCCTGCTGGCGGCGGGGTTCACCCAGGACCAGGCCGTGCGCATCGTGGTGGGCACGGGGGTTCCCGGCCTCGACTGAAGGCCCGCCCCTTCCCCTGTGATGGCGCGCCTGACGTCGCATCCAGGAAACCCTGGCGCCACGGGGCCACCCCGGCAGCTGCCGGCAGGCACGCCATCGCCGTGAGCGCCTGTGTCGCCGTCGACTGGGGGCCGCATGGCAAAGAAAATCAGTCCCCTGCCCCGCCCTGGAGCACGACGGCCACTTCGGTCTCCCGGCCCTTGCGCCACAGCCCCAGGGTGACCCGATCCCCCACCTCGTATTCGTCCAGCACCGCCAGGAGGGTGGCCACGTCCTCCACCGGCGTATCGTCCACCCGCAGGATGACGTCGCCGGGAATGACATCACCGCCGCCATTCATGCGGGCCGCTTCCAGGCCGGCGGCGGCGGCGGGTGAGCCGGGTTGGACGGACAGCACCACCACCCCCTCCACCCCCAACTCCCGGGTGATGATGCGGTTGATGTCCTCGTCGACGCCGATGCCGATGGCGGGACGCACGTACTTGCCGTGGGCGATGATCTGGGGCACCACTCGGTTGATGGTGTCCACGGGCACCGCGAAGCCGATGCCGGCGTAGGCACCGGAGGGGCTGTAGATGGCGGTGTTGACCCCGATGAGGCGGCCGGCACTGTCCAGCAGCGGACCACCGGAATTGCCGGGGTTGATGGCGGCATCGGTCTGGATGAGATGCTGGATGGTGACACCGTTCTCCTCCAGCGCGCGGTCCAGGGCCGATACCAGACCGGAGGTCAGGGTGTAATCCAGGCCGAAGGGATTGCCGATGGCGAACACCTTCTGCCCCACTTGAAGGTCGCCACTGGTGCCGATGGCAACGGGGGGCGGCAGGTCGAAGGGCACCTTGATGCGCAGCACCGCCAGGTCGTGGGCGCTGCTGGTGCCCACCAGAGCGGCCTGGAAGCTGCGCCCGTCGTTGAGGCGCACGGTGGCATCGGAGGCCCCCTCGATGACGTGATTGTTAGTGACCACATGGCCCAGTTTGTCCCATACCATACCGGAGCCGGTCCCCCGGGGCACGGTGAATACATTGCGGGACCAGTGGTCGCGGACCCGCTGGCGGGTGGTGATGAACACCACCGAAGGGCTGGTCTGCTGGAAGATGTCGATGGTGGCCTGCTCATCGGCGGCCAGCTCGCCGCGGGCCATGATGGCCCGTGGCTCGGCGCTGAGGCTGATGACATAGCGCTCGACCCAGGGCAGCAGGTACCAGACGGCCACCACCAGCACCAGGGCCCAGGTAAGCCAGCGCAGGCGGCGGAGGAAGGGATCGGGTTGAGATTCAGGGGGCACGGGAGGCACGAATAGTGAATGGTGAATCAAAAGGCATAAAACGGTAACTACGAAAGACGCGAAAGACGCGAAATGTAATGGGTGATCAGGGGGCTGCTGTCACCGGGCCTGTCTATAGCCGGCGGGGCCTCGTTCCCATGCCGTACGGTATAGCCATGGCCGAGGAAGGGCTGTATCCAGCACCGCTTATGTCGTTCCTGATCTTTCGTTATATTTCGCGTGTTTCGTGGTTAACCTTCGCGTCTTTTGCGTATTTCGTAGTTGAGCAGGCTTACGGATGGGCGGTCAGTTGAAGCGAATGCCCCAGCTCACCTCCAGCTCGTGCTGGTCCATCTCCACGAAGCCGGTCTGGGGGCCGGTGAAGTTGGGATTGCGGCCCGAGATCTTCTCCTCGAAGGCCCGGGTATAGGCCATGCTGATGGCGTGGCCCCCATTGGGCCGCCAGGTGAAGCCGAGGCTGGCGTGACTGCGTATGGTGGCGGGGGCAAGGATATTGAACAGGGTCTCGCTGTTGTCGAACAGCTGCTCGGCATGGCTGACTCCGGCGCGGAAGGTCCAGGCGGCGTCACGGTCCCACTGGATACCCAGCTTGATGATGTCTATATCGTCCCAGCCGAAGCCGAGGCCATCATCCCGTCCGAGGAAGGCCCCCGGCACCGGGGCCAGGTCGTTGGAATTGCCGAGGGCGTCCACCTCCGAAAAATGGATACGCTGCCAGTCCGCCACCAGGGCCACGTTGGGTGTGGCGGCATAACTCAATCCCAGGGTAAACGTGGAAGGGACGTCGAAGTCCCCCTGCTCGGCGAAAAGCCCCCGGTAGTCGTCGAAGCGGTCCATGTACAGCCTGCTTTGCCAGGAGGCGCCGAGGGTCAGGCGTTCCGAGGCCCGCCCGAGCCATCCCACCCGCACCCCGTAGCCCCAGGAGTAGTCGTGGCCGTTGTTGGTGACGTGGTCCGGGCTGCTGGAGAGGCGCCGGAAGGGCTCCAGGCCCTTGGCCTCGAAACGCTGCACGGCGACGATGGGCATGATGCCGAGGGCCATGTTGGGGGAGATCTGGCGGGCGTAGGTGAAGCCGACGAACAGCTGGGCCAGGTCCACGCCGGTGGTGGCGCTGGCGACCGAATCGGGATCGCCGGGGGTGGCGAAGTTGCGCCAGACGTCGGTGTCGTACTCAGTATTCATGCCGCCGTTGCCACCCACCGAGATGCCGATGGCGGCATCGGTACCCAGGGGCCGGTTCCAGCCGAAATGGGGGACCAGGAAGATATCCCTGTCACTCTCGACCTCGCCCGGACGGACGCTGGGAAACGGCGGCGTCAGGGCATCATCGTTGGCCGTGAAACTGCGGTTGGGGTTGAACAGCGCGGCCCCCACGTCCAGACGGTGGCCCACCAGGGCCATGCCGGCGGGGTTGGTGGCCGCCGCCAGGCTGTCCTGGGGCAGGGCCACGCCGGCCCCGGCTAGTCCCTTGTTGGCGGTGCCGAAACCCGTGGGGGAATAACCGTTGGTACCATGGGCAAAGGGCACCAGGCCGGCACCCAGCAACAGGACGATGGTGGAACCAAGAAATCTTTTCATATGCAGTGAGTCTCCCGCTGAACAACTTTGCCCGTCATCCTACGCCAACCACCCACGCCTCTACAAAATCCGCGGCTATCCCGTCCCCGGAGAATATTCAGAGACTCGCGCCGGGCGTGGCTCACGATGACCCTCGGGCATCACGCATCACCCGCCGGATGAGGTCGCGCAGGCGTTCCACCTCGAAGGGCTTCATCAGCCAGGCGTCGAAGCCGGCCGTCAGGTCACCCTCCTCCCGACCCTCCCCCGAGACGGCGATCACCGGAATGTGATGGGTGGCGGGATCGGCCTTCAGCAGTCCCACGGCCTCGCGCCCGCCCATGCCCGGCAGATTGATGTCCAGCAGGATTACCTCCGGCTCCTCCCGACGCGCCATCACCAGCCCCCTCTCCGCATCCCCGGCGGTGAGCAGATCCAGGCCCGCCGGTACCGCCAGCAGCTTGAGCAGGCCCACATTGACGGCGTCGTCCTCGATATAGAGAACGCGGCAGCGGCGCTGGGTCCCCGGGGAGGACTCCCCGGAAACGCTCCCGGCTGACCCCGGTAGGGGGGGCCGCCCCGGGGTGCCGTGAGCGCCGATGTGGTCACCCCTGGTCTCCACCGGGGGCACCATATCAACGGTCTCGGTCCGGACCTGGAGCTCCGGACCACCGTCCTCCACGGGGCTGAGGTCCGTCACCCCGTTGATCATCTCCAGCAGACGGCCGCCGGCCTCGAGGATCTCACGCACATTGTCGGCCTGATTGGGGGTGAGGGGCTCCGTAGTGTCGGACACCAGGAGTTGGGCGAAGCCGAGAACGGCATTGAGGGGGGTACGCAATTCGTGGCTCATGCGCGACAGGAATTCCGACCTGGCCCGGTTCGCCGGCTCGGCGGCGTCGCGGGCCGTCTTGAGGGCGGCCACCTCATGCTCGAGGCGACGGCGGTGGGACTCGAGCTCCGCCTCCATGCGCGTGTGGCGCGTAATGTCCAGGAAGGTCGCGGCGATCCGGCGCACCGCGCCTTGGGCATCGTGCCGGGCATAGGCGTTGACCCGCATCCACAGGGTGTCGGCGCCGCCCGGGCGGGTCATGCCCACCAGCTCGCCCTCCACGTCCCGGCCCTCTTCACGGGCCCGGCGCAGCGGGTGATGGGCGGGGGCGAGGGGCGAGGCATCCTCGCCGCACAGACCTTCGGTGTCCTCCAGGACGGTGCCGGCCGTCGCCTCGCCCGTCTTCAACCCCAGCAGGGCATTGGCAGCGGCGTTGGCATAGTAAATGGTACGGTGCCGTGTATCTACCACCACCACGGCCTCCACCATCCCTTCCAGCACCCGCACCGGGAGCCCGGGATCGTCGTCCATGGCGGGAGGATAAGGGGCTTCAGCCACGTCGTTCCCCGATGCGTCCTGTCATCCCCGCCCTGTCATCCTGGAGAATGCGGTAGAGATGACGCGGATGGCGGCGAAGACGGCGCACGCACGGTTCATGATCGTCCCGACAGGGACTGGGATTGTCCGACGTAGCGGTCGACGAGGGCATTGAGGCGTCCCATTTCGAGGGGTTTGGTGATGTAGTCGTCGAAACCGGCGACGGCCGCGCGCCGGATGTCAGCGGGCATGGCGTTGGAAGATATCGCCACCACCGGGATGTCACGAGTGGCATCATGATCCTGCAGGCGCTCGCGGGCCTCGAAGCCATCCATGCCCGGCAGATTGATGTCCAGCAGAACCAGCGCCGGGCATTCCCGCCGGGCCATCTCCAGGCCCTCCTCGGCACTGGTGGCCACCAACAGTTGGACATCGCCACGGCCGGCCATGATCTTCTGCACCAGCTTCAGATTGGCGGCATTGTCCTCCACGCAGAGGATCCGGCACGGCGCCGCCGCGCCGGATTCATCCCCGCCGCCGGCGGCCCTCCCGGGCGGGTCGGGGGCCAGGGGCAACTCGAACCAGAACACGCTGCCCTCGCCGGGTACGCTGTCCACACCGATGGTGCCACTCATGGCCTCCACCAGCCGCTTGGACAGGGCCAGCCCGATACCCGTGCCTTCGTCCCCTGAATAAGCCGAATCGAGCCTTTCGAAGGGTCTGAACAGACGCGCCACATCCTCCGCGGCGATGCCGGTTCCCTTATCCGCCACCGCAATGCGCAAATGGGCCGGCCTGGCGGTACTGAACCTCAAGTCTACGCTGCCGCCCTCACGGTTGTACTTTACCGCGTTCGACAGCAGGTTGAGCAGCACCTGGGTCAGGCGGGTCTCGTCGGCCTGGACGGCCCACGGGGGCGCCACGTTACGGTTGAGCGTGATGTCCCGCTGCAGGGCCATGGGGCGGATGCGGGCGGTGCAGGCGTCGACCACCGGGGCCATCGCCACCGGGCCCAGGCTCAGTTCGAGGCGCCCGCTCTCGATGCGCGCCAGATCCAGCACCTCGTTCACCATCTCCAGCAGATGATTGCCGGCCCGCACGATCTCCGCCATGTTGTCCGCCTGCAGCGCGCTCAGGGGCTGGTCGGGGTCGGTCTGCAGCAGATGGGCGAAGCCCAGTACGGCGTTGAGGGGGGTGCGCAGCTCGTGGCTCATGCGCGACAGGAACGCCGATTTGGCTGCGTTGGCCCGCTCGGCCTCGTCCCGCGCCTGGATGAGGGCGGCCTCGGCCTGCTTGCGCTGGCTAATGTCCTGCACCGTTCCGGCGATCAGTCGGGGCCGGCCCTGGCCGTCCAGTTCGGCCACCGCCTCCTCGTGGACCCAGCGCAGCTCTCCATCCGGCAGCACGATGCGATGGTCGATGCGAAAATCGCCGTCGCCCTGGAAGGCCGCATCCGCGGCCTCCTTGACGGACCCGAGGTCGTGGGGGTACACGGTGGCGTAAAAGGCCTCCACGCTGGGCCGAAAGGTCTCGGGGTCCTGCCCGAAGATCCCATAGACCTCCTCCGACCAGGTCACTTCGCCGCTCTGGACGTCGGCCGTCCAGTGACCTAGGCGGGCAATGGTGTGGGCACGGCGCAACTGGGCCTCCCGTTCCGTCAACTCCGCGGTGCGCTCGGCAACCCGCCGCTCCAGGGTCTGATTGAGGTCCCTCAGGGCCTCCTCGCCCCGCTTATGCTCGGTGATATCTCTCACCACCGCGATGAAGCAGGGCTCGTAGCCCGCCTGGTGGATATACTGCAGAGACACCTCCACCGGGATGAGGTGGCCTTCGCGATGCCGGTGGGTGGTCTCGAGGGTGAGGCGCTGCCGGGCGCCCGTCATCAGAGGAGCCAGGAGGGCGCGCAGGCGTGCCTCGTCGTATTCCGGGTTGATATCCATGGGGTGCATGCGCAGCAACTCGTCCCGGCGGTAGCCCAGCTGGTCCGTGGCCCCCCGGTTGACGTAGGTGAAGCGCAGGCCGGCGGGCTCGACCATGAACACACAGTCCAGGGTCTGGTCCAGGGTGGCCCGGAACTGGCGCAACTCATCTTCCAGACCGTGGCGCTCGGTGATGTCCTGCACCGTGCCGCGGGACACCAGGGGCTGCCCGTCGGCGTCGAAGTCGGTGACACCGCGTTCCTCCACCCACTTGACCCGCCCGTCCGGCATGCGCAGGCGGTGGCTGATGACGTAAGGGGCGCGGTCTTCCAGGGAGCGGGAATAGGCGGCATCGACCCGCTCCCGGTCGTCAGGGTGGATGGCATCCAGGAAGGCCTGGTAACTGGCCTCGAAGCGGCCGGGGTCGAGTTCGAAGATGCGAAAGATCTCATGGGACCACGCCAGGTGTCCGCTGGCGAGGTCGATCTCCCAGCTGCCTACCCGGGCGATGCGCTGGGCCTCGTTGAGGCGGGCCTCGCTGTCCCGCAACGCCAGGGCGGCACGCCGCGCTTCGGTGATATCCTCGGAGATCCCCAGCAGGTAACGGGGCTCCCCCTGATCATGGCGGATGGCAATCTTGCGGGTATGGAGTACCCGCTGACCGCTATGGGCGTCGATGGTCTCCTCCGGGATGTCCACCGGCCCGGCGCGGGCCAGCACCTCGCGATCCTTGGCGATAAAGAAGGCCGCCTGCTCCTGGGGAAACAGGTCATGGTCGGTGTGGCCGAGGATTTCCTCGCGGTGACGGCCGAGCAGGTCCTCGCCGGCCCGGTTGAAGTACTCGTAGCGCAGATCCGACGCGCGTTTGACGAAGATCATGCTGGGCACGTGCTCGACGATGCTGTCCAGCAGCCGGGTAGCACGCGTCAGGTCCTCCATGGCCTCGTGACGCGCCGTATCATCGATGATATGGCCTTCCAGGTATTCCAGGCTGCCGTCGGGGCCGTGGACGCCGCGGCCACGCTCGCGCACCCACCGCACCTCGCCGCTGCGGGTGACGATACGATACGTCAGATGAAAGTCCCGGCGGGCAACCGTGGCGGCCTGGACTTCGGTCCACACGCCGTCGACGTCATGGGGATGGATCAAGTGGCCGTAGTGCACCCCGGCCGGCTGCAGAAACGCCTCGGGCGGATAGCCCGTGAGGGCGAGGACGCCATCGGTGACCGACGCCGAGCTCCAGTGGCGGTCGTTGCGGCAACGATAGACGAAACCGTCGAGGGTATTGACTACCCTTTGCAGGGCGGTGTCGGCACGGTGGCTGGAACGGCGCAGCAGCATCACGAAGGCCACGGCCACCAGCAACGCGCACAGCGCGCGGGCGAGTTGGATGGGCAGGCCGGTAACGGCGAGAAAATCCGCAGTGGTGGGCAGCCAGGGCACCGCGGCCGGAGGCGGCGGCGCCAGGAAGGGCGTCAACGCACCATAGGCCAACAGGGCCAGCGCCGCCATACGCAGCCAGAACACCGTGGCCCCCGTCCCTTCGCGCCATGCCGGGCTGCCCGCAAGGCGCAGCAGGCCGGCGCCGGAGAGCAGTGCCGCCGGCATGCCCGCCAGCCAGCGCGATGCGAGGTCCATTCCGGCCCACGGATCCGTGGCTGCCAGGGTCACCAGCGCCACGCCGGCGGCCACGGCGCCGTGGACGGGGGCGGCGGCCGGCGCGAAAGGCCCTCCAGCCGAGTTCCAGACGCGCCGGCCGAACTCCAGCAGGGCGACATAGGAGCCGACGAGCAGCATCCCCCCGGCCCAGGCCAGCCAGGGCGCCGAGGCCACCAGGCGCTGACCCTCCACGAACTCCAGCAGCCCGTGGGTCATGCCGAAGGCTGCCAGCCAGCCCAGGTGGGGAGCGATGGGCAGGCCGTCGACGTGGCGCGGCAGCATGAAGGCCACCACCCCCAGGCTGAAGAAGGCGAGGCCATAGCTGGCATAGACGAGCCCGAGATAGGACTCGAGCCCCGGCGTCACGGATACGGGCCCGCCGGTCTGAGGAACCGATCCAGAACTTCATGGAAGCGGGCCACCTCCAGGGGCTTGGTGAGGTACTCGGAGAATCCCGCGGCCTCGGCGCGCCGGATGTCCCGGGGCATGGCATTGGCGGAGATGGCCACCACCGGTATGTGGCTGAGCTCTGCCTTCGACTTCAGGACCTCCAGCACGCCATAGCCGTCCATGCCCGGCATGTTGATGTCGAGAAGGATGAGGTCGGGGCGGTGGTCCGCGGCCAGCCGGATGCCGAGCTCCGGCAGGTGGGCGGTGTGGAGGCGGATGTCACGCCGCCGGCCGATGATGCGGGCGACCATCTTCAGGTTTGCAGGGTTGTCCTCGATATAAAGCACGCTGTGGGTCGCAGAATCTTCGTTATCGCCGGGCTCGTGGCCGCCACCGGCGGCTACCGCCGAGGCCCCATCATCAGCCGCCTCCGGCGGGTGGTCCCGGGGCAGCTCGATCCAGAAGGTGCTGCCCACTCCCACCTCGCTTTCCACCCCCACGGAGCCGCCCATCAGTTCCACGATGCGTCGGGTGATGGTGAGGCCGATACCGGTGCCTTCGATGGTGCTGTGCTCGGCATCCAGGCGCCGGAAGGGCTCGAACAGCTCCGCCAGGCGATGGGAGGGGATGCCTTTGCCACTGTCCGTCACGCCGATGCGCAGCCTGTCGTCGTCGACGGGCCGGACCGTAAGCTCCACCCGTCCCCCGGGGCGATTGTACTTGACGGCATTGGAGAGCAGATTCAGCAGCACCTGCTTGAGACGCACGCGATGGGCCCGTACCACCACGTCCGCCAGGCCGTCACGGTGCAATCGGATGCCGTGGGTCTGCGCCAGGCTGGCCACCAGGCTCAGGGCCTCGTCCACCAGCGGGGACATCTCCACCGCCTCCAGGGACAGATCGAGGTGACCAGACTCGATGCGGGAGAGATCCAGCACCTCGTTGATGAGTTCCAGCAGGTGATGCCCGGCCTTGAGGATCTCGCGCAGGTTGTCGCGGTGGTCCGCCGGCAACCCGGGGGCATATTCCATGAGCTGGCCGAAACCGAGGATGGCGTTCATGGGCGTGCGCAGCTCGTGGCTCATGCGGGAGAGGAACTCCGACTTGGCGCGATTGGCACGCTCGGCCTCGTCCCGGGCGGTGATGAGGGCCTGGCGGGCATGGACCTGCTCGGTGATGTCCGACTGGATGGCCATGAAGCCCTGGATTTCTCCGGCATCGTCGCGCAACGGGTTGCAGTCGATGTGTATCCAGTAGGGGAGTCCGGACCGGGTGTAATTGACCACGTCCACCTGGAAGGGCTGGTGACGCGCCAGGGCCTGGTGCATGTGCCCTACGGTGGCGGGATCCGTGGCCTCGCCCTGGAGCACACGGCCGGGGCGGCGGCCGCGCAACTCCTCCAGGCCATAGCCGCTGATGCGGGTGAATCCCCTGTTGATCCATTCCACCCGGCCATCGGCGTCGGTGACCACGACGCCGTTGGTGGTATCCCGGGCGATGCGCGAGAGCTTGGAGAGCTCCCGTTCGGCGTCCTTGGCGGGGGTGATGTCCTGGCACAGGCCGTAGATGCGCCGGCAGCGGCCGTCGGCCAGCTCCGGCAGGCCGATGGCCCGCACCCAGCGTCGGTTGCCGCGGGCGGTGGTGATCTCGATCTCCTCGTCGAATGAGACGGCGTGGAAGCGGGCGTCGTGGAAGGCCCGTTGGAGGGTGTCACGACTCGTCCCCGGGACGCAGAAGGCCAGGGCCTGGTCCGGGTCGCATTCCCAGCCCTCCTCCACCTCGTGGATATGGCGGGTCATCCGGCTCCAGGCCATGCGGGGGGGATCGACATGCATCTCCCAGGTGCCGATGCGGGCCGCCTCATTGGAGCTCTCCAGCAGCCCGTAGGCCCGGACCAGTTCATCCTCCGCCGCCTTGAGGGCACTGACGTCGGTGCGGATGGAGACGTACTGGTAGGGCCGGCCCCTCTCGTCGAGGAAGGGGGTGATGGTGGAGTTGACCCAGTAAAGGCCACCGTCCTTGCGGCGGTTGCAGATATCCCCCTGCCAGATACCCCCCCGGGCGATGGTGCGCCAAAGATCCTGGTAGAACTCCGGAGGATGGATGCCGGACTTGATGATGCGGTGGTTCCGGCCCAGCAGCTCGTGGCGGGGGTAACCGCTGACCCGGCAGAAGCGATCATTGGCATAGATGATATCGCCGCGGGCATCGGCGATGCTCACCAGGGCGTGGTGGTCCAGGGCCAGGTGCTCGCGGTCCCTTTCATAGAGGGTGTCTTCGAGACGCCGCCTGATGGTGTCACTATTACGGGCACGGTGCGCCCGCACCTTCACCGCCGCCACCAGTTGAGGGGGAGAGACCGGCTTCAGCATGCAGTCATCGCCCCCGAGCCCCGGGCCCGCCAGTTCCGAGGCGCTGCCCGCCAGGAAGAGGACGGCCACGTGCCGGCCATTGCTGCTGTCCCGCAGGAGGGCCGAAAGCTCGGGCCCGCTGGCCTCGTCCATGGAGACCGCCATCACCACAACATCGGGCGCGAACGCCGCCACGGCGTCCAGGGCTTCAAGGGCCGCGGACACGGTATGCACCGCCATGCCGGCATCCCGCAGGACCGCGGCCTGGGCCTCCAGCAGCGCCCCATCGGGGTCCACCAGGACCACGCGGTAGGGCCGTGCCGGCTGCCGGTGGGTCAGATCATCGAGGACCTCGATGAGTCGCCCGGCATCCAGCGGAACGGACAGGTAACGGGTGATACCGGCCCGTAATCCGAGCAGGCGGGCCTGCGGATCGGGGTCGGCCGTGACGGCCACCACCGCGATGTCCCGTTGGCGGGCGGCGCCGAGATGGGCCTTCAAGGTCCCGTCGTCAAGCGCCAGGGAGGATGGATCGGCCGCCATCACCAGCACATCCGGCGCCACGGGCCCGTCCCCTTCATCGTCATCACCATGGTCAAGACCGGCGCCGGGCGCAAAGACCCGGACCCGGAAACCCGCCTGCTCCAGGAGGGCAGTCAGAGGCCGGCTCCGCAGATGATGGCCTTCCACCAGGTGAACGAGGGGTTCCCGGCCATGCCCCGGCGCCGCCACGTACTCCGCGGCGGGGGATTTCTGCGGGTCGGAACGCCTCGGCATATGTCGACGGTCACGCAATGGGCTGGTCGCCTTGTTATCTTCTGACCGGGAGGGGTCGTTTTTCGTCTTTGTTCACGCTTCCCCAACCCCCAGGGCCTCGACGCCGCCCAATTCCTCGGCGATACACCCGCGATCCAGGTGGCCACCCAGGTGAGCCACCAGGCTGGCGGCATTCTGGACCGCCTTGCCGAGACAGGTGCTCGCCCCCGGTGAGGGCGTGATGCTGAACAACAGGCCGCCCCCCGGGTCCACCACGGCCTCCCCCAGCACCAGTTCACGGCGATGGCGATCGATGACCTGGGGACGCACGCCACCCATGCCCCGGGCGTACTTCAGCTCGCCCAGGGTCAGGGACGGGATCACCTTGCGGATGTCCTTGAGGAACAGACGCTTGCCCAGCCCCGGGATCTCGAACGCCAGGTTGCGCAGGATGTAGTTGCGGATGGTGGTGTCTCTCACCAGCTTGCCGAGGGCGCTGGCCACCGGCAGGTCGAGCCCCAGCACCCGCAGGAAATCCAGATAGGTGCCCCACTGGTAACGCTCCAGCTTGGGCAGCATCAGGGCGGTGGGCCCGAGGCGGGTCTTGCCGGGGATGAGCAGATCGGGGTCGGCATGGAGCGCCGCGAAGGGCAGCTTGGGGTCCTGCATGGTGTACACCTTGCCGTGCATCTGCCGGGGGGTGAAATAGAAACTGCCCGCCACCGGCAGCAGGGACAGATGCCCGCCATGGCCCATGCGATGGGCGTACAGCAGACTGTGGGCGCCGGCACACACCGCCACCGAGCGGGCGTTGTAGCCGCCGCCGCTGGTCTCCACCCGGTAGCCGTCGCCATCGCTGGAGATACCCACCACCCGGGCTCCCAGGGCGAGCTCGACGTGGGTGCTGCCGTCCTCGGCCGCCCGGGCGGCAAAGGACCGGGCCAGGCCCCCGTAATCGATGGCGCAGATCTCCCCCAGGGCCCCGCTGGCGACGATGGGATCGGGCCGCGGCCGGCCGTCCACCAGGGCCACCTCCGGCTCCACCTCGGCGATACGGGGGGCCTCCCACAATTCCATGTAGGGGAAGGTGTCGGCGAACTCCCCATGGCGCCGGCGCAGGGCATCCACCTCGGCCTCCCCCACCGCCAGGACCATCTTGGGAAAGGCCCCCATGTGGCGCCGGGCATCGGGAAAGCGCTCGCTGTAACGCACGATCATGTGGGCGATGGCCTTGACCCGGGCGGCCTTCTCGAGGGTGTAGTTGGTCTCGATATCGCCGCAGTGCAGGGTCTGACTGTTGGCACGGCCGTCGGAGTTCAGCGCTGCCAGATGACGGTGCTTCTCCACCAGGAGCACGGAACCGACATCGGAATAGCGCGCCAGGACGAACATCAGGGCCGTGCCCGAGATGCCGCCGCCGACGATTACCGTATCGAAGTCGCGTTCACTCATGACCCATCTCCTCGCCGCCAGGACGCCCGCTCATGGCCCGAAACTCCGGCCCAGGCGGGGGGCCGGGGGCCGGGGGCCGGGGGCCGGGGCGGATTCTGACGGCCGCCGGGGGCGGGCGCAATGAGCGCACCGTACCGAATGCCGCCTCAGGGATCCGCCGCCACCACACAGCGATTGCGGCCCCGGGCCTTGGCCTCGTAGAGGGCGACGTCGGCCCGCTTCACGCTCTCCATGTAATCGGGGCCACAAAGGTGGTGGGCGATGCCGAAGCTGGCCGTCAGGGTCAGCGGGACATCCTCCCGGGTGGTGAAGCGATGTTCGGCCACCCGCAGGCGCAGGCGCTCGGCGAGGTCCGCGGCCTGCTGGGCGTTCGCCCCCGCCAGCAGCAGCAGGAACTCCTCGCCGCCGAAACGAAACACGTAGTCGCCGGCGCGCACGCCGCCGAGGAGCAACTCCGCGAATTCCACCAGCACCCGGTCGCCGACATCGTGGCCGTGGGTGTCGTTCACCACCTTGAAGTGGTCGATATCCGTCACCACCACCGAACTGGTGGCCTGGAACCTGAGGCAGACCTCGTTCTCGTGGCGGAATACGGTGGGCAGATAGCGCCGGTTGAACACCCGGGTCAGGGGGTCCCGGGCGGCCTCGTGATGGACCATCTGCTCGCTCATGAGGGACAGCACCACGCCGGCGCCATGGACCGCCTCCTCCAGTTCGCCGAGACGCTGCCGGTAGCCACGGTGCGGGCCCTCCCCGGCCGCCGCGAGGAACACCTCGTCGATACGCTTCACCGCCGCCTTGAGGCGGGGGATGTCGGCGGACTCGCCGAAGGTCAGGGCCGCCTTGTGGTTGAGCCACAGGCTGAAATCCGACTGACCCAGAGTGGGCAGGCCGTCCCCGGACAGGTCTTCCCCCAGGCACAACGTCTGCACGGCCGCCGCCAGCCAGCCATAGAGCACGCTGCGCTGCTGCTCGCACTCCATGGCCAGGTTGTAGCCGCTGGTGTGCATGCGCAGGGACTGGGTGTTGCGGTCGTAGGCCACCAGGTCCTCGATGTAGGCCTCGTTCATCAAGGACACGGTGGCGTCCAGCAGCTCGTTCACCAGCAGCATGTGTTCCATGAGCCGGGGCGCGTCCGCGGCCGCGAGTTCGCGGCCGATCTCCCGGCGCATCACCCGCATGCCCTCCACCTGCAGCTCCATGGGCAGGCTGATCTGGGCGTGGACCTGGCCGATACGACGCTGGCGGGCCACGAAGGCGGCGACGTCGTCGCTGTCGCGGGGCCTGAAGAGGTCGTCCAGCCAGGCCATCTGGCTGTCCATCAGCCGCCGGGAGACCATCTCCTGGTCCAGGAACACGGCGGCACCGGGATTGCCGAGGAGTGCACTGTAGAACAGGTTGACGATGTCCCGGGCCCGCGGCCTGAGGTATTCGCCAATGGCTTCCAGTTTGAGCCGGTTGGCCGGCGAGAAGACTTCCTGGAGGATCTTTTCGTTGTTATGCATGGCACCCGCCAGTATCAGACGTCGTTCGGGACATGGATTGGCCGCAGCTTTGAGGGCCGTCGCCTGCCGGGATCCTCCCGGGGCGCGCCGCCGGTGGGAGCCGTCACACCACCCGCGACAGCACCATGAACTGGTAGGGTTCCATGACGAGCTCCTGGGTGGCCGTCACCACCCGGCCGGCATACAGGTCCACCATGGTCTTGCGCATCCCCATCTGGCGCAGGCGCCGGGCCTCCAGGCGCTGTTCCCGCTCGCTGAAGTTGGCGAGCACGAACACCACGTGCTGGTCGTTGCTCCTGAAGAAGGCGAACACGTGCTTGTTGCCGGTTTCGGCGAACTCCGTATCGGCATAGGCGAAGGCGGCGTTCTGGCTGCGCAGCTGGATGACCCGCAACAGCCCTTGGTAGACCCGCCCCGGGACGCTGGCCTCGTCGCGGCGTTGTTCCGCCCGCTCCCAGTCGAAGGTGGTGCGGTGGAGCCAGCGGGAGTCCCCCTGCTTGGCGGGGTCGCGGCCGTAGTCGTAGTCGTTGAGCATGGCGATCTCGTCTCCCAGGTAGATGAGGGGGATGCCGCCGATGGTGATGATGACGCCGTGGATCAGCAGGATGCGGCGCACCGCCAGTTCCCTCTCCGCCTCGTCGTCCTCGGCCAGGGCCCGTTCCAGACCTGCCAGGGAGGCGCCCATACCCGACACCCGGGCGTCACCGGTGACCGGGTCTTCCTGGAAGGGCTCGCCGCGGGCGAAGCTGCCCTCGAACTGGCCGGTGAAGAAGCGGGTCAGGAAGCGCCGGTGCTCAGCCGGCTTGAAGCCCACCGCCTCGACGTCGTCGTCGGCGAAGGCCCAGCCGATATCGTCGTGGCAGCGTACGTAGTTGACCCAGCCGCAACCCTCGGCGATGGTGAAACGGCGCCCCATGGCGTGGTAGAGCAGGCGGGCATCCCGGGTGGCCAGGGCATCCCACAGCAGGGCCATGAGTTGAGGATTGTAGGACAGCTGACACTCCTCGACGCCGATGTACTTGTTCACCTCGTCGGGGTGCACGATGGCCTCGGACTTGAACACCATGGCCGGCGCCGCGATGCTGGCGATGGCGTTGAAGGCCTGGATGATCCAGTGGGCCTCGGGCAGGTTCTGGCTGTTGGTGCCGAGGCGCTTCCAGATGTAGGCCACGGCGTCCAGGCGCAGGATCTCGATGCCCTGGTTGGCCAGGAACAGCATCTCCTCGATCATGCTCGCGAACACCGCGGGGTTCTCGTAGTTGAGGTCCCACTGGTAGGTGTGGAAGGTGGTCCATACCCATTTCTTGATGCGTGTGCGGTAGGTGAAGGCCCCCGGATGGTCCTCGGTGAACACCTCGGGCATGCTGCGTTCGTAGGCGTCGGGCATCTCCCGGTTGGGAAACATGCGGTAGTAGGCCTGGTATTCCCGGCTTCCCGCCAGGGCCCGGGTGGCCCATTCGTGCTCATCCGAGGTGTGGTTGAAGACGAAATCCAGGCACAGGGAGATGCCGTGGTGGCGCAACTCCGTGGCCAGGGCCGCCAGGTCCTCCATGGTGCCGAGGTCCGGGTCCACCTCGCGGTAGCTGGAGACCGCATAGCCGCCGTCGTTGTCGTCCGCCGGCACCTTGAATACCGGCATGAGGTGAAGGTAGGTGATACCCATCTCCGTGAGATAGGGCAGGCGCTCCCGCAGCCCCTTGAGGTCGCCGGCGAACAGGTCCACGTAACACATGGCCCCCACCATGCGGTTGGACTGGTACCAATGGGGATCGGCCTCCCGCATGGCGTCCAGGGCCTTCAACTCGCCGGGACGGGCCAACCACATCTCGGTGGCCGCGGCCAGGATGGCCTCGAGATGGTAGAAGAAATCGTAGTTCCTGCCGTAGAGGG
Source organism: Thiotrichales bacterium (assembly GCA_011389995.1). Classification (GTDB taxonomy): domain Bacteria; phylum Pseudomonadota; class Gammaproteobacteria; order JAABTG01; family JAABTG01; genus JAABTG01. The sequence continues at coordinate 46,849 of JAABTG010000022.1, forward strand.
CGTGGAGGTGGCCAAACAGGCGCGGGAAATGGCGGCGCATGCGGTCCACGTAGGCATCCCATTCGGCGCCATCCGTCTGGTCCTTGAAGCGGGCCTCGATGCGGGGCAGCAGCCGCCTCAGGGACACCGCCCCATGCTCGTCCAGCCACTGCTGTTCTGTCTTCACCACGTTTCCCCGCAAAAGTCATCAGGCGTCGCCGCCATAACGGCGACGCATTTAATCGAACAATCGCTTATTAAGCTATCAAGAGTGGCTCGCCCCGTGCAAAGCCAGCGGCCGTCACCACTGGTGATCCGCCGCCTCGTGGTTCAGGATAATCCGGACTCACTCACCCCCTGGACATGTCATGGACATCGAAAGCAACCCCCGTTTCGTCAGCCGGCTCACCCGCAACGCCCTCGCCCTGGTGCTGGCCGGAGGCCGCGGTTCGCGTCTCAAGGAGATGACCGAATGGCGCGCCAAGCCGGCGGTGCACTTCGGCGGCAAATTCAGGATCATCGACTTCGTGCTGTCCAACTGCGTCAACTCGGGGATTCGGCGCATCGGCGTACTCACCCAGTATAAGGCCCACTCTCTCATACGCCACCTGGTGCGGGGCTGGAGTACCTTCCACAGCGAACTGGGGGAATTCATGGAGATCCTGCCGGCCTCCCAGCGCACCTCCGACGACTGGTACCGGGGTACCGCCGATGCGGTTTACCAGAACCTCGACATCATCCGCACCTACGGCCCCGAGTTCGTGTTCGTGCTGGCGGGCGACCACATCTACAAGATGGACTACGGGCAGATGCTCGCCTTCCACCAGGAAAAGAACGCCGACCTCACGGTGGGCTGCGTACAGGTGAGCCTGGAGGAGGCCCGCAGCTTCGGGGTCATGGCGGTGGACGGCGACCACCGGGTGAGCCGCTTCGACGAGAAGCCGGCCCACCCCATCCCCATGCCCGGCAGCCGGGACGTGGCCCTGGCCTCCATGGGCATCTACGTCTTCCGCACGGAATTCCTCTACGACGAGTTGATCCGCGATTTCAGCGATCCCACCTCTAACCATGATTTCGGCAGGGACGTCATCCCGCCCCTGCTCGCCCGCAACCGGGTATACGCCTACCCCTTCAACGACCCTGTCAGTGGCGAACAGGCCTTCTGGCGGGACGTCGGCACCCTGGATGCCTACTGGGCCGCCAACATGGAGCTGGTGGAGCCCGCCCCGGATCTGGACCTCTATGATGCCCTGTGGCCCATCCGCACCCATCAGGAGCAGCTGCCCTCGGCCAAGTTCGTGCTGGACGACGACGACCGCCAGGGCCAGGTCACCCATTCCATCGTCTCCGGCGGCTGCGTTATCTCCTCGGCGCGGCTCAAGCACTCCCTGCTGTTCTCCAACGTGCGCACCGCCGCCGGCTCCGTCATCGAGGACACCGTGGTGCTGCCGGATGTGCGGGTGGGCGAGGGTTGCCGCATCCACCGGGCCATCCTCGACCGTGGCTGCGACCTCCCCGCCGGACTGGTGGTGGGGAAGGACCCCGGGGAGGACGCCCGGCGCTTCCGGGTCAGCCCCGAGGGCATCACCCTCGTCACCCCGGAGATGCTGGGTCAGCGCATCCACATGACGGGCTGAGTCCACCGGCCGCAGTGGCCCGGCGGCCGTCACCGGGCCAGGCCGGCCCAATGGGGGCCGGCGCCTCAGGGGATGAGCAGCGCGGGCACGCCCACGCCGTGGCCCTGCACGTAGTCCACCCCCATGTCGCAGAGGCGCCGGCGGATGGCATCGGTCTCCACGAACTCCGCGATGGT
>JAABTG010000154.1 GCA_011389995.1 Thiotrichales bacterium
CGCCGGCCCCGGCCTGCCCATCCCTGGGCAGGCGTTCGCCGCGCTGCGTTCGTCCGCTGGACGAACGGTCGCGGCTCACCCCCATGCGAAAGTAGGTCACTGCCAGGCTTTATACCCAAACCCCCGTGGTCCATCGTGATCACGGGGGTTTTTCTTTAGGCATGGGGAGACCTCCCTGGCACGTCCAAGGGGAGGCGCCGCCATCCCTGGCGCGAGGTGGGAGGCTCCTCGCTGGCCCCGGCCTGCCCGTCCCTGGGCAGGCGTTCGCCGCGCTGCGTTCGTCCGCTGGACGAACGGTCGCGGCTCACCCCCATGCGAAAGTAGGTCACTGCCAGGCTTTATACCCAAACCCCCGTGGTCCATCGCGATGTCCATCGCGATCACGGGGGTCTTACATTTGGGCTTTGAGGGTTGCGTTTAGGCGGAACCAACCGGCCACACTATAGCGGTCCCTGTGGGTTACGGCGACCGCATGGGGGAACTCCTCGCTCAGAAATACCCCCAAAGTACCGAAGATGGGCAGCGTCCTGGGAAGAATCTCCTCGCCCCGCCCGTCGTACAAGAGCAATTCACCCCCATCGGCAACTGTCCAGCCGGGGTTTAGATACAACACCGTAGTGAGGACGCGGTTGGCCTCGCCGATGAAGGCGTCGAGATGACGCTTGTAGAACGCGCCGGGAGGGTAATGGGCAAAGTGGGCCTCGTAATGGAACAGGCCCAGGTAGAGGCGCCGGTTCAACGCCACTCGGAGCTTTTCCATCCAATCAAGGAAGGTGGTTTCTTCTGAATGGGCGGCATCGAGCCAGAGGATGCGATCCCGGCGCACGAAGGGGTTCAACTGGCGGGAGGACCGTCTGCCTGTGGCCGCGGGTCTGAAGTCCCGGGTCCCAAGTTCCAGTATTCGCGTGAGAAGCCCTTCCGTAATGTGCGGTGGGAGGGCGTCGTGGACGATGGAATATCCGCTGTTCGCCAGATCCCCTGTAATTTTCTCCATGACGGCATCGTCGGTGAATGCGACATCCGAGGGGATCTCACTCAAATAGGCGATTCCTGAATGTCCCGTAACCGGCAGGAGTGACCGGTGGTCGAAGGTCGCCCCCCTCCTGGGGATTTACCATGCGGTGGCTTCCTCGATTATGGTCTCGAACAACGCCTTGATTTCCTTTTCCAGTGGGACATCCTCCGTAGCGAGCACCGGATTGCGGTAGCTCAGCTGCACGGTACCGGGGGCATCGGGAAGGACGTAGGCGGCGATGGTCATAGGACACGTTGCCACGTTGCGGCGATCCGAATTGAACATCTTGTGGGCGAGATCCGCACTGCAGAATTCGTAGGACACGGCCGCCACGTAGAGGCCTTTTTCATATCCGAGGTCGGCGGCCGTGCGGTCAAGCATCTCCTGAAGATGGGAGGTCCCGCTCAAGACCAACCCCTGGTTCTGAATGGCGAACTTGAGGCTGCTCGTGACGCTGTCGAATTCCCCTTCTACGGCATGACTCACCACCGGGGCATCGACATGACAATCGGCTGCCGCCATAGGCGCAGCCCACAACTGGAAGGCGAGTAAGGGGATGGCGAGATAGGGCGTTTTCATCATCTGAGACTTCCGTTCATTTATAGTTCGGGCAGGATTACCGCGTGACACCTTGAGCCGGTGTCCATGAAGTGGACAGCTGACGCAGTCCTCCGGTTCCTGTGGGCCCGCCATGGCCGACCTTCATCAGTTCGGCCTGCGGACTGCTGCCGAGACGTCGGCGGTGGGCGAGTATATCGATACCGGTCTCGGCTTCAAGGCGAGTGAGGAAGGTTTCGAAGCCGTTGGCCCCGGCGGTGGCGGTTTCAGGCGGGTTGCTGACCGCCGCCTGATAGTACAGTGCAAAAGACTTTTTGGAGTCCCCGATGAGCCACGTGAAGCAGGATTGCCGGAGCAGCCGCTGCGCAGGGCTCTCATGGACGTCGTAGGCATGGGCGAGTACTTCGTGGGTCGGGCCGCAGAGCTTCAGGACGGCTTCTTCCTCGGCCTGTGAAAGATAGGATGCCGATGCGCTCTGGCCGTTGGCCAGGTTGGCCAGATAAGCGAGCACCGCGCTGTCGGTGGGAGTATCCCTTCCCTGCCCGGATATCAGCCGCTCCAGCTGGTCGGCCTCCCGTTGGAACGAGCGGCGATCCGACACGTTCCCTGCGGGTAGGCGCGCGGTCTCAAGGGTGATGGCCGTTTGTACATCCAGGGTGTCTCCGGGAGGTGCATGGCGCAGCATGTCCTTGAGGGCCGCGATGGCCGTTTCTCCGCGGGATAGAAATATATCGGCTAACGATCCGGCATCCCTGCCGGGTTTGGTGTCCAGGTAGGGGCTGTTACAGCCGCTGGAGGCGGCCGCGACGGTTACCATTACCATGACGAATACAATTTTGCGACGCATTCGGTCGGTTTCGCCTCTCGAAGACACACGGGACCAGGGAAGAACGGGTTGTTGAAGGGGAGCCACAACTGGTGTCAAGCTTAGATCCATCCGGTAGTGTGATCAATTGCTTAAAATATGAGCGCTCACCCATGGAGCTCCACGCGGCCTGCGTAGTTAAGAGGGGGCGGCAGAGAGTTCCCGGGGGCCGGTTCGTGTCCACCGACGAAGACCGGGCTGCCCTGATCCCCTGTCTCTCTCCGTTATCCCGGCCGTTTACGGCGGGCCATGAGGTACCAAAAACCTATGTCCGATTTACGAACCTATTCACTCGCGGCCTGCCTGTGCCTTTTCGCCAGCGTCCGGCCGGTGGTCGCCACCGATATAGACTTCTCCGTGGAGGCGCGGCATATCCGTGAAGACCGCAGCCAGGTGATCTTCCCGGTGCATGACGGCGCGGTCCTCAGATCGGGTGATGGGCTCAGAGTGCGGCTCGAGGTCCTGGAGCGGGGACCGGTCTACCTGATGTTCGTCGGCAGCAGCGGAAAGCCAGCCATGGTGTTGCCGGGCCGGCAGGAGGATATCGGCAAGCCGGTAGCTGCCGGCGCGGTCATCGAGGTCCCTCCTGAAGGGACGTTCTTCAACCTGGACGACAACACGGGAGACGAAGCCATCTTCGCCTTCACCGGGGAGGCCACAGCGCGCCAGATAGGGCGCCTTCTCGACGATATCCGGGCCGCGGAGGGGGATATCCCCCAGATCACCCGCCTCCTTCTGGACGATTTCGAGACCGTGGAGCGGATCGCCTTCGAGCACATACCGGCCGGTCCCCTGGAGGGGATTGGCTTCACGGTGCCGGAAAGGCGGAGTACCGGCAGCGCAGAGAGCTATGCCGGTGGTGCGGAGACGGCAGAGCGTGCGGGCGAAGGGGCGACGACCAACAGGCCCCGAGGATTTCGTTTTGTCATTCCCCGGGACGTGGGGGACGAATTGGACGGGGTGCTTTCCGAAGAGGGTTCCCTCATCCCCCGGGATGTACGGATCCCTGACGCAAAGGGCGCGGGCCCGGCAAATCCTTAGGGACGCTCTGATTTAATCAGGGCTTCCGCCACGCCCCCGGGCAACGACCCGGCGCCTTTATTTCACGGCACGGTTCTCTATGAGGTGGTCCACCACACTGGGGTCGGCCAGGGTGCTGGTATCACCCAGATTTTCCACTTCGTTGGCGGCGATCTTGCGCAGGATGCGTCGCATGATCTTGCCCGAACGGGTCTTCGGCAGGCCGGGGGCCCACTGGATTACGTCCGGACTGGCGATGGGGCCTATCTCCGAACGCACCAGGGCCACCAGTTCCCTGCGCAGGTCGTCCGTGGCCTCCACCCCCTGCATCAGGGTGACGTAGGCATAGATCCCCTGACCCTTGACGTCGTGGGGATACCCCACCACCGCGGCTTCCGCAACGGCCTCATGGAGCACCAGGGCGCTCTCCACCTCCGCCGTTCCCATGCGGTGTCCCGAGACATTGATGACATCATCCACCCGCCCGGTGATCCACCAGTAACCATCCTCGTCCCGCCGGGCGCCGTCGCCGGTGAAGTACATACCCGGATAGTTGGAGAAGTAGGTGTTGTAGAACCGCTCGTGGTCGCCGTAGACGGTGCGCATCTGGCCGGGCCAGGGATGAGTGATGACGAGGTTGCCTGAAGTGGCGCCTTCGACGACGTTGCCCTCGTTGTCCACCAGGGCGGGTTGAACACCGAAGAAGGGCCGGGTGGCGGAGCCCGGCTTGAGGCGCGTCGCCCCCGGCAGGGGGGTGATGAGGATGCCGCCGGTCTCAGTCTGCCACCAGGTGTCCACGATGGGGCAGCGCTCGTCTCCCACCACGCGGTGGTACCACTCCCAGGCCTCGGGATTGATGGGCTCACCGACGGAGCCCAGCAGTTGCAGGGACTTCCGGGAGGTCTTCTGCACCAGTTCCTCACCGAGGCCCATGAGGGCGCGAATGGCGGTGGGTGCGGTATAGAAGATGTTGACCTCGTGCTTGTCCACCACCTGCCAGCAGCGGCTGCCGTCGGGGTAGGTGGGCACCCCCTCGAACATGAGGGTCGTCGCCCCGTTGGCCAGAGGCCCGTAGACGATATACGTGTGCCCGGTCACCCAGCCGACGTCGGCCGTACACCAGTAGATGTCGCCGTCGTGGTAGTCGAACACATACTTGTGGGTGATGGCCGCGTAGAGCAGGTAACCGCCGGTGGTGTGCAGTACGCCCTTGGGCATGCCGGTGGAACCCGATGTATAGAGGATGAACAGGGGATCCTCGGCATCCATCTCTTCCGCAGGGCATTCTTCCGAAGCCTCGGCCATCAACTCGTGATACCAGGTATCCCGCTCCGGGTGCCAGGCCACGTCGCCGCCGGTGCGCTCCACCACCACCACGGTGTGGACCGAGGGTGAGGCATCGGCGGCCTTGTCGGCGTTGGCCTTCAGGGGCACGCGCTTGCCGCCGCGCAGGCCCTCGTCTGCGGTGATCACGACGCCGCATTGGGAATCCTGTATGCGGTCCTTGAGGGACTCGGGGGAGAATCCGCCGAAGACTATGGAGTGAATGGCCCCGATACGGGTGCAGGCGAGCATCGCCACCGCGGCCTCGGGGATCATCGGCATGTAGATGCTGACACGATCGCCCTTGCCGACGCCCCGGGCCTTGAGGCAGTTGGCGAACTTGCAGACCTCCCGATGGAGCTCACGATAGGTGATCTTCCGGTCTTCCTGGGGGTCGTCCCCTTCCCAGATGATGGCCACCTGGTCGCCGCGGGTGTCGAGATGCCGGTCCAGGCAGTTATAGCTCACATTGAGTTTGGCGCCTTCGAACCAGCGGATGTGGGCCTTGTGATAGTCCCAGTCCAGGACGCGATCCCAGGGTTTGAACCACGTCACGAACTCCTCTGCCTGGGTGGCCCAGAAGCTCTCGGGGTCTTCGATGGACTGACGGTACATGGTCTGATACCTGTCATCATCTATGAGGGCGCGGGAGGCCGTGGCTGCGGGTATCTCGTATATCTTTTCGTCCGTCATCTCGTGCTTTCTCCAGGAGCGAAAGGGTCCGAATGATAGGGGTGCCGCGGCCCATACGGCGCCCCACAAGGCCGTGTCGAGACCGGCGTGGGGCGCCGTTGCCGACACCGTGGCATGCACCGGCCGGGACTATGCGGTCCGGGGCGCCGCGTTTCCAACGTCATCCGCCGACTTTGACGGCGAGTATGTCGCACGGTGCGTGGTGCAGTACACCGTTGGCCGTGGAGCCGAGCAGCAACTCGAGACCATGGACCCCGTGATTCCCTATCACGATGAGGTCCGCCTCTTCGCGTCGGGCCACGTCCAGGATGCCATGCTTGGGGGTGTCAACCTCCACGATGCGATGGATGTCCTCGTCCCCCAGCCGGCGACACAGGTCTTTCAGGCTGGCCTTGGCCTGGTCCACGATCTCCGTCTGGATGTCCACGTCCACCGGCAGGGTGGTCATGAACTCGTAGGCCGGTTCTTCTATGAGATTGGCGGTCACATGGAGCACGGTCAGCCGCGCGCCGAACTCCCGGGCCAGTTCCAAGGCGCGTCGGGCCACCGTATCGCCATCCGGGGACAGGTCCACCGCAGCGAGGATGTGATGGTAGTCGGGCTTGTCGATATCGTCCTGGGACATGGGGGAGCTCGCAGGGAGGTGGGTTGACTGACAAGCATAGACCACAAATCCCCCCGGGTGGCACTACCCTCCGGGGGCTGCGCCGGCGGTGCCGGGCCCCGGTGGCTTGGGAATTCGCGCTCATCTGTGGGAACATCCGCGGCCCAAGGGCGCTATAGTCGCGCCGGACAACCCGCAGTCGAATCCGAGGGAGATGAATCATGTCGAATTACGGTTTTGAGGTACAGGTCGATGGCGATTTCGATGACATCGTGGAGCGGGTCACCGAGGCCTTGAAGGCGGAGGGTTTCGGGGTGTTGAGCGATATAGACGTCCAGGCGACTCTGAAGAAAAGGCTCGATATCGACCGCCGGCCCTACCGCATTCTCGGTGCCTGCAACCCGTCTCTGGCCCACCGCGCCCTCGAGGCGGAGCCGGATATCGGCCTGCTGCTGCCCTGTAATGTGGTGGTGCGCGAAAATGACGACGCACGTGTCGTGGTGGGTTTCATGGATCCCGAGGCGGTGCTCGGTATCGTCCAGCGCGAAGAGCTCGCCGAACTCGGCGCCGAGGTGAAGTCGAGGCTGCAGAAGATACGGGACGCCCTGACCCAGGGTTGATGCCGCGGGCACGGGCGGCTGGCGGCACGGGTCCGGTCCCTGGCGGTTGGCGGGGGACCCGAGGGCATCATTCCGTGGCTTAAGGTGACCGTAGTTCCTGGGTGGTACTGAGGTCCTCGTTATCCCCAACCCCGCCGGCCGCCGGAGAGACGAGTCGGAAACTCAGGGCGACGTCGCCGATCTCGAGCCTGTCTCCGTGCTTCAGGTGACTGCTTTGCACCTGACGTCCGTTGACGAAGACGCCGTTGAGGGAGTTGAGATCCGATACCACATAGGCACCGTCCGGGCCGCGATGGATCTGGGCATGGTGCCGGGATACGGAGTTGTCCTCCAGCCGTATATCGTTGTCCGCGTTGCGGCCGAGGCGGAAAGTGACGCCCCGCAGGGGGATGGGCGCGCGTCCGGATTCCAGCGCGTATTCGAGCATGGCATGACCGGCGGGCTCCCCGGATTCGAGGGGGGGCGCCTTGGATTTAGCGGTCACCTCGTTGTCCGGGCCCGACCTGATCTTCCTCACCAGCACGTACGCGACGATACCGAACAGCACCAGCAAACCGCCGAGTAGAGCGAGGTCGAGGAGGGAGGGGCCCGCCTCGGGTTCCAGGCGCGGCGGAGGGCGTCGCGGCGGGGTGCTTTCTGGGGTGGAGACGGGGGTCGGGCGGGCCCCGAGGACCACCGGGGCGGAATGGACGTAGTTCCGCTCGGCTGTCTCGATTCGAATGTTGAGGGTGCCGGAGCGTCGTTTTTCGCCAGGGTTGCGGATATGGAAGGTGCCACCATGGTCCACCGCGCGGAAGGGGGCATCCAGGAACCGGGCGGGTAGCGTGCCGCTGGCATCGGCGGCGACGAAGTCGCCTCCGGTCTCGTCGCTCAGGCGTCGCAGGCTCTGGAGGTGGGGCAACTGCCGGTTTGTGGCCGCGAAACCGATGCTGTTGATGACTACGTTGCCGGCGCGGGCGGCCTCTATGACGTCCCTCGGGAAGTAGGCCGTATCTTCCGCCTGGCCATCCGAGAGGATGATCACGCCCTTGCGGTCCACGGGTTGCTTGGCCAGCAGCCTCACGGCGATGAGGGTGGTGCGGTAGAGCTCGGTAGGCTTGTCGCTAAGTTCCAGCCGCGGCAGGGTGCGGATGATGCCCTCGGCGTCCTGCACCGGCAATTCCAGCAGGCGTAACTCATTGTCTATGACCGCCAGTCCGAAACGCTGGTGAGGCGCCGCCTTTTCCAGCATGGCCTCTATCTGCCGTTTCCTGCCCTCGAATTGCGACGGCTCGGCGGTGGTGCCGGTGTCCACCAGGATGAGGATGGTGGAACGGGCATCCTTACCGGGATAGGGCACCAGGTCGTCCACCTTCATGGTCTCGCCTTCCAGGGTGGCGCTGACGGCGGTAACGGACTGTCCCGGCGGCAGCAGCCGGTAGTGGCAGCGCAATCCGCTGTCTCCGGCGGCGCAGGACACCTCCGCCTGACCCGGCAGATCGAAGGCTTCGCCTTCCCCGGCGGCCGCCGGACCCGCCGTGAGGATGCCCATGGCCATGAAGAGGAGCGCGTATTTGTCTGGGCGGAGCTGCCGCATTTGTCGTATCAAGCCGGCTGTCACTGGTTCAGGTTCGATTGAGACCGTTGGGATGATTGGAGATCACTTTGCCTGCCCTGCGGCCAGGGCCGGGGCGGGCCTGGGACCCCGGTGTCTGGCGCGGGGCCCTCCGGCCTGGTAGAGCGCGGTTGCCTGGTGGCCGGTACAACATCGTACCGCATACCGCCCTCACCCTGGTGATCATCCATTCTACCCCCCCTGGGCCCGGATCGCGCCCCGGGGGCTGTTCCTTCCGATGACCCCGCGGCACCCTCCACGGGCATAGGGGGTCCGGGCCCTCATCTGCGGTCCCGCAGCCGTTCCAGGCGCAGGCGGTGACGATGGTCGAACAGGCGGCGGCTGGCCAGCCAGACGGCGGCGAGGGTACCGAGGCCGGTGCCCCCGGCGATGAGGAACATGATGAGTACCTGATACTTCACTGCCTCGACGGGTGGCGCGCCGGCCATGATCTGTCCGGTCATCATGCCCGGCAGACTGACGACGCCGGCGGCGGCCATGGCGTTGATGATGGGGATCAGCCCGCTGCGCAGGGCCTGGCGCTGGTCATGGGCGATGGCCACCTCCCAGGGCTCTCCCAGCATCAGGCGGGCCTCGATGGCATCGCGATGTTCCCAGGCGGATTGGGTCAGCCGGTCGAGGCCCAGGGCCACGCCGTTCATGGTGTTGCCGAGCAGCATGCCGAGGAGCGGAATGGCGTATTGGGGGGTGTACCAGGGCTGGGCACCCACCAGCACCACGAGGGCGAATACCGTCACCGAGAATGAGGACACGAACATGGCGATGCCGCCGGCACCGTAGCCCCACCAGCCGCGCAGGCCACGTTCCTGGCGCGCCCGCACCTCGTATCCGGACACCGCCAGCATCACCGCCGCCAACAGCGCCACCCAGAGCAGGCCGGCATGGCCGAACAGGGCCTTGAGGACGTAGCCGATGATGGTGAGCTGGACCGCGGTGCGCAACCCCGCCACCAGCAGTTGGCGGCTGAGTCCGGCCGCCCGTACCGGCCCGAGAAGGGCCAGCAGGGCCACCAGGGCCGCTGCGATGGCCAGATCAGTCGTGCTGAGATGGATGAAGGACATCAGGCCAGGGTGCCGGCGTCCATGGTCAGGGTGCGCCGACCCACGCGCGCGGCCTGGGACGCATCATGGGTGATCCACAGGACGCTGGCGTTGGTGGCGTCCACATGGCGGCGCACCAGGAGCTCCGTGCGCCGTCCGTTCTCCGCGTCGAGATTCGAGGTGGGCTCGTCCAGCAGCACCACCCGCGGCTCCAGGGCCAGTACCCGCAGCAGGGCGAGCCGTTGACGTTCACCACTGGATAATCTTGCCATGGGCTGGCTGAGGATAGCGGCCCCGAGGCCGAGGTCCTGCGGGGAATAGGGCGGATGACGGGGGAAGTGGGCGCCCGGTGTATCCTCCCACCAGGTGCTTTCGGCGGGCAGCAGAGCCGCCAGGCGGCGCCAGCGCGGCGCCTCTATGGACTCCCGGGACGTGCCGTCGAGCCGCACCTCGCCGTGGTTCTCGTCGAGGTCGCAGATGGCCCGCAACAGGCGGCTCTTGCCGGCTCCGGAAGGGCCCCGGAGGCACACGATCTCGCCGGCCGCGAGCTCGAAGGACACCTCATGGAGCACGGCACTGGAGAGCTTACGAACCAGGAGGCGGGGGGAAGACTGGGTCATGGGGTCGAATCTGGCAGGCGAATACGCGGATCTTACGGGCTTCAAGGCCCCATGTGTTAGAGTTCGGCCAAGGGCTTTCGTGGGCCCTGGCGTGACCAGGGCATCCCTTTCCAAGACCTTGAGGAGCGAACATGGAAAAGACGTGGGTGCTGGTTGCCGACACTTCCCGGGCAAGAATCTTCAAAGCCGACAAACCTCTCGGCCCCCTGAGTGAAGTGGAAACCCTTGTTCACACCGAAAGCCGCCTCCACGAGCAGGATCTCACCTCCGACCGCCGACCGGGCCGCAACTCCGGAGGCAATGGCGGCAGTGGCCATTCCATGGGCCACGAGGAGGATCCCAAGCGCCAGGAGGGCATCCGCTTTGCCAAACACGTGTCCCAGTATCTCGACAGCGCCCATAACGAAAGGCGCTTCGAGCGCCTCTACGTGGTGGCCGCGCCGTCCTTTCTGGGCGACCTGCGCCACAGTATCGGTAAGCCCGTGGCCGGCGCCATCAACGGTGAGATCCCCAAGAACGTCACGCGCCTGAGTGCGGGAGATATCCGCCAGCACCTGCCGGAGCGCCTCTAGGTAAAGGCTGATTTAATCCGTCCTGGATTAAATCAGCGCCGCCCGACCCGGTACATGCCCGGGTCGGGCTCCC
>JAABTG010000155.1 GCA_011389995.1 Thiotrichales bacterium
AAAAAAAGGCGGCCGGGGCCGCCTTTGTCCATCTGCATGGGTCAGTTCATGGGGTTCGGCTGGCGGCGCGCAGCTCCACGAGCAGGTAATCCAGATCCAGGGGCAGGGGTTTGGAATTCTTGAAGGTGAACCACTCCACCAGATTCTTGTTGGTGGACGGATGGCTGATCTTCGTCGGGTTCAGGCCGCTGGCCAGCAGCTCACGGGTCTTTGCCACCGCCTGATCATGCTTCTTCACCAGGGCCTGGATCTCGGGATCGCTCTCTGCAACACCGGAGTTCCTGAGATCATCCGCCTGCACCTTGGTCTTGACCACGCCGGTGAGGGAGCGCACGAGGGCCTCCTGGGGGGTCTTGGGCGGCCCCTGTTCTTTTTGGAGGCCGCTCTGTGCCCGATACATGGCGGCCCAATCCTTTGCCTGGGCTGCGTGTATGGGTAACAACAGGGAAGTGGCCGCGAGGCCCGTCAAAGCCCACATTAGCTTTCGCATACTATACCCTCCAGTCGCGCTATTTTTTTGATACTCGGTAGGCGGCCTTTAGGTCCGTTTATTATATGAAGGCCGAATTTGAGGCTACCGTTGCCGTTGAACCCTGTCAAGCAAAGGGGTAATGGCCCGAACCACAATGGTGGACCGCGTGACGGATGGTGAGGATGTGCCTTGGCGGGCCCGGGGGGAGGGCGCCAGACCGGTCAGGCCGAGGGAAGGCCGGGAGATGGGTCAGGGGGATGGGAAAAGGGGCCGGCGAGGGGGCCGAAACGCCGCCCCGCGGCGGCGGCGGCGTGGCAGAGGTAAGTTGGCTGGGGAGCAAGGATTCGAACCTTGACTGGCGGAGTCAGAGTCCGCTGTCCTACCATTAGACGACTCCCCAATATATAACGGAGACCGGCCCGTGGCCGCCCTCCGTTGTATCAACGCTTGGAGTACTGCGGGCGCTTACGGGCCTTGTGCAGGCCGATCTTCTTGCGCTCCACCTGACGGGCGTCCCGGGTCACGTAACCGGCCTGGCGCAACGCACCGCGATGGCTTTCGTCGTAGGCCATCAGGGCCCGGGTGATGCCGTGGCGGATGGCGCCGGCCTGACCGCTGTTGCCGCCGCCGCGGACCGTGATCTTGAAATCCAGCTTGTCTGCCATGTCCACGAGTTCCAGGGGCTGGCGCACGATCATGCGCGCCGTCTCGCGGCCGAAATAGGTATCGAGGGGGCGGCCGTTCACCGTGATGTTGCCACCACCCCGGGTCAGGATCACGCGGGCCGTGGAGGTCTTGCGGCGACCGATAGTCTGATGGGTTTCCGTTGCCATGGTGTTCAAACCTCCAGGGGCTTGGGCTGTTGCGCGCTATGGCGATGTTCTGCGCCAGCGTAGACTTTGAGCTTGCTATACATGGAACGGCCCAGGGGCCCCTTCGGCAGCATGCCTTTCACCGCGGATTCGATGATCCTCTCGGGGTGGGTCTGCTGCAGCTTGTCGAAGGTGGCGGACTTGATGCCGCCCGGGTAGCCGGTGTGGCGCCAGTAGTGCTTGTCCCAGCGCTTCTGACCGGTGATCCGGACCTTGTTGGCGTTGATGACCACGATGTAGTCACCGGTGTCCACATGGGGGGTGTACTCGGCCTTGTGCTTGCCGCGCAGTCGCCGGGCGATCTCCGTGGCCAGACGGCCGAGAACCTTGTCTGCGGCGTCGACGACGTACCAGTCTCTTTCGACGGATTGGGGTTTGGCGGTGAAGGTGGCCATGGGGCACCGAACTCCTTGAATTAATACTGCTGCGTTGGGGGCTGCGAAAAGCGGGGAAAGATATAATCTGCGCCCCCCCATGTCAACTTGAAACGCCCGGTGCGTGCCCTCTTCAGCTGAACCGCCGCGTCGCGCCGGAGGACGGCGGATGAGAAAGGCCGCGGTGGGCGGACAAAAAAAAAGCGCGGCGGGCGCCGCGCTTGAATACCACCAAAGGAGGATGGTTTGGAGGAGTATAGCGGCGATGGTCTACGACCATCTCCACTGTTGAGAATATTATTATATGCTGTTTTCATTGTCAACCATCCGAATCATCGCCCGACGGGGGGCGGCCCGCGGCCTCCGTGTCTTCCACCGCGCGGGCGGATCATTAAAGTAGTGTCGACGGACGGGGGGTGGGGGAAGAGGGTATCGGCGAGGGTCAGATCTTGAGTCGCTCCACCACCTCGCCGTTGACGAGATGGCGGTCGATGATCTCGTCTACGTCCTCCCGGTCTACCCAGGTGTACCAGGTGCCTTCGGGGTAGACCACCACCACGGGCCCCTCGTCGCAACGGTCGAGGCAGCCGGCGGTGTTGATCCTCACCCCGCCCTTGCCGGCGATGCCGAGTTCCTTGGTTCGGTTTTTGGCGTAATCCCGCATATCCTTTGAATTGAAATTGTTGCAGCAGGCCTCACCGTCGGGGCGCTGGTTGGTGCAGAAAAAGACGTGATATCGATAGTAGTCCGAGGACATGACAACCTCCACAAGCTCCGCCGAACGCGTGCGCTTCAAGACGTGAATGATACCTCCTCCGGTATGCGGGCCGCACGCCTGGAGCGGCTCGTGCGTGGCGCCGATCTGTGCGTCAAGTGCGGGCTGTGCCTGCAGGCCTGTCCCACCTACGGCCTGGAGCGCAATGAGGCGGATTCGCCGCGGGGCCGCATTGCCCTCATCCAGGGCCTGGCGGAGGGGCGCGTGGAAGCCACGGCGAGCACCCTCGGCCACCTCGACGGTTGCCTGTCGTGCCGGGCCTGCGAAGCGGTGTGTCCCTCGGGCGTACCCTACGGCGAGCTCATCGACGATACCTACGCCGACCTCGTAGTACGGGGTGTGGTGAGGCCGTCGCTGATGAACGAGGTGCTGTCCCGCTGGCCGGTGGGCCTCGGGGCCATCGGACCCCGGGCCCTGGCCGTGGCGGCCCGCGCCGCCCGGCTGCTGATGCGTCTGGGCGGGGCTCGCCCATCGACCTCGTCCGGCATCGGGCGTTGGCTGCGTCTCACCGCATCCCTCGCCGGCCGCACCGGGAACCTGCCGGCCTACGGCACCCATGGGGCACGTCACGGACGGCGGGGTCGGGCGGGCCTCCACCTCGGCTGCGTGGCCCGTCTGGCGGAACCCTCGGTGCTCCATGCCGCCACCCGGCTGTTGACGGCGGCGGGCTACGACGTGGCGGTCCCCGAGGGGCAGGGATGCTGCGGTGCCATCCATCTGCACCGTGGTTTCACCGCCGAGGCCGCGGCTGCGGAGCGCCGTAACGCGAGGGCCTTCGCCGCCGAGGCCTGTGATGCGGTGGTGAGCTGTGCCAGCGGTTGCGGTGCCGTGCTGGCCGCCGGGGCCTGCCGTGGGAAAGAAGACGGGGCGGTGATGCCCGAGGTATGGGATATCTCCCGTTTCCTCCTGGATCACCATGTGGCGGACCTGCGGTTCCGGCCCCTCGAGGCCCGGGTGCTGGTGCATGATCCGTGCAGCCTGCGCAACGCCATGGGCCAGCATGAGGCCGCCTATGCGTTGCTCGCCCTGATCCCCGGCCTCGAGCCGCAGCCCCTGGACGGCAACGCAGTCTGCTGCGGCGCCGCCGGTACCCATCTGGTGCTGCGCCCGGCCACGGCGGACCGTCTGGCGGCACCCAAGGTGGCCGCCGCCCGCACCGCGGGCGCCGCCTACCTCGCCACCTCCAACGTGGGGTGCGCCCTGCATCTGCGCCTCGGTCTCGCGGGGGCGCCGGACGCCCCGGAGGTGCTGCACCCCGTGGAACTGCTGGCGCGCCAGTTGGATGACTGAGGCCGGCCCGGGAAACTAAGATGACCTCATGCACGTATCATATCTGCGACTGCCACCATCGGAGGATTCTGCCGTGATCGAGAACCGCAATCTGTCGAAGCTGGACGACCTGCTCGTCAGTGTCGATCAGGGGCTGCGCACCGTGTTCGGGCGCCCCCTCACAACGGGCCGGTCCAACCCCGCCCGGATCATGGCGGAAGGGGAGCTGGATGATGCCCAGGCGGGGGTGTCCCGCGGCCTCATGCGGGTCAACCATGCCGGCGAGGTGGCGGCCCAGGGCCTCTACCAGGGGCAGGCGGTGACCGCCCGTCTGCCCCACGTCCGCCGCACCATGGAGCAGGCCGCCCAGGAGGAGAACGACCACCTGGCCTGGTGCGAGGACCGGGTCCGGGAACTGGGGGGCAGGCCGAGCCTGCTGGGGCCCTTCTGGTACGCCGGGTCCTTCATGATCGGCGCCCTGGCGGGGGCCACCGGCGACAAATGGAGCCTGGGATTCGTGGCGGAGACCGAGCGGCAGGTGGGCGACCACCTGGGGGACCATCTCTACCGCCTGCCGGCGGATGACCACCGCAGCCGGGCCATCGTCGAGCAGATGCGGGAGGACGAGGCCCGCCATGCCACGGCGGCGGTCCAGAGCGGCGGGGCGCCCCTGCCGCGGGTGGTACGCCGGCTCATGGGGCTCGGCTCCAAGGTGATGACCACCCTGGCCTATCGTATCTGATGGCTCCCGGCGGCCTTGACGCCTGAAGAGCTCCAGTGTTGCGCGCGGCTCCTGCAGGGGCGGCGCTGGGCGGCCCTGGCCACCATGGCCGCCGAAGGGCCCCTGGCTTCCATGGTGGCCTTCGTGCCGGACCCCGCCTGGCGCGGCGTGCTGCTGCACCTCAGCACCCTGGCGGCCCATACCCGGAACCTCGCCGTGTCGGAGCGCGCATCACTGGTCGTCTCCGCGGCGGACGACGGCAGTGGTGATCCCCAGGAACTGGCCCGCCTGACCTTGAGCGGCGCAGTCACCGTGGTCGCGCCCGCCGCCGGGGATTACGGGTCGGCGCGTGATGCCTATGTGGGCCGTTTCCCGGCATCGGAGCCCCGCTTCGCCTTCGCCGATTTCCATCTCTACCGGCTGCTACCGGAGCGTATCCACTTCGTGGGCGGATTCGCCCGGGCACGCACCCTGGCGGGCGCCACCTTCCTGGCGCGGCTGGCGGATCACGCCGGCCAATCGTTTGACACCCCCGGCTGAGGGTCCATCCATGGGCCTGGAGGGGGGCGGTCGTGCCGGCGGCCCGGGCCGTAACCTAAGATCCTGGCGGTTCCCCGGTCATCAGCCGGCCGACGATGAGACCGAAGAAACGGTCGCCGTCGGGGGCCTCGAAGCGCCATCCCAGCTGTTCCCCGCAGCCGCCGCACAGGGCGATGCGCCAGCCATAGCCGGCGAACCAGGAGTGTTCCAGGGTGGCGGGCCCGATCGCCGCGGCACCCGGTGCCGCCGCGAAGCAGGCGATGTGGAAGCTCAGGCCGGCCGGGTTGATGCGGCCATGCTCATGGGCACCGGCCCGCACGATGCGCTCCCGGGGATGGGTGACGGGGTGACGGCAAAGGGCGCACAACAGACCCTGTTGGCCGTCATGGGCGGCGCTGTCGTCGAGACGTTGCGGGGCCGGAGGCGGGCGCTGTGGCGTGGTCGGGGCGTCCAGCAGCCGGCTACGGCGGCTCAGAGGTTCCGAGCCCCGGGTTCGGCAGCGAGCCCTCCTGCGGGCCGTCGCGGCCCGCCCCCCGGGGCCGGGACGCCGGCACCCCCCAGAAGGTGGGGGCGACGGCCCGCTGGTCCTTATGCTGTCGGCGAGCTCACCGTCGATGAGCGTGTCCTCCCTCGGTCCGGGCCGTGTTTGCCGGCCCCATGGCGCGCTCCGGGTCGCCCCTTTCCATGGCCGGTGGGGTCTGGGTCAGGAGCCCATGGCACCCCCCATTGATAGCCCACCGGGTGGGCCTTGTCGAGGGCGGCCCGCGTCCGCGTTCCCCTATCCACGACAGGGCCCAGGACCCCGAGCAGGCAGCGGCAAAGGGGGGCGCTTCCTCCGGCGGTGGGGTTTTTTCCGCTGGTGACGCGGCGCCGGCCGGCGCCGGGCACCGTGGGGCCCCTGATAACGCTATGGTTTCCTCCTGCCGCGGGGGATGCCGGGCCGGGACAGGGGGCAGGGTTCCAAAGGACCCTCAACCCGGCCCTTTTATCGGTACGCGGTCAAATCCTATAATCCGCCAAGCTTTTCCCATGGACCACGCCCCGCCATCATGCGCATTTCCCAAGAAGCACTGACCTTCGACGATGTCCTCCTGCTGCCCGCCCATTCCTCGGTGCTTCCCCGGGACGTGAGCCTGCGGACCCGCCTCACCCGCAACATCGTACTCAACATCCCCCTCCTGGCCGCGGCCATGGACACGGTGACCGAGGCCCGGCTGGCCATCGCCATCGCCCAGGAGGGGGGCATCGGCATCATCCACAAGAACATGGGTGCCGAGGAGCAGGCGGCCCAGGTGAGGGCCGTCAAGAAATACGAGAGCGGGGTCATCAAGGACCCCATCTGCGTGCACCCCGAGATGAGCATCGCCGAGGTGCTGGAGATCACCCGTACCCACAGCATCTCGGGGGTGCCGGTGGTCAAGGGCGGCGAGCTGGTGGGTATCGTCACCAGCCGCGACCTGCGGTTCGAAAGCCATTTCGAGAGCCCGGTGGACACCATCATGACGCCGAAGGACCGGCTGGTGACGGTGCGCGAGGGGGCCGAGCGCGAGGAGGTGGTATCGCTGCTCCACAAGCACCGTATCGAGAAAGTGCTGGTAGTGGACGACGCCTTCAACCTGCGGGGCATGATCACCGTCAAGGATATCCAGAAGGCCACGGAGTTTCCCAGCGCCTGCAAGGATGAGTACGCGCGCCTGCGGGTGGGGGCGGCGGTGGGCACGGGTGAGGGCACCATGGAGCGGGTGGCGGCCCTGGTGGCGGCGGGGGTGGACGTGGTGGTGGTGGACACCGCCCACGGCCATTCGCGGGGCGTGCTGGACATGGTGACCCGGGTCAAGGGTGATTTCCCGGAACTCGACGTCATCGGCGGCAACATCGCCACCGGCGAGGCGGCACGGGACCTGATGGCGGCGGGGGCGGACGGTGTCAAGGTGGGCATCGGCCCGGGCTCCATCTGCACCACCCGCATCGTGGCCGGCGTGGGGGTGCCCCAGATCACCGCCGTGTCCAACGTCGCCCTGGCCCTCAAGGATACCGACATACCCCTCATCGCCGATGGCGGCATCCGCTACAGCGGAGACCTGGCCAAGGCCATCGCCGCCGGTGCCCACTCGGTGATGATCGGCAGCCTGCTGGCGGGGACCGAGGAGGCCCCGGGGGAGGTGGAGCTCTACCAGGGACGCTCCTACAAATCCTACCGCGGCATGGGCTCCATGGGGGCCATGAGCCAGCGGGAGGGCTCCAGCGACCGCTATTTCCAGGAGAGCGCAGACGTGGAGAAGCTGGTGCCCGAGGGCATCGAAGGGCGCGTGCCCTACAAGGGCACCATGTCCAGCATCATCCACCAGCTCCTCGGCGGCCTGCGTGCCAGCATGGGTTATACCGGATGCGCGGACCTGCCGGAGATGCGTTCCAAGCCCTCTTTCGTGCGGGTCACCAATGCCGGCATGCGGGAGAGCCATGTCCACGACGTGGCCATCACCAAAGAGGCGCCCAACTACCGGGTCTGATCCTCACGCCGCGCCGCCGGGTCCCTCCCCGGCGGCCGGTCTCCTTCTCCAAGGACTCCTCCATGACAGATATTCATGCGGATCGCATCTTGATCCTGGACTTCGGTTCCCAGTACACCCAGCTCATCGCCCGCCGCGTGCGCGAGGCCGGGGTGTATTCGGAGATCCATCCCTACGGTGTCGACGGGGCCTTCCTCGCCGACTACCGGCCCAGCGGCATCATCCTCTCCGGGGGCCCCGAGTCCGTGGGCAGCGATGCGGCCATGGCGGCGCCCGCCGAGGTCTTCGAGCTGGGGGTGCCGGTGCTGGGGATCTGCTACGGCATGCAGACCATGGCCGCCCAGCTCGGCGGTGGAGTGGAGCCCAGCAGTCACCGTGAGTTCGGCCATGCCCAGGTGCGGGCGCGGGGTCATTCCCGCCTGCTGCGGGACATCGAAGACCATGCCAGCCCCGAGGGCTACGGGCTGCTGGACGTATGGATGAGCCATGGCGACCGCGTCAGCGGCCTGCCCACGGGCTTCAAGATGATCGCCAGCAGCGACAATTCCCCCATCGCCGGCATGGCGGACGAGGAGCGGGGCTTCTACGGCCTGCAGTTCCATCCCGAGGTGACCCACACCCCCCAGGGCCAGCGCATCATCGAACGCTTCGTCCACGAGATATGCGGCTGCGCCCGGCTGTGGACCGCGGAGCACATCGTCGATGACCTGGTGGCACGGGTGCGTGACCAGGTGGGCACGGACAAGGTTCTGCTGGGGCTGTCCGGGGGCGTGGATTCCGCCGTGGTGGCGGCCCTGCTCCACAAGGCCATCGGCAGCCAGCTCACCTGCGTGTTCGTGGACAACGGCCTGCTGCGCCTCAACGAGGGTGACCAGGTGATGACCACCTTCGCCCAGCACATGGGGGTGAACGTCATCCGGGTGGACGCCGAGGAGCGCTTCCTGGCGGCCCTGGAAGGGGAGGACGACCCCGAGCGCAAGCGCAAGATCATCGGCAATCTGTTCATCGAGATCTTCGAGGAGGAGGCCGCCACCCTCACGGCGGTGGAGTGGCTGGCCCAGGGCACCATCTATCCAGACGTCATCGAGTCGGCGGGGGCAGGGGGCAAGGCCCACGTCATCAAATCCCACCACAACGTGGGCGGCCTGCCGGAACGCATGAAGATGAAGCTGGTGGAGCCCCTGCGGGAGTTGTTCAAGGACGAGGTGCGCAAGCTCGGCACCGAGCTCGGCCTGCCCTTCGACATGGTCTATCGCCATCCCTTCCCCGGCCCCGGCCTGGGGGTGCGCATCCTCGGCGCGGTGAGGAAGGAATACGCCGATCTGCTGCGCCGGGCCGACCATATCTTCATCGAGGAGCTGCGGGCCCAGGGCTTCTACGATCGGGTGAGCCAGGCCTTCGCCGTGTTCCTGCCGGTGCGTGCGGTGGGTGTCATGGGCGACAGCCGCCGCTACGACTACGTGGTGGCCCTGCGCGCCGTGGAGACCCTGGACTTCATGACCGCCCGTTACGCCCACCTGCCCCACGAGTTCCTCGCCCGGGTGGCCAACCGCATCATCAACGAGGTGGACGGCATCTCCCGGGTGGCCTATGACATCTCCGGCAAGCCCCCCGCCACCATCGAGTGGGAGTAAGGCCCGCCACGCGCCGAGTGACTCACGTCGCGACAGGGGTTGCCGGTGGGCGCGTGGAGCGCCCGGCCGGAGGGCCGGCGGGCCGCGGGTCGTCAACGCATATTGGAGCGACGTGAGCATATCGGAAGAGAAACGGAGCCTGGCCATCATCCGCGCCATCATGTGGGGCTTCGCAGGCTTCCTCTACAGCGCCGTGTTCCTGGTGGTGTGGCGTTACGTGGACCTCACCGGCACCGGCTGGTGGCACGTGCCCTTCGCCGCTGCCGTCGCCGGGGCCTTCGTGTCCGCCTTCTACAGCGCCAAGCGGGCGGCCATTGCCGGGGCTCTGGCGGGCACCATCTCCAGCCAGGCAATGCTGGTCTACTACCCGGCGGTGGGCGGTCTCAAGTACCTGGCCCTGGCAGCCCTGGGCACCGGCCTGGTGTTCGGGGTCCTGGCCTCCTTCGTATACGAGCGCCGGCGCGGGTCATTGGCGGTGGTGGTGTCGGGGGCGGTAACGGGCTGCGTCGCGGGGGTGGTCATCAAGCTCGTCGGCCTGCTGGTGCCCGGCCCCCTGCAGCCCCTGGTGTTCACCTTCCTGCTGGTGCCCGTCACCGGGGTGTTGTTCTACCTGGCGGCCCTGCAGCAGCGCGTGCGGCGGCCGACCCTGCCGCAGTTTCTTCCCCATCCCCTGAGCGTCGGGCTGGCCGCCGCCTGGGTGGCGGTGGTGGTGGCGGGCAGCATGTGGTTCCTGGCCCTGTCCCTGTCCTACAACGTGGAGCCGGCAATGCAGGAGGCCATGCAGGCGGTGTTCGGCGAGTTCCCCCTGGCCCTGCTGGGCGGCATCCTCGGCGGTGCCCTGGCCGGCGCCGCCATGGAGTTGGTGGGCGTCCGCTGGGTGTCGCGGATCTGAAGGCCGCGGCGGGGTAGCCCCTCTTCGCGCCGTCTCTCCCGCAGCCGGCCGCGCGCGCGCGTGGATCAGCCGGCGCCAACACCAGCCCTCGCCAGGCCGGAAGCCAAGGTGCCGGCGGTGGTACGGACCAGGGTGCTGGTGTGGGACATGGTGACGGTCCTCCTGGGTTCCAGTGAGTGCCCGACAAGCGGGTCTTCCGCCTCCGTCCGTTGTGTCACGCGATGGTGCGCGACCGGTGTTCCCTCATTGTTTTACTTTCGTCGCGTTCGCTGCGAAAGCCGAAGAGAACATTGAAATAACGCAGCTCCGTATGCGGTCCGTCGCATCGGCGCTGGCCAGTGTTCTAGATACCTGTTCCGAAATGTCCATCCCTGGAGGTTTAGGCGGCGTTCGCAGGTAACCGGTACTCCCTTCCGGGACATCGCTGTGAATACATCCCTGTACGCTCGTTCAAATTCATCCCTGACAAGACGGTCCCTCCAGGGAGCACCGGCCACCTGCAGGTAGCGTGGAGCAGAATTCGGATCACCTATCTAG
>JAABTG010000156.1 GCA_011389995.1 Thiotrichales bacterium
ATCTACAACGTCGTCGAAGCCCTGGTGGTGCTGGTGGCCGTGTTCCAGTTCGGTCATACCCTCATCACCGGGGACACCAACCGGCGCCTGCTCGGCTTCGGCCGCCACTTGAGCGCCTATATTCTGGAAATCATGCACTACCTGACCTACGTCCGTGAGCAACGCCCCTACCCCTTCAACCCCTGGCCCACTCCCACCACTGAGGATGACCCGACTCCCTGAGCCGCCTGCAGGGGACAACGCCCACACCGGGGGGCTAAACTCCAGGGCCTTCCCCAGCAGGCCTCATCCATGACCGAAGAGCAGCCCTCACGCCGCAAGGCACCCCGCGTCCCGCGCCGGGAGCGTGTCTTCGTACGCATCCTGGAATCGGACAGGCATCCCGGCCTCAAGGGCACCATGGCCCGTTGCACCACCGCCGATGTCTCGAGGGGCGGCCTGAGACTGGCCGTCGATTACCCGGTGGAGGTGAACAGCCGGCTCGATCTGTGGGCCAAACTGCCGGAACATCCCGGTACCTTCCTGCTCACCGGCGAGGTCCGCTGGGTCATGACCGGGGACCTGGAGGATGAGCATGTTCTGGGCATCGAGCTGGTTCCCGACGGCCCCCGCCCCGACGCCGATCTCACCGCGTGGCAGCACCTCCTCAGCGCCCTCTCTCGCCACGGCTGAGTGGTCCATTTCAGGGCATCGCGACGACCTCGCGAGCCTCTTCGTTATGAGGACTTCTTAACGTGGTTTATAAGGTATCTGGACCTAATCCATTAAGGGCGCGGGCAAAACCCGGCTTGCCCACAAAGTCTGTGGATAAGGTTGTGGATGCTTTGGGGCAATTGGCCTCTAACCCGCATTCTCACAGGGCTTTCTTCAGATTGGCGACACTTTAGCCAATTCAAATATCATCTTTAATATCAATAACTTAAGTAAGTGTTAATGAACCTTCCAGGTGGCTTGATCAATGTTGTTTCATTTTTAATACAGCATCTCCAGACATGTGCATAAGATGGATGTCAAGGCCTTGACAAGGACCTTCCTTGTCCCGCCGTCGGAGATTTCAGCCAGGCCTGGAGCCGCCCCGATGTCCCCATTGGTGGACGAATCCCGGGGGGCCCCTCAGGCCACCGTCAGATAATCCACCCCGGTGCCACCGATACCGCAATACCCGCCGGGATTCTTGGCCAGGTATTGCTGGTGATAGTCCTCGGCGTAGTAGAACTCCGGGGCCGGCAGGATCTCGGTGGTGATGCCCCCGAAGCCCGCCCGGGCAAGGGCCTGCTGGTAACGGTCCCGGGAGGCCTCGGCCTCTTCCAGCTGCTCGTCGGTATAGCAGTAGATGCCGGACCGGTACTGGGTGCCCACATCGTTACCCTGACGCATACCCTGGGTGGGATGATGGGACTCCCAGAACACCCCGAGCAGGGTCCCGTAGTCCACCAGGGCGGGGTCGAACACCACCCGCACCACCTCGTTATGTCCGGTGAGGCCGGAGCAGACCTCTTCATAGGTGGGATTGGGGGTGAGGCCACCCGCATACCCCACCGCCGTACTGAACACCCCCGGCGTTTGCCAGAATTTGCGCTCCGCGCCCCAGAAGCAACCGAGTCCGAACAGGGCCAGGGCCATGCCCTCGGGGTAGGGTGGTTTGATGGGGTTGCCGTTGACGTAATGCCTGTTGGTCACCGCCATGGGCCGTTCCCGGCCAGGCAGGGCATCCTGCGGCGTGGGCATCTCGATACGTTTCTCGCGCATGAACATGGGGTTCCTCTTCAACGCAGTCGATGACGCCGCGGAGTGGGGATTCAATCCTCCGCAGCGCCGCGGGCGAGGTCCCCCAGGGCCCCCTCGTGGTCGCGGGAGCGCCGGGGGTCCGGGTCCTCCACCCAGGGCATGGCCAGGATCTGGGCCACATAGGGCGCCGGAAAGCCATGGTAACGGGCACCGTGCACCACATAATCGCGATACCAGCGATACGGACGCAGGCCCTCGACCACATACTGGGGACGGGCCATATACAGAAACACCCCGCCGTACTTGGGTATTTTGAGGGCCTGGACCCCATAGCCCTCCCCTTCCGCCTCATCGAGGGCCGCCCACTCCGCGGCGGCGATGGCATATACCGCGCCGTGAACCTCGCTGCGCGCGCCGCGTCCCGCCACGACATTGCATTTTCCCGAGCCGTCGACGCCGCGCTTGTGCCAGTGCAGGCTCCAGCCCCCCAGGGCGGCGGTGCCCAGCAACCGGGCGGACGGCGAGCGCTGGCGCAGGCGGCCCGGGTGCAGGTTGGATCCATAGGCCAGGTAAAGATATTCCCCCGTCACCGGGCATCCCCGGGAGGGGATGTCAGCCGGCCCTCGAAGTGCACCAACAGCTGGCCCACCGCCAGGGACAGCAAGGCATAGGCGGCGAAGAAGTACAGACCGATCCCCACCGCCGCATCGGTGGTCCGGGCCTGGTTGGCGGCGAGAAAGGCCAGCAGCACGGCCACCACGAACACGTCCGTCATGGACCACCGTCCCACGTGGTGGATGGTGGCCAGGGCCAGACGCCGCCCCCTGCCGTGGGCCAGCCCCAGCACCATCAGGGAAAGCACCATCTTGACCACCGGCGTCACCACGCTGAACAGGGCCAGCAGCACCGCCACGAAGAGGTTGCCGCCGTCCACCAGCCCCGCGATCATGGACAGCACACTCTTCACCTCATGGCTCAACACCACCCGCCCGAGCACCGGCACATCGCCGAAGGCCGACAGGGTGAAGATGGGCGCGGCCACGCCCACGGCCAGGAACACCCCCGACACGCCGAGGCCATGGCGCAGGGCCTCCGCCAGGTTGCCGCCGCGATACCAGCGCCACAGTTTCCAGCCCAGGAATACCGCACTCAGCCCCCCCAGGGCCACGCCATAGAGCCGGGCGAGGTGGTCGTGGCGGGCGGCCGCCTCCGCCAGCAGGGACACCTGCCCGGCGTGGTCCGAGGCATCGCCCAGGTACCCGAAGCTGAGGGTCTCCAGCCACTCCTCCAGCAGGGCCCGGGCCCGCCCGCCGGAATCCGACAGGGCGGCCAGCCGCCCATATACTGCCGCGGCGTGGCCGGCGGCCGTGACCAGGGCCCAGCCCAGGCCCATGGCGGCCCCGTAATAGCAGGCGTCCAGCGCCACCACCGCCGCCCGAGGCAGCGCCATGGTCAGGCCCCTGCCCTGCACCGGCCGCCCAGCACCGGCGTATTCCTTAATGCCATCAGACCCTTCATGATCCCACTCTATCTTCTACCCCCGGAGCCCTCGCCATGCCATTGCTGGTCTGCCTGTTCACCTTCCTCCTCGCCGCCCCCGCCCTGGCCGGCAGCGAGCCCCTCACCTACGACCGTATCAGCCTGTCGGCGTCCGCCGAACGGGAGATTGCCAACGATATCCAGGTGGTGGTGCTGCGCGCCCAGGCCGAAGGCCAGGACACCGCTGCCCTCGCCCGGGACGTCAACCGGCGGGTGCGCCAGGCGGTGGACCGCGCCAAGGGGGTGGCCGGGGTGGAGGTCCAGACCCTCGACTACCAGACCCGGCCCGTCTACCGCCAGCAGAACCTGGTGGCGTGGCGGGTAAGCCACGCCGTGCGCCTGGAGAGCACGGACGGCACCGCCTTGAGCGGCTTGCTTGCCGACTTGCAGGAAACATTGAACCTGGTCTCCCTGAGCTACACCGTGTCCCCCGCGGCCCGCCGGCAGGCCGAGGAGGCCTTGATGGCCGAGGCCCTGGGGCTGTTCGGGCAACGGGCGCGCAGCATCGTCGAGCAGTTGCAGCGCCCCGGCTATCGCATCGTTCATATCGACATCAACACCTCGGGCGACGGCGGCCGCCCCCCCATGAGGCGCGCCATGTCCATGGAGGGCGCCAAGGCCGACAGCGCCCCGGTGCTGGAGGCGGGCAAACAGCGCCTGCAGGTGGACGTGCGGGGCACCATCGAGTTGCGGGTGGAGTAGAGGAACGCCGTCGCGGGTCCCGTACGCCGCTGACTCCGGCCGGCCACGACAGCCCACCGTGGCGCCGTTTTCGCCGGCCTGCGCCAGCGAAAATAAAAGAGGAGTAAACCCCCTTGCGGGTACCGTGCCGCTTATGGCCATGGATGACCCTATGGGGTGGCCCGATGAATCGCCGACGATCAGGGCCAGCAATCAGGATTGATTCAACGTTCCGCCAGACGCCCGCTGGTGATATCGAGGCGGGCGATGAGGACCTGCTGGAAGGCCTTGGTGAAACGCAGTTGGCTGGCCAGGGGCGCCCATTGGCCGAGGGGTTTGTCGATGGCCAGCACCGCCACCTCGGTGACGGTCGTGACCGCTGCGCTGCGCGGGCGGCCCGACAGATAAGTCATCTCACCGAAGCACTCCCCGGCCTCCAGGGTGGCGATGGTCCGACCCTTGCGCGCCACCGTCACCCGACCCTCCACGAGGAAATAGAGCACCCGCTCCCGTCCCCCCTCGAGGATGATCTCGGCCCCCCGCTCATGAAACTCCCAGCGTCCTGCCCCGATGGCCTCCCGCAGGTCGCCATCGGGAAAGTCCTCGAAAAAGGCGAGCCCCTTCAACAGGGCCAGCTTCTCGTCATCGTCGGGTTCGCTGCGGCTGGTGGGGCGCAGGGCGGCGACATCCCGCAGGTCCGCCTCCATCTCGCCGCCGTTCTGGTAGCGCTCTGCAGGGTCCTTGGCCAGGGCCTTGTAGACGATGCGGCAGACCGCCTCGGGTACCTCGGGACGGATGGCCTCCAGGGGCTCCGGGTCCTCATGGAGGATCTTCTTCAGCAGGGCCGGCAGAGTGGTGGCATGAAACGGCGGACGGCCGGCCAGCAACTCGTACATCACCACGCCGAGGGAGTAGATATCCGAGGCGCGGGTGACCTTGTTGTCCTGGGCCGATTCCGGCGACATGTAGCGGGGCGAGCCCACCACCCCGAGCACCATGGTGGCATCGGCCTGGTCCCGCTGGGCGATGCCGAAATCGACGATCTTCACCACCCCCTGCTGGGTCAGCATGATGTTGGCCGGCTTGATGTCCCGGTGGATCACCCCCCGGCCGTGGGCGTAGTCCAGCGCACTTGCACACTGGATCATCAACATCACGACCCAGTCCACGTCCTGTCCCTCACCCGAGGCCGTGAACTGGCGCAGGTTCTGGACCCCCTCGACGAACTCCGTGACCATGAAGGGCTGGCCGTCATGCTCACCGGCATCGTAGATGCGCAGGATATTGGGATGGTCCAGGTGACCGGCGGAGCGCGCCTCGTTGAAGAACAGGCGCTTGGCCCGCAGGGTGACCGGATCATCGGGGGCGCGGGGCGAGGCGAGCACCTTGATGGCGACCTTGCGGTCCACGAAGGGGTCGTGGCCGGCGTATACCACCCCCATGTTGCCACGGCCGGCCTCGCCGTAGATGTCGTACTTGCCCAGGGTCTTGGGAATCTCACTCATAACGCATAGCATAACGGCGGCAGTCGCCCGCCGCTAACGCCGCCCGGACCGGGGCGGGCCGGACGCCGCGGGTCAGCCATCGAGCCCCTGACCCATGAGGTCCTCCAGGTAACACGGCCTGGCCACATAGTAGCCCTGGGCGAAGTCCACACCCATGTCCCGCAGCCGCACCATGGCCGCCTCGCTCTCCACGTGCTCGGCCACGGTACGCTTGCCCATCATGTGGGCGATCTCGTTGATGGAGTTGACCACCGCCTGGTCGCTGGGGCTGCGGGCCATGCCGGCCACAAAGGTGCCGCCGATCTTGATGTAATCCACGGGCAGGTCCTTGAGGTAGGCATAGGAACTGTCGCCGCGGCCGAAGTCGTGGAGCGCGATACGGCATCCCAGATCCGTCACCGTGCGAATGAACTGCTCGGCGTTGGAATGATGGGCCAGGGCGTCGGACTGGGAGACCTCGAAGCACAAGCGCCCGGGCGGCGCGCTGGATTCGAGGAGCAACTCGAGGACGTAATCCCCCAGGGTCTCGTCCTCCAGGGACGCCCCCGACAGGTTGATGGTGAAGCCGTCGATGGCATCGAGCCCCGGCGGGTTGCCCGACAACCAGTGGATCACGTTGCGGATGACCCAGCGATCCACGGCCAGGAGCTGATTGTAATACTCCGCCGCCTCCAGAAACTCCCGGGGGGAGATGGCCTCCCCATCCTCATCCCGCAGCCCCAACAGCAGCTCGTAGAAGGGCCGCGCCCCGTCCTCGGTCTTGAGGGGCGCCACCTTCTGGGCCCGCAACAACAGGCGGTCCTCCTTGAGGGTGGCGTTCAACCGACTCGCCCAATCCGCCATCAGGCGCTTGCGCTGGACCTGCTGCTCCTCGGCCGCGGCGAGTCCCAGCATGCCCCCCTCGCCGCGCGCCCGCTGACAGGCCCTGGTGGCCTCCTCGAGGGCGGCGTCCGCCCTCGGGGTGTCGGGCCCCAGGGCCGCCACCCCGATGACGAACCTGACGGGGATGCTTTCATCCTCCCACTCCAGGGCATAGTCCTCCCCCGGGTGGAGCAATGGCGTCAGGTGTTCCTGTACGCCGGCGAGGGGGGTTTCCTCCAGCAGCATGGCGAAGCGACCCTGGCCCAGATCGCCGAAGGCGCGGCCCCGCCGGCTGGTGTCGTGGAGCAACACCCCGGCCGCCCGCAGCAGCTCGCCTGCGGCGTCACTGCCCAGCCGCCTGACGACGTCCTTGTAACCGTTCAGGGACAGATAGCCCACCACGTGGTTTGTCTTCTCCTGCACCGCCCGGTGCAGGGCATCCGCCAGCAGGCGACGAAACTCCCGCTCGTTGGGCAGGCCGGTGAGGGGTTCGTGGGTGGCCTCGCGCTGGAGCCGTTCCTGGACCCCCCGCAACATGTCCAGCATGGCCCGTTCCACCGGCGACAGGGAGTGGGGTGGCAGCACCTCGACGGTGCCCCGCCGCAAACCCATGGCCAGCTCGTGGGCGCTCAGGGAATCACTCTTGCGGCCCCGACCGTCCACGAACACGAACTCGTCGCGGCCGCCGTCCACCCACACGAGTTGGCCCCGCCGTGCCGCCGGGGTACCGCGATCGAATACCAGGGCATCGCCTTCCTTGAGGCGATCCACCCGCTGCATCCACTGGCGCCAGGCCTGCTGTTCCTGCGGTGAGCCCACCATACGCCTGGCCGCCGGCTCTTCCGGGCCCTCCTTGCGCCGCGAACGCATGAATTCTTCGCGCTGCCGACACTCCTCCACCACCTGGGCGATGCCGCTGCCGTAGGCCTCCGCCTGCTCCCGGCGCAGCGCCTCCACCTCGGGCAGGGCCTCTTCGAAGGCCCGGGCCGGATCGTGGCGCTCCTCCAGAATGCCCTCCACCAGGGCGTCCAGGTGCTCTCCCACGACGCCCCCCGGGACCTCCGAGTCGGTCTCCAGCCCCGCCAGCTGGTCCAGCACCTGGCGCGCCGTGTGCTTCTCGTCGGTGATGAAGTTCTCGTCCTCGAGGCCCACCCGGTGGATGGGGACCCGCAACCGGCGAATGCGCTCCTTGACTGCGTCGGCCACCTCGTTATCCGACAGCAGCGCCGTGAGGAGGTTGGTGATGAGCTGGATATTGTTGCGCTCCCTTTGCCCAAGCTGCTTCTGACCCTGTCCCGGATTGCGGGACATGAGCTGGCGGAAGAGCTGGTCCTCCATCTCATCGAAGGACAGCCCCCCTGCTTCGGTAGGGGGGAGGCGCTCCTGAAGGTCGGCCAGACCGGCCGCCACCTCGTCGCTGGAGTAGCTGGGGACTGCTTCGCCCCGGCTCACCATGGAACGGGGCAGAGTCACCTCCTGGGTGTGCTCCAGCAGACCCTGCTCCATGTCCAGCAGGCGCTGGGCCGTATGATAGGCAGCATCGATGACCCGGGAACGTTCGGCCAGTTCCTCGGCCGATACGGCCAGCCCCGGCGGCGGCACCGGCCGCGACGCCGCTGCCGTCATGGGGCCGGCACCGTCAGCTGCGCCAGGGGGAGCGGTCCGCCGTCGGGCCGGCGCCGCGGCGGCGCCTTCGTCATGCCCTCCCCTGCCCCCACCGCGGGCGTCCTCACGCGGCATTGTCCCCTCGGGAGGGGCCTCCGGGGCGGGGGACCCCTCGGGGGCGGTCGGTCTCTCGGGGGCCGTGCGCACCAGTCGCGGCCGCTCTTCCGCGGCCGGCTCGATACCGTGCCGGGCGAGGAGCCGGTTCACGGTGTCGTAGAGCTCCCCCAGCCCCTTGACCACATGGGTCTCGAAGGAGCGATAGATCACCAGCAGGGCCATACGGTGGGCGCGCAGGTCCTTGATGGCATCCCGAAACGCCTCGCAGACGGCCTCGGGGCTCAACGGGTTGGTGCGTTGTTCGATGGGGGTGGCGACCAGACGGCTGAAGCGAAGGTTCAATTCCTGCAGCTGGTCCTTGTAGCGATCATTGGCCCGCACTGCGATCTCGCTCAGGGCGAGGAAATCCTCGAAGACATCCTCGTCCACCAGAGACAGGCTGCCGGACCAGGTGGCCTCGAGGATGTCGCTCGGCTGCAGGGCGAAACGGCCGAGCTCCATCAACTGGGCGGGCAGTCGGTCACGCAGCGCCGCCTCGATGGCGGGACGCATGGGCTTTATGGCCGTGAGGGCGTCGAAGTGGCGGGACTGGTCCACATTACTGGCGGCGGCGGCGGCCGCATCCACCAGATCCCTCTCGATGTAGGCGTTGAAGCGGCGAATCAGAGAGGACAAGGCGTCGCCCACGAGAACACGACACTCCTCGAGGATCCGATCCGTATCCGGGACACGAACCGCGTCCCCCCCGGAAACCCGCCGGCTTGCGACCGCCATCTTCTGAAGGGCGGAGACGGCCGCGCGGTCGGGGTTTCGGAAGGCGAGCCCCACGCCGTTGGAGAGACGACGGGCCACCCTGGCGGTGAGGGCGAAATCCTCAGCGCCCACAGTGACGTTCACCGTGACCCCTTCACCCTCGGCGAGCATGGCGTCGCCATCGAATTGCGGGATGTCGACGGCGACGAACACCCCGCCGGCGCAGAAATCATGGATGACCCCCGCCACGGTGCGTCCCCGACGATCCATGAGGAGGGCATCGAGGCGCATGGGGATGCGTGGGAAGGCGCGCTTATCCATCAGTGGTTACGGCGGCTGCGACAACGGGACACGGGACTCCTCGGGGGAGTGGTTCTCCAACCCTTTAAAAAATTAGGTTAAGTTTAAACCCCATGCCATTGAGTTAAAAGGAACTATAGCACGTCAGTTTTTTCCGCCCCAGTGGGCGGCGGGTATCGCGTAGCCACACCTGCCGAAGCGTGGGGAGGCGCACGGACGCTTTCAGGTGCCGTCACCCGGGGATCCGGGGGAGGAAGAGGGAATTCTTGCGGGTATCAGTACCGATCAGAGTCTGCGCAATAGCGTCGCAGACAGGTGATGACATAAACGAGCAGGAGGGTAAGCACCCCCAGAAAGACTGCCGTGGTCCAGCCGAAATTCACGTGGTCAGCCACGCCGGCGGAGGCCAGGGTTAGCCAGGTGAGAAAGGCACTGAAGCCGGCCACGAAGAATACGATGGTGAAGGGCCAGACGCGGCGACCGAATCTTAAGCAGATCGACATAATGCAATACTCTTCCAATCGTTATTTATAATATAAGAATATTATTATGTTTTAACTGTTTTTGCCATTTGAGATTCCCGTAACATAACCCCCAAGGACTCGAAAAACCCGATTCAACCCCGGGGTCCCGCCCCCGCATCCCCTGGGCCCCCCTTCGGTCCCCTGCCCCGCCTTACGCCGTGTCAGACACCAAATCCATCTCCATGGGGGACCTTCGTTACTTTGTTTTCTTTTTGTTCTCTCTCTGCTAAGGTTGGGTCAACAAGGAAAACGGGCAGAGAACTTCAGATGGTTAGCCCTTTAGATCTACAGGGAGTTGAAACCTGTTCCCGAGACCCTGCCCGGAGGCAGCATTGTCATGACTTCGAGTAATCACTACATCATGCGTGACCAAGTGAGAGACCGCGTCTCTTCCATCATGGAATGCCCACGGCGCAATGCCGTCCCACGACCCGCCTGGACGACACCGCCCGCTGTCCTGTCCCTTATCGCGCTGGTGCTGTACGTCACGGCACTGTCCACACCCGTCT
>JAABTG010000157.1 GCA_011389995.1 Thiotrichales bacterium
GCGGTCATCGAGGTCTATGACGCCAATACCGAGGAACTCATTCGCCAGATCCCCCCCGAGCAGGTGCTGAACGTCTTACGGCACCTGAAGGAATTCGACAGCGGACTGCTGCAGGAAAAGGCATAGGGTTTGCATATTTCTGTGCATAGTGCCTTGGGTGTTTCCCCGCGGTGGTCTTCTGAGGAGTCGAGTTTATGGCAGGCATCTCCGTCAGCGGAGTCGGTTCGGGCATCGATATCAACAGCCTGGTGGACCAGCTGGTGGCCTCCGAGCGCCAGCCCACGGTCCAGCGCCTGGACCGCCGCGAGGCCGGGCTGCAGGCCGAGTTGTCCGGCTTCAGCCTGCTGAAATCCGCCCTCGCCGACGTCCAGGGGGCCCTGGAGGACCTGGACGGGGACCAGCTGTTCCAGGGCCGCACCGTCACCTCGGCGGCACCCGAGACCTTCACGGCGACGGCCGACGGCGGCGCCGCCACCGGCAGCTTCTCCATCGAGGTGGAACGCCTGGCCAGCGCCCAGAAGCTGCGCTCCACGGGCTTCAGCGGCGCCGACGCCCTGGTGGGCACCGGCACCCTCACCATCGCCAGCGCTAGCGACGGCTTTACCGTCGATGCCGGCGACGGCAGCCTGGGGGCCATTCGTGACGCCATCAACGAGGCCGCCGACAACACCATCGTCAGTGCCGGCATCGTCAACGTGGACGACGGCGCGGGGGGTACCGAGAGCCGCCTGGTGCTTACCGCCCGGGAGCCGGGCAGCGCCAACGCCCTCAGCGTGACCACGGCCGACGACGACGGCAACGACGGCGATGTCGCGGGCCTGTCCCGTCTGGCCTACGACCCCCAGGGCGCGGGCACCGCCAACCTCATCGAGCTGGACCCCGCCGAGGATGCCCTTATCCGCATAGACGGCCAGGCCGCCACCCGCTCCGCCAATACCGTGGACGACCTCATCGACGGCGTCACCCTGCGGCTCGAGAGCGCCGATCCCGGCAACCCGGCCACCCTCACCATCGGCGAGGACACCGGCGCCGCGCGCACGGCGGTAAATGCCTTCGTGACGGCTTTCAACGGTTTCACGGAGTTGCGGGACAGCCTCACCGGCTTCGACCCCGATACCCGCCAGGGGGGGCCGCTGCTGGGTGATTCCACCCTGCGCATCCTCGATTCGAGACTGCGCAGCACCCTGTTCGACCGCGTCGGGGCCGCGGGGGAGGTGAGCAGCCTCGCGGCCCTGGGCGTCACCACCGGCGACGATGGCCGCCTGGCGGTGGATGACGCGGCCCTCACCACGGCCCTCGACGACAATCCCGCGGCGGTGGCGGCCCTGTTCGGTGGCGACAGCGGGCTGGTGGCCCGCGCCGGCGGCGTGCTGGAGGGGTTCCTGCAGAACGACGGCCTGCTGGACAACCGCATCGACGGTCTCAATACCCGCATCGAGGGCATCGGCGACCGGCGCCTGGACCTGGACCGGCGCATCGGTGCCCTGGAGTCCCGCCTGCGGGCCCAGTTCACGGCCATGGACCAGTTGGTATCGCGATTGCAAAACACCGGTAGCTTCCTGACCCAACAGCTGGCCAACGTGCCCCTGCCGGGCGACAGGAACCGTTGATCCACCCGCCGCCCACTCCATAACCAGCCGCGGCATTCAACCGAGAGGACATAGATGATGGTCAACTACAAGGCCCTGAGGCAATACCAGGACGTGGGTGCGAAGTCGGCCGTGGCGGATGCCTCACCCCATCGCCTGGTGCAGATGCTGATGGATGGCGCCCTGTCCCAGATCGCCGCCGCCAGCGGCCATATCAGCCGCAGCGAGACGGCCCGCAAGGGTGCCGCCATCGGCCAGGCCGTTTCCATCATCGGCGGGCTCCAGGGCAGCCTCGACATGGAAAAGGGCGGCGACATCGCGGCCAACCTGGACCGCCTCTACGACTACATGACCCGCCGCCTCACCGAGGCCAACCTGGAGAACGACGTCACCAAGCTCAAGGAGGTCCATGGCCTGTTGGCGGAGATCAAGAGCGCCTGGGACCAGCTGCCGGCCAAGCTGGACGAGACCAACGCCGTCCGCGACACCGCCACCAACCCCTGAAGCCGTGTCTGGCCCCCATCACTACCCCGGCGAGGACACCGCAGCCGCCGTGCTCCATGAGTTGGTGGGCGTCTACGCCGCCATGGAGCGCCACGCCGACGCCGAGGCGTGGGACGAGCTGCTGGAACTGGAACCCCGCCGCCGGGTACTGGAGGAACTGCTGGCCGGCCTGCCGCCGTTGGATGCCGTCCACCGCCCGCGGCTGGAGGAGCTCCAGCGCCTCAACCACCGCCTCGAGCGGCAGGCCATTGCCGCCCGCGGCAAGATCCTGGCAACCCTCGGCCGCATGCAGGACGGCCGCCGCATGCAGGCCGCCTACACTCGCAGTTAGACCCCCCAAAAAACCGCCGCGGGCCACCTTCCCGTAGGAGCGGGCTTGCCCGCGAACATAGGCTTCGAACGGCCCACCGAGGTCCGTTCGCGCCCAAGGGCGCTCCTACGGGGGTTGTGCGGTAGAGGCAACGCGCCGCCAGATTATTGACGGCCGGTGGTTTCCCAAACAGGGGATGTGGTCTAAGCTCTTCACCCTGATGCCCCACGGGGGGGGCTGCCTGGTGCCGGGATGGGGCCTGGCGAGCGCACAACTCATGAAACGGAGGGGCGATGCCCACAGTACTCGTGATCGAGCCCGATGATGAATGCCGGGCCGGCATCGAAGCGGTGTTCGGTTTCATGGACTATCGGGTGCTGGTGTGTCTGAACCCGGTGCCCGGCCTGCTGCGCAGGGTGGAGGAGGGTGAAGGGACGCCGGACGTGGTGCTGTTCGGTCCCGGCGCCCTCGAGGCGGGCGACGCGGAGGGTCTGGATCACGCGGCCGGGGTGTTTCCCGATACCGGGGTGATCGTGGCGGGCACGGGAGAGTCGGTTCCCGTCCATCCGCGGGCGGTGACGGTTCCCTTTCCCCTGAAGCTGGACCAGGTCAAGGAGGCCCTGGTCCGTTGCCACGGCTCCCCCCGGGTGACGCCGCAGCATAAGGGTGCGGACGAGCACAAGGGCCTGGTGGGGGAGAGCCGGGGCATGGTGCGGGTGCGCCGTATGATCGAGCAGGTGGCGGGTTCCGAGGCCACGGTGCTGGTGCTGGGGGAATCGGGTACGGGCAAGGAAGTGGCGGCGCGCACCATCCATACCCTGTCGCCGCGACGTCACCGGCCCTTCGTGCCGGTCAACTGTGGCGCCATCCCCGCCGAGTTGCTGGAGAGCGAACTCTTCGGTCATGAGAAGGGCGCCTTCACCGGGGCCATCAGTGCCCGCCGCGGGCGTTTCGAGATCGCCGAAGGGGGAACCCTGTTCCTGGACGAGATCGGCGACATGCCCCTGGCCATGCAGGTCAAGCTGCTGCGGGTCCTGCAGGAACGCTGTTACGAGCGGGTGGGCAGCAACAAGAGCCTGCGGGCGGATGTGCGCATCATCGCCGCGACCCACAACGACCTGGAGGAGGCCATCGCGGCGGGTCGGTTCCGCGAGGACCTTTACTACCGTCTCAACGTCTTTCCCGTGAACCTGCCGCCCCTGCGGGAACGCACCGAGGATCTGCCCCACCTCGTCACCACCCTCATCAAACGTATCGAGGCGGAAGGGCGCGGTTCGGTACGCCTCAACGAGCGCACGGTGCGGGCCCTCACGGGGTATGGCTGGCCCGGCAACGTGCGCGAACTGGCCAACCTCATCGAGCGCCTGGCCATCCTGTTCCCCTACGGGGTGGTGGACGTGTCGGAGCTTCCGGAACGGTTCAGGGCCCATCTGGGGGAGATTGCCCCGGCGCTGTCCGAAGGGGAGGATATGGCGGCCGCGATGGCGATGACGGAAGGCCCCGCCCATCGTCTGCCGGCGGACGGGCTGGACCTCAAGGAATACATCAACCAGTTGGAATATACCCTCATCAAGCAGGCCCTCGACGAGGTGGATGGGGTGGTGGCCCGGGCGGCGAAACGCCTCGGCCTGGGGCGCACCACCCTGGTGGAAAAGATGCGCAAGCACGGCATCAAGCGCCCGGAAGACGTCACGGACTTCTGACGATCCTGCCCCGGCCGCCGCCAGGCCGGCCCATAAGTTGTTGAAGTTAAAGACCTGAGTCCTCAGGCATGGTAATTGCTACCACCCCTGCGAGGGCGGCGTCAGGCCGCCACGGCGAGTCGGCTTTTTCATGAATCCGGTGGGCAGGCATGTCAGGGGGGGTGAGGGGTGACGGAGGCTAAGGGCAGCGCAGCGCGGTGGCAGCGGACGGTCGGCCATGCGGGCCGTCGGGGGTAATCGACCGATCATGGGTTCCGGCATCTCATCGGCTGCTCTGGAAAAGGCCTTCGGCGAGTTCAACGAGAACTACAGCCTGTTGGTGGAGGCCTATGGGGTGTTGCAGGCCCGGGTCCATCACCTCACCGAGGAGTTGGGCCGGGCACGGGATGCCCGGGCCCGGGACCTGGATGAGAAGGAACGCCTGGCCCACCGACTGACCCTGCTCATCGAATCCCTGCCCGCGGGGGTGGTGGTGGTGGACCGCGATGGCAGGGTGGCGGAGTGCAATCCGGCGGCGCAGGCGCTGTTCGGCGACTCCCTGACGGGCCGGCCGTGGCTGGAGGTGGTGCAGCAGGCATTCCGCCCCCAGCCCGATGACGGCCATGACGTAAGCCTGGCCAACGGTCGGCGGGTGAGCATATCCACCTGTTCCCTGGGCACCGAGCCCGGCCAGATCCTGTTGTTCAACGATGTCACCGAGACCCGGCAACTGCAGGGCCGTATCGCCCATCTCCGGCGTCTGTCGGATATCGGCCGCATGGCGGCCTCCCTGGCCCACCAGATCCGCACCCCCATCTCCACGGCCCTGCTGCAGGTGGGCAATCTCACCCGGGAGGGGCTGCCGCCAGCGCGGCGGGCGCAGACGGGAGCACGCTTGCGGGAGGTGCTGGGCCACATGGAAAGGCTGGTGAAGGACATGCTGGCCTTCGCCCATACCGGCGAATTCGAGGTGGTGGAACTGGAGCCGGAGCCCCTCTACGAGGCCCTGGAGGGCAGCGCCCGGGCCGTCTGCCGCCAGCGCGGTGGATACTGCCGCGGCCGTTTCGATGCCGCCGGCGTGTACATCCAGGGCAATCAGGATGCCCTGGCCAGCGTGGTGCAGAACCTGGTGAACAACGCCGTGGAGGCGGGCGGGCCCGACGTGGTGGTGGAGCTTCGCTGCTTCGGCCGGGATGGCGCCGGGGATGGTGCCGGGAATGGTGAATTCGTGGTGGAGGTGGCCGATGACGGACCGGGCATGACGGCCGAACAGGCGGGCCGGGTGTTCGAGCCCTTCGTGACCATGCGTGCCGGCGGCAACGGCCTCGGGCTGGCGGTGGCGCGGGCGGTGGTCCATGCCCACGGTGGGCGCATCGACCTGCGTACGGCGCCCGGCGAAGGCGCGTGCTTCGCCATCGTCCTGCCCGCGCGCCGGGACGGGCGGGGGGGCGGCGCGGGCCGCCGGTCACCCGCGCCGGGCCCGGGGGCCTGACCGTGGACCCCCATGTGCTCATCGTCGAGGACGACGTGGACCTGCGGGATGCGTTGAGGGAGACCCTGACCCTGTCCGGGCTCGACGTGGTGAGCGCCGGCGATGGCGCGGAAGGTCTGGCGCAGTTGCGCGGGGAGCGGCCCCGCCTGGTGGTCAGCGACATCCAGATGAGCCCCATGGACGGCATGAGTTTCCTCAAGGGCGTCAGGGCCCTGGGGGGCGACACGCCGGTGATCCTCATGACCGCCTATGCCACGGTCCAGCAGGCGGTGGAGGCCATGAAGATGGGGGCGGTGGATTACCTGGTGAAGCCCTTCGAGGGGGAGGTGCTGGTGAGCAAGGTGGTGAGCCACCTGCCGGCGGAGGCCGCTTCCGCCCACGGCCCCGTCGCCGAGGACCCGGTCTCCCGGGACCTCCTCGCCCTGGCCGCCCGCGTGGGGGGCAGCGAGGCCACGGTGATGATCAGCGGCGAGAGCGGTACCGGCAAGGAGGTCTACGCCCGCTACCTCCATGTCCATTCGCCCCGCGCCCACGGCCCCTTCGTGGCCATCAACTGCGCGGCCATCCCCGAGAACATGCTGGAGGCGGTGCTGTTCGGCTACGAGAAGGGGGCCTTCACCGGGGCCTACAAGTCGGCGCCCGGCAAGTTCGAGCAGGCCAACGGCGGCACCCTGCTGCTGGACGAGATATCCGAGATGCCCCTGGGCCTGCAGGCCAAGCTGCTGCGGGTGCTCCAGGAGCGGGAGGTGGAGCGCCTGGGCAGCCAGCGCCTGATACCCCTCGACGTGCGGGTGCTGGCCACCTCCAATCGCGACATGGCGGAGGTGGTGCGCGGGGGCGCCTTCCGGGAGGACCTTTACTACCGTCTCAACGTCTTCCCTCTCCATGTGCCGCCCCTGCGGGAGCGGCCGGGGGATATCGTCGCCCTCGCCGGCCATCTGCTGCGGCTCCATGCCGGCGGCGGAGAGACGCCCCGCCTCGGCGCCGCGGCCCGGGATGCCCTGGTGGCCTATGGCTGGCCGGGTAACGTGCGGGAGCTGGCCAACGTGGTGCAACGGGCCCTGATCCTCAATGGCGGCGGCGAGATCGGG
The DNA here is from genome assembly GCA_011389995.1 of Thiotrichales bacterium. Lineage (GTDB taxonomy): Bacteria > Pseudomonadota > Gammaproteobacteria > JAABTG01 > JAABTG01 > JAABTG01. Next base: position 6,669 of record JAABTG010000157.1, read on the forward strand.
CCCCGGGATCTCCATTTCGAGGCCCCCCGGAACGCCCCCCGGGCCTCGTCGCGGGCGCCCATGGACTTCGTTGGGGACACGGCAGGGGAGGCCATGGGAGAGGCGGCGGAGGAGACCACCCTGGGGGTGGATCTGCGGGAGAAGGAGCGGGAATTGATCCTCGATGCCCTCAAACGCGGCCATGGCAGCAAGCAGGAGGCCGCGAAGCTGCTGGGCATCAGCCCCAGGACCCTGCGCTACAAACTGCAAAAGCTCCGCGAAGCGGGCATGGCCGTGGCGGAGTAACACCAACAGAGGTTTGCCCTATGAGAGTGGATGCCACCGAAATCAACAATGTACTGGCCCAGATGCGGGCCATCAGCGCCCAAGCGAAGGCGCCGGCGGAGGGCGCCGCCGGTGACGCCGCCGGGGGCGCCGATTTCAACGCCCTGCTCAAGCAGTCCCTGGATACCGTGAACGCCACGTCCAGGGAGGCCAAGGACATGACCGCGGCCTTCGAGAAAGGCGATCCCAACGTGGAACTGGCCCAGGTGATGATCGCGGTACAGAAGTCCAGCATCTCCTTCCAGGCCCTGCTCCAGGTGAGGAACCGTCTGGTGCAGGCCTACAAAGACATCAGCAGCATGCGCATCTGATGGCCATGAACCCGACACGCGTCCGGAGACACTGACATGGCAGAGGCCCAAGGCACCCAGGCGTTGCCGTCACCCCTGGGTAACCCCAATCCCTGGCGCGGCATGCTGGGCCTCTCGGCGTTGCGCCAGGTGGGCCTGTTGATAGCCCTGGCAGCCACCGTCGCCCTGGGGGTGTCCATCGCCCTGTGGACCACCAAGGCCGATTACGCCCTGCTCTATGGCGGCTTGTCGCCGGGGGCGGCGAGCGAGGTGCTGGCGGCCCTGGATGCCACCGGCGTGCCCTACCGCCTGGACGAACGCAACGGCTCCATCATGGTGCCCGCCGACGAGGTCTATGACGCGCGGTTCCGCCTGGCCGCCCAGAACCTGCCGGGGGGCGGCGAGGTGGGCTTCGAGATCCTCCAGGAGGAACAGAGCTTCGGCACCAGCCAGTTCGTGGAACAGGCCCGTTTCCAGCGCGCCCTGGAGGTGGAGCTGGGGCGCTCCATCAGCACCGTCAATGGGGTGCGCAGTGCCCGCGTTCACCTCGCCCAGCCCCGCCAGTCCGCCTTCGTGCGGGAGCCCCGGCCGGCCACCGCCTCGGTGCTGTTGACCCTCACCGGCATGGGCAAGCTGGGGGAGGGCCAGGTGAACGCCATCGCCCATATGGTGGCGGCGGCGGTACCGGGGCTGGAGCCCGGTAACGTGAAGGTGGTGGACCAGCGGGGCCGCCTGCTGACCCGGCCGGAAGGGGACTCGGCCATGGCCATGAGCTCGAACCAGCTGGACTACGTGAACCGGCTGGAGGAGGGCTATGTGCGGCGCATCCACGACATCCTGCGGCCCGTGGTGGGCCTGGACGGGCTGGAGGCCCAGGTCTCCGCGGACGTGGATTTCACCCGCACCGAGCAGACCCGCGAGATCTACAATCCCGATCTGCCGGCCCTGCGCAGTGAACAGGTCCTGGTGGAGCAGGGCCTGGCGGGGGCGGCCGGCATCCCCGGGGCCCTGACCAACCAGCCCCCCGGGGCCGGGGCGGCGCCCGAACAGGCGGAAGGTTTCGAAGGCCAGGGGGCCGGTGGCGACGTGCCGTCACGGCGCCGCGAGACCAAAAACTACGAGATCGACAAGACCATCCGCCACACGGTGATGCCGAGCGCGGTGCTGCGCCGGCTGTCGGTGGCGGTGGTGGTGGACGACCATCGCAGCCCGGCCGCCGACGGCACCGTCCAGCGCCGCGCCCTGACCCCGGAGGAGACCGCCCGCATCGAGACCCTGGTGAAGGAGGCCATCGGCTTCACCGAGTCGCGGGGGGACCGGGTGCAGGTGACCAACGTCTCCTTCACCGAACCCCTGCCCGCCGAGTCCGCGGTGGCGCAGCCCCTGTGGGAACAGACATGGTTCATCAGCCTGTCCAAGCAGGTGCTGGGGGTGCTGCTGGTACTGTTCCTGATCTTCGGGGTGTTGCGCCCGGCCATGCGTCGCCTGACGGGCGCGGATTCCGAGTTGCGGGACATGCAGGCCAAGCTGGAGGCCTCCATGGCCAATCGGGGCCAGGGGCAAAGCCAGGATGACGACGGCTTCGTGCGACGGGTGGAAGGCGACGACGAGATGCTACAGTTACCGGACACGGCCACCCATGAGCGTCGCCTGGAAGTGGTAAGGAAACTGGTGCAGGACGACCCCAAGCGGGTGGCCCAACTGGTCAGAGATTGGGTGAATGTTGATGGCTGACAAGAACGAAATCACCGACAAGGCCCTGTCGGGCCCCCAGCAGGCCGCCGTGCTGTTGCTCAGTATCGGCGAGGAAGGCGCCGCCGAGGTGCTGCGGCACCTGGGGCCCAAGGACGTACAGAAGGTGGGTTCCGCCATGTCGGAGGTGGCGGGCATCACCCAGGCCCAGGTGAAGCGGGTCATGCAGGAGTTCGTGGACGCCCTGGGCACCCACACCTCCCTGGGAGTGGATCAGGAGAGCTATATCCGCAACATGCTGGTGCGCGCCGTGGGTGACGAGAAGGCCAGCGGCCTCATGGACCGCATCCTCATCGGCGGCTCGGCCAACGGTCTCGACACCCTGAAATGGATGGACCCGCGGGGCATCGCGGACATGATCCGCAACGAGCATCCCCAGATCATTGCCATCGTGCTCGCCTTTCTCGACGCCGATCAGTCGGCCGAGGTGTTGTCCTACCTGCCCGAGCGTACCCGCCCCGATCTGCTGTTGCGGGTGGCCACCCTGGATACGGTGCAACCCCAGGCCCTCAACGAGCTAAACCAGATCCTCGAGGCCCAGGTCTCGGGCTCCAATGTGAAGGCCTCCTCCGTGGGAGGGACGCGGGCCGCGGCGGAGATCCTCAACTTCATGGAGACCTCCTCGGAGCAGGAGATCATGGAGCATGTCAAGGAGGTGGATGCCGAGTTGTCCCAGCAGATCGAGGACCTCATGTTCGTCTTCGAGAACCTCATGGACGTGGACGATACCAGCATCCAGGCGCTGCTCCGGGAGATCTCCTCGGATTCCCTGCTCATCGCCCTCAAGGGCACCGACGAATCCCTGCGGGAGAAATTCTTCAAGAACATGTCCAAGCGTGCCGCGGAGATGCTGCGGGACGACCTCGATGCCAAGGGCCCGGTGCGCCTCAGCGAGGTGGAGGCCGCCCAGAAGGAGATCCTGGGCGTTGCCCGTCGCATGTCCGAAGAGGGTACCATTTCCCTCGGCGGCGCCGGCGGCGACGAGTACGTCTAGTGTCCTGTCCCGTAAGAATGTTCGAGAAGTCGCGCCGGGCGCAGTGCGCCAGGCAAGGCAAGAGGAGGAGGCA
>JAABTG010000158.1 GCA_011389995.1 Thiotrichales bacterium
ATGACCATGGCTTGGAGCCAGGCGGCAGACACGTCGGCCACCCGACGTCGACTCCAACGCGCCGACGGCTGCCCCGGACGGATTGAGCCTTCAGGAAATACCGAATAGCACAGTCTGTCCTAACGGACATGGCGCGAGGCCACCCCGAAGGATGAAAGGTGCGCCATGTCCGTCCCTCACCCCGGCCCTCTCCCAAAGGGAGAGGGAGTCCACAGGTGTCGCTGCGCGACTTTCACGTTAAAGGTTCCTCCGGCCGCAGCGGATATACCTCAAGTCCTCCAATGGGATCCCCGCGGCCATCCCGGCCACTTCCCCACTCCACCGCCGGCAGGCAAGGCCCGGCACCAGGGTCATGGCGCCCCATACGGCGACCCGCGGCACGAAGCGGGTGTTCCGGCGTCAAGATCTCCAGCCCCTCATGACGACATGCCCCGGGGCCATCGCCGCCGGTAGCTCTCCGCTCATCGGCATGGCCAGCCCGGACATGGCCGCGGGAGGACCAAGGGGCGTAGATGGCGACCCTATGGGTTGGCGCCGGGCCGCTCGCCGATGGGGACCACGTTTGCCGGGGCGGCACTCAGCAGAGATTCCTCCCGCAGGGTCACGGCCAACTCTTCCAATGGCATGGGACGGGCGAACAGGAAGCCCTGGAGCACGTCGCAACCCTCCCGTATCAGGAAGGCCTTCTGCTCGGGGGTCTCCACCCCCTCGGCCACCACCGAGAGGTCCAGGGCCTTGGCCATGGCAATGGCGGCCCGCACGATGGCACCACTGGTGCTGTCCACGCCGAGGTCGCGCACCAGGCTGCAATCCAGTTTGAGGGTATCCAGGGGCAGGGTGCGCAGGGACGTCAGGGACGAATAGCCGGTACCGAAGTCGTCGAGTTCGATGCGCAGGCCGCCCCGTCGCAGCTCGTGCAGCACCGCCTCGGCACGCTCCAGGTCCTGGAACAACGACGTCTCCGTCAACTCCAGCCGCAGGCGCGAGACATCCACCCCATGCCGCGCGATGGCGTGATTGAGCTTGTGCTGAAGCTCGCTGTCGGAAAACTGACGCGGGCTGATGTTGACGGAGAGGGTGAAACGCTCCGGCAGCGCGTCACCGGCCAATTCCTGCAGATTGCTGCACGCCGTCTCGAACACCCACTCGCCGAGGGGCAGGATCAAGGAAGTCTCCTCCGCCAGGGGGATGAACTCGGCGGGACTGATGGGCAGCCCCCGGGGTGGAAACCAGCGCACCAGCGCCTCCGCACCCACCACGCGGCCCGCCGCAGACACCTGGGGCTGGTAGTACAGGGCCAGCTCGTGATTCTCCAGGGCACGGCGCAGGGCGTCGGCCATGCTGGTGCGCGAATTGATGCTGGCCTGGCGCTCCTCGGTGAAGAAACGCACGCAGTTGCGGCCAGACTCCTTGGCCTCGAACATCGCCACGTCGGCCTTCTTGAGCAGATCCTCCACGCCATCGACGCCGCCGCTGAACAGGGTGATGCCGATGCTCACGCTCACGTGGTACTCGTGCCGGGCGCCGGGTATGGAACGGGGCCGGTTGAGCACGGCGCGGATCTTCTCGCCTACGTCTCTGATATGGGCCCGGGCCTCGGCCTCCGAGGGGCCGAGGTCTTCGAATATGGCCACGAATTCGTCGCCCCCCAGGCGGGCGATGGTATCCGTCGCCCGCACTGTCCCCATCAGGCGCTTGCCCACCTCGATGAGCAGGGCATCCCCCGCATCATGCCCCTGGGTATCGTTGAGGACCTTGAAGTTGTCCAGGTCCAGCATCAGCACCGCACCCCAACCGTCGTGGCGGCGGGCCGCCGCCACGGCATGCTCCAGGCGGTCCTTGAGCAAACGCCTGTTGGCCAGCCCGGTGAGGGGATCGTAAAGCGCCAGTTCGCGGATGCGCTCTTCTGCAAGCCTGCGCTCGGTAATATCCTGAATGGTTCCCATGACCCGAGCGTCGCCGCCGCCCCGGGCCATGGCCTGTTGCAGCACCAGACGCTGGGCGCCGTCCCCGCGCACGATGCGATGCTCGAAGGACTCCGCAGCGCCTCCGGCACGGACCCCCGCCAGGGCATCCCGCACCGCCTGCCGATCCTCGGGGTGTACCAGGGCCAGGGCATTGGCCGGCGTGGGGACGAAGCCCCGGGAGGCCACGCCGCAGATGCGGAAGACCTCATCGGACCAGGTAAGATGACCACCCACGGGCTCCCATTCCCAATCCCCTACCGCCGCCAGGCGCTGCGCCGCCAGCAAGCGCTCCCGCGTCACCTCCAATTCCCTCACCGTCTCTTCCATGGAGCCGATGGTGTCGCGGATGCGCCGCTCCAGGGGACGAAAGATGAGAGTGAGCTCCAACAGCAGCGTCAAGAGAGAGGCCATCCAGATGACCCGTTCCAGTTCCTCGATGCGCACGATGGCGGCACGGCCAATGCGCTCGTACTCCTCGACGGCCGCATCAAACATGGGCTCCAACACGTGAGGGCCGTAGGTGGTGAGATAGATGAAATCGTAGGAACCCGTGTCGAGTTCCGCCATGGGGGTGTCGTAGACGCCGCGGGCATGGCCGAGATAGCGCTCCAGGGCCAGGCTGAGGCCGACGCTGGGATCATCATAGATGAGCGCCAGGGTGGCTGGCGCTCTCCACCCGCGGTATGCCCTTCTCCGGCGCCCCCTGCCGCAGCGTCTGATGGGCGCGCTCCATCTTGCTGATGGTACGCCCCACCTGAGAACGCGCCACCTGAAACTCATCCTCATGCCCGGTGGTGGCCATGAGGCTCGCGAAGTAGGCAATGCGGCTGGACAGACCGGACTGGTGACTCGCGAGATTGACCAACTGGGAGAAGTTTCGCTGCGCCGACACCACGTGTTGCATCGACATGAAGGAGGCGGTGACGAGCACGGCGATGGCGCTCAACCCGATGATGTAGCGAACGCGGAGACTGCGAACCGCTCTGAAGGGTGCCATGCCATGTTCCTCGCGGTGGGGGGGATCCCGCCCTTCCAGCCGGCGCAGGGCCCCGCCGAAAAACCCCGCGTGGCGAGCCTAGCGCCGCCGCGTTACGACATGGTTACAGTCGCCCGCCGGCTCCATCTGCTCGGGCACGTCGCCGAGGTTGCGGGCCACGGGGTAGGCCCGGAGCCATTCGTCGGGACACGGCCCGACGAGTTCCCGGGCCTCTTCCACCTCACCGAACAGCCAGGTATCCCCCCACCGGGGGTCGAGGATGACCGGCATACGGTGCGGGTTGGCCCCGGTGTTGTGCAGCGGTTTCATGAACTCATTGGCGACGGTCGTCACCATGCCCACCGTGAAGCCCTCCCCGGCGCCGTCCCGGGAGACCCGGGGGTTCCACAGCCCGGCCATGAGGAACAGGCCGTCTCCGGCGGGCCGGATGCAATGGCGCACCTTCCTGCCATCCACCTCGGGCCACTCGTAGAAGCCCGCCGCCGGCAGCAGGCAGCGCCTGGTCCTGAAGGGCTGCCCATACATGGGGCTCTCCTCCAGACGCTCGCCCCGGAGATTCCAGGTCGGCAGGCGCTAGGCCTGCGGGTCCGCGTCCGGCGGCAGCAGGGTCCAGTACATGGGCTCCAGTACCCGCTCACCGCCGGCGCCCACCTTCACCACCGGCACCCGATCCGTGATGCGCACATCGAAGCGCTGGTGCCACCACGGCGGCACGTGGGAGACGTAGGCCTCCATGGCTCTGCGGTCCGGGGTGATGTAGCGGGTGCACATGTCGTATCCCTGTTCAAGAACGAGACCGCTGCGATGGCAGCTTCGAATGTGGCACTGGTTTGGGCACCCGTGGTGCCGTACCGGGTGGCGGGCGGGCATTGCTGGCCGCCGACCCTCTAGAAGTCGCCACCCGCAGTTGTCAGGCAAACTTCTCCAAAGCCCATGTCCCTGGGGACAGCGTTGAAGGCATCGCCCGTTGCCCGTTCGTATAACGAAAAAGCCCCGCTATGGCGGGGCTGTCGTAACTTGTTGAATTTGGTGGGCCGTCAAGGATTCGAACCTTGGACCTACTGATTAAGAGTCAGCTGCTCTACCAACTGAGCTAACGGCCCTTCGATAATGATCTTTCCTTGCCATCCCTGGCGCTGCGGGCGATGCCTCGTCTCACCCCGGCCCGGTGAACGGGGCCGACGTTGCGTTACCCGTGGTTCCGGAGCGAAGCGCGCAAGTATATAGAAAAACGCCCCCGTTTTTAAAGAGGCCGGGGAGGGTTATCCGACGGGCAAGGCGGGCGCGGGGACGGGCCGCTGGCTGCCCAGGGTCTTGTGCAGGAACACCACGTCGTCCTCGTAGTGTACCTCGGCCGTGAAGCCGCGCTTCTTGAAGGCCTCCAGCATGCGCCGGTTCTGGGGGTCGGTCTCCGCCATCACCCGCTGCACGCCCCATTTGGCGGCCAGTTCCATACAGTGGTCCAGCAGCATGCCGCCTATCTTGCGCCGCTGCCACGGGTCGGAGACGAGCACGGCGAACTCGGCCGTCTCGTGGTCCGAGTCCGCCAGCAGCTGGGCGATGCCGGCCATTTCGGTGCCCTCGTCCAGGGCCACTTCGGCGACGATGGAGATCTGGCGCTCGTGGTCGATGACGCAGTGCTCCACCGCCATGCGGTGGGAGGTCTGCCGGAACACGGAGCGGAAACGGAAGCGGATGGATTCGGTGGAGGAACTGGCCACCAGCCCATGCCACATGGGCTCGTCCTCGGCCCGTACCGAGCGCAGGGTGACGGGTGTGCCGTCGGCGGCACGGCCATGGCGCACGAAGTCTTCAGGGTAGGGTCGGATGGCGAGGTGGGAGAAGGCTTCCGCGCCGGCCGGGGGGCGGGCCGTGTCCAACACCATGAAGGCATCCAGGGCCACTACGCCGTTGCTGGTGCAGCGCAGGGGATTGATGTCGAACTGATCGATCTCCGGGTAGTCCGCGACGAGCAGGGAGAAGCGGATGATCACCTCGATGAGGCGGTCCATATCCACCGGTGGCTGGCCGCGATAGCCCTGGAGGATGGGCCAGGCCCGCAGGGATTCCAGCATCTGCCGCACCAGGTGCTCGTTCAGGGGCGGCAGTCCGAGGGCGCGATCGTTGTGGACGTTGGTGGCCACGCCGCCCATCCCCACCATGATCACGGCGCCGAAAGTGGGGTCCTTCTTGGCCCCCAGGATCAACTCCACACCCTCCAGGGCCACCATGGGCTGCACGCACACGCCGTGGAGTTCCACGTCGCCGCAGTGGCGGCGGGTATCCTCCAGGATGCGATGGTAGGCACCGCGCACCGCTTCCACGTCGGGCAGGTCCAGGGCCACGCCGCCCACTTCCACCTTGTGGGGGATCTGGGGTGACATCACCTTCAGCACCACCGGGAAGCCCGCCCGGGCCGCGGCCTGGACCGCCTCATCGGCGGAGGCCACCACGCAGGTGTGGCACACCGGGATGCCATAGGCCTTGAGGAAGGCCATGGCCTGGTTGGCCATGGAACGCCGCCGTCCCGCCAGCAGCGGCTCGAGACGCCGGCGCAGCTTGCGGCGGTTGAGGTCGAAGCGCACGGGCACGTCCCTGGGGGTCTGGTAGAGGGCCTCCAGGTTGCGCGCGTAGGACACCAGGTGCATGAAGGCCCGGACCGCCTGCTCAGGGGTCTTGTGGGTGGGCAGGCCGGCCTCGTTGAGTACCTGAATTCCCTGGCGCACCCGCGCCCCGCCCATCCACGCCGCCAGCACCGGCTTGGCGGCCCGGCGGGCCCTGTCCACCACCACTTGGGCGGTGGTCAAGGGATCGTTGCCCGATTGCACGGAGAAGACCACCAGCACGGCATCCACGTTGTGGTCCGCCAGCAGCAACTCCAGGGTCGTGCCGTAGCGCTCCGGGGGCGCGCCGTCCAGGATGTCCACCGGGTTGCGGTGGCGGGCGGCGGGGGGCAGCAGGTCCCGCAGCGCCGCCGCCGTGGCCTCATCCAGGGCGGCCATCTCGCCGCCACGGCTGAGAAGGGCATCGCTGGCGATGATGGCCGAGCCGCCGGCGTTGCTGAGGATACCGAGGCGCGCCCCCCGGGGCAGACGCTGGGAGGCCAGCACCTCGGCCACGTCGAAGATGTCGTCCAGCTCATAGGCCCGCACCACCCCGCAGCGCCGGAAGGCCGCTTCGAACACCGCGTCCTCGCCTACCATGTCGCCGGTATGGGAGGCCACGGCATCCACGGTCTCGGCGTAGTGACCCGCCTTGTAGACCACGATGGGCTTGGTCATGGCGAAGGCCCGGGCCGCCGACATGAAGCGCCGGGCATGGGTGAGGCTCTGCAGATAGACGATGATGGCCTGGGTCTTGGGGTCGTTGCCGAACCAGTCGATGAGGTCGCCGAAACCGATGTCGAGGCGGTTGCCGGTGGAAACGAAGGCGGAGAAGCCGATGCCCTCCTCGGTGGCCCAGTCGATGACGGAATTGCACAGGGCCCGGGACTCGGAGATGAAGGCCAGGTGGCCCGCCTTGGGCATGGTGACAGCATGGCTGGCGTTGAGGCCGATGGCGGGCAGGATCACCCCCAGGGAATTGGGGCCGAGGATGCGCATACCGTCATGGCGCCGGCGGATGGCCTCCAGCTGATCTTCCAGGACCGCCCCCTCCCGGCCGGTTTCGCGAAAGCCCCCCGACAACACCAGCACGCCCTTGATGCCCCGGGCACCACAGGCCTCGACGATGGCGGGGACCTCCGCCGCCGGATTGCACACGATGGCCAGGTCCGGCACCTTGGGCAACTGCCGGACATCGGCATAGGTGGCGACGCCGTGGAGGGCCTCGCGGGTGGGGTGGATGGGGAAGACGACGCCGTCGAAGGCGCCGCCCATGAGGTTGGCCTGGACCGCCCCGCCGAGGTTACCCGGCCGGTCCTCGGCCCCGAACAGGGCGATGCGCCTTGGCCGGAAGATCTTGTCCAGGTTCTTGACAGGAATAGCCGCTCCCCCCTCGACCAGGGCCGGTGCGCACCCCTGCCGGCCACGATTCAACCGCACGATTTATAAGTTTAGTCGTCTTTGCGCCCGGGGGGGACCATCGACCGGCGATTCCGGGCGGGCGGACGATACAGTAAACTGACGGCATCATTTCGTTCGCCACTCGGGGGTTCCCGCCGCCATGACCATGGCCATCGTCACCCACGCCAGCTGCCGGCTCCACGACATGGGTGACGACCACCCGGAGCAACCGGCCCGCCTCGGCGCCATCCAGGACGCCCTCCTGGCATCGGGCCTCGATTTCACCGTGCGCCATGTGGATGCCCCTGCCGTCACCCGGGAACAGCTGCTGCGGGTCCACGACCCCGAATACCTGGACCTCATCGCCGCCGTCAGCCCCACCACCGGCCTCGCGCCCCTGGACGACGATACCCTGATGAACCCTCACAGCCTGGAGGCCGCGCGCCACGCCGCGGGCGCGGTCATCAAGGCGGTGGACCTGGTGATGAACGACGATATCGACACGGTGTTCTGCAACGTGCGCCCCCCGGGCCACCATGCCGAGCGCCATCACGCCGGGGGTTTCTGCATCTATAACAACGTGGCCGCGGGGGCGGCCTACGCCCTGGATGCCTACGGCCTGGAGCGCATCGCCATCATCGATTTCGACGTCCACCATGGCAACGGCACCCAGGACATCTTCGAAGGCGATCCCCGGGTACTCTTCTGCTCATCCTTCCAGCATCCCTACTATCCCTTCAGCGGTGACGAGGCGACGGCCGACAACGTCATCAACATCCCCCTGCCGGCCGGCACCGGCGGCGAGGATTTCCGCCGTGCCGTGGAGGAGCGGTGGCTTGGGCCCCTGGACGCATTCCGGCCCCAGCTGGTGATGTTGTCCGCCGGCTTCGATGGCCATGCCGCGGATCCCATGGCCCAGTTCAGGCTGCGGGAGCCTGACTTCGCCTGGATCACGGACCAGGCCCGGGAGCTGGCCCTGCGCCATGCCGACGGCCGGGTGATCTCGGTGCTCGAGGGGGGTTACGACCTGCCGGCCCTCGGCCGCAGCGTGGCCGCCCACCTGGACAGCCTGCTGGGCTTCAAATAGGGCCGCCTCGATGGAGCTGACCGGGGCGGGCCCCCAACAGCCATAAGCGCGTCGATCCGCGCGTGTTTTCCCCAGCGCCTGCGAGCTCCTGGATGCCCATAGCGGGGATTGCGTCGAGGTCCTGACGTAACTCGACCTCGCCCGGCGAAGATCCGGAGCACTCACTGTCAATGGCCATCAGAACTGATCCAGTTCTGGCCAATGCAATTGACCCACCGAGTTTTAAGGGATTAGGTGGTTCTGTTTCAAGCGATAGCTCTCTCCTCCCACCGTGAGATTCCCGCCGCGAACCGCCCCGCGCGTTGCGGTGGCTGCTTCGCAGTCGTGCGGCAGCACTGCCGACGAACCCTCGGTAAGCGTGACTTTAAACTTTCTTAGTAATTTATTATATTAGGCTTTACTTAATCTCTGCTCGTCGCGAAACTCCAGGGAAACTGTTTGTTAAAGACTTACATCCCCCGGCCGTGACGCACGACCCGAGAACCCTCTATTTGTGACGCGAAAAGTTGAGAGGAGACAGACCATGACGACGTCCCCCAGTAATGTGATATCGACCGCTACGCGGCAGTCCGGTCCACCCGCTTCCGAAGAGAGCGCGCCTCTCGGATTCGCGCTGGCAGAACACCTTAATCAGGCCGGCCATCGGGCCGCTTGGTCAGGGCGCAGGCTGCCGAAGCTGTCCGTTACCAACAGCGGTTCGGATCAACGTGGCACGGAAGTCCCCCTCGGTAGTGCATTGGCAGAACGCTTTTCTGCATTATGCTCGAAGAAATCCTACGACGGCGTGATTCCGTTCCCCCCCCGGCGAGGACGGCGCCGATAGTTGCGCGCAGGATAACGCCGCCCCGCTGGCTACAAGTCCCCGGGGCGAACCGCACGTCGAGCGAAGCCAAGACCGATAATTGCCGGTGCCAGCAGGGCGAGTGAGGCCGGCAGCGGCACCGGCTGGGACAGGCCCTTGTAGTCGATACCGAGAGCGGACTCCACGGTGAAAGGCAGAGGGTTGCCGCCGGCATCCACCAGGCGGGCGCCGGTAAGACGTACGGTGTTGCCGAACAAAGTCGACGCGGCGACGTTGAACGCGTCGGCCACGTCCACATTCTCTACGCCAATATCGACGAAGGCACCGACCATGATTTTGACATTGCAGGGCTCGCCAAGGATGCAAACGGCCGCGCGGGTCTCATCGACATCGATGGACCGGGTCGTCGAATTACCCCCCGTGGTGGTGAACACTCCGAAGAAGGGGTCAATGGGGACGAAGGTCTCGTCCTGCTGAATTTCGGGCGGCGTAATGTCGCTAGCGAAGTAACGGTGCCTTCCCACCGCAGTGAATCCCGCGACCGTGCTCTCCATGTGGACCTGGTACAGGGATGATACTTCGCGCACCCGGTGGAATGGGGCATTACGATCATCAAGGATGCCGGACTCCAGGTGCTGGCTGCCATCGATGTGGAAGTCCACGTCAAAGTTGTGGCGGCCACTCTTACCGGGAGAACGAAGGACAATCTCGTCATCGATCCAGGCCAGGGCCGTGCCCTTGAGCCCGACATATCGCCATGGGCCCTGATCTGCCAGGGCCGCGGCCTGCGTACGCGCCGAGGCCACGACCTTGAACTGGGGCCAAAGATAGTCCGTCACTTCTGCCCGGGCGCTGAAACTGACAGGACCGACCGCGTTCTGCAGGTCGTCGGGAGCGACGAAGAGAGTGCGGCTCTTGGAGTTCGCGAGATCTTCGGCTATCTCTTGGCCAGCCGTTGGAGTATGCGTGCTGACGTTGCCGTCGAAATCCTGCACCGAAAACTCATAGTGCGTGTCGACACCGATTTCCACTGCTGCGGCAGGCAAAACGGTCATGGCCCACAAAGCCAGAAGGGCCGGGTGGAAGCTGGTATAGCTGCTGCGGTGGATGTTCATAATGACCAGCCTCCTTCATGGCCGAAGCAAGAAAGGACCTTGGTTTGAGAATCTGCTCAGAATATGCACGGCGTCAGAAACTCTCCTCACTTACTCCCCTGGCGTG
>JAABTG010000159.1 GCA_011389995.1 Thiotrichales bacterium
GAGAGGGCCGGGGTGAGGGACGGACATGGCGCACCTTTCATCCTTCGGGGTGGCCTCGCGCCATGTCCGTTAGGGCAGGATTGCGCGCCCCGTCGCGGCGGGTCGCGGGCTCAGTAACCGCGGGCCTCGAGTTCCTCGGTCGTCAGCACATCCAGGCGCCGGTGCCGGCGTTCCATGAACCGCCACAGGATGCCGTAGATGTCGGCATCGAAGGGGGCGTCGCAGCCCCTGGCGTCGAACAGTTCCCGCTGGCGCGCGTCGGTGACGGTGCCGAGATAGCGCCAGTGGTCGAGCAGGTGGACATCCACCCGCCCGCCCTCGGGGGCGCGCTCGCGCAACCCGATGCGGCCCGCGAAGGGCCAGGTCCGTACCCGCAGGGGCGCCAGGGCCGTCATCATGCGCAGGCGGTGTTGCAGGGACGTCTCCAGGCCCACGCAGGCGCCCCGGCAACGCCGCAGCTGGTGGGCGAAGCAGGGCCCGCGGCCGGTCTTCTCCAGGCCCGTGACCTTGTGGCACAGGCCGTGCTCGTCCACCAGCTTGCGGAAGGTGGCCTGGGCCACCCGGCGGCTGCGGAACAGGCCGTAGAGGTTATGGGTGGTGTCGGCCGGGAGGCTGCGGGTGTCCACCAGGCGGGGGGGCGCGTCCGCGGCGTCGTCGGGGTCCCACCACCAGCTGCACAGGCCGGCGTGGCGGCGCAGGGCGCGGTTGTAGACGGGCTGGCGTTCCTTGATGAGCTGGGCCTCCTTGAGCAGTGCCCCCAGCTCGCCGGCGGTCTCCATCCAGTCCACCCGCCGCACCTGGCGTGACAGCTGCATGTCCTTGGCGAGGCTGTGGTCGCCGGAGAAGTGGGACATGACCCGGCTGCGCAGGTTTACGCTCTTGCCCACGTACAGCAGGGTGTTGCGCTCGTCGTAGAACAGGTAGACGCCGGGGCCGTCGGGGATGGCCTCCATATCGCGCCACGCCAGGCCGGCCGGGAGGGCCGGGCGGGCCAGCAGCTCGGCCACGGCGGCGGCCACCCCCGGCGGGTCCCGCAGTTCCTCCAGCTTGTCCAGGAAGCGCCACAGTACCCGGGCGTCGCCGAGGGCACGGTGGCGGGCCTCGCCGCCGAGGCCGTGACGGGCGATGAGGCTGTCCAGGTTGTGGCGGCGGTACTCGGGGAAGAGCCGCCGCGACAGCTTCACGGTGCACAGCACGGGGCGCCGCAGGGAGCGCCCCGTGCGCCTGAACTCGTTCTTCAGGAAGCCGTAGTCGAAGCGGGCGTTGTGGGCCACGAACACGCGCCCCGCCAGCAGGCGGTCCAGGGTGTCCACGATGGTCGCGAAGTCGGGGGCGTCCTCCAGCATCTCGTTGGTGATGCCGGTGATGGACTGGATGTAGGGCGGCACGCTGGTGCCCGGGTTCACCAGGGTGCTCCACTCCTCCACCACCGTGCCTTCCTCGATGACCACCGCCGCCACCTCCGTGACCCGGTCGCGGAGGGGGTTGGTGCCGGTGGTCTCGATGTCGACGCAGGCGAGGGGGCGTTGGATCATGGGTGCCGGGGGTGGTTGGCCGGGACCCATGATAGCCCATGTTTTGCCTTTGTTCTCCTGCGCTGCGCCCTGGCGGCGGTCTGCCCCGGGGCCGCGCCGTCAGCCCCAGGGGGGGATGGGGGCGGGGGGCAGGGCCCGGCTGGCCGTGGTCTCCAGGCGCTTGCCGCTGCCGGGCCGGTTGAAGCCGGCGTCCACCCGCATCACCCTGTCCGTGGCCACCGGCGCGCCGGGGACGGGCACCAGCCCGAGGCTGGGGGTGGGGTCCGCCAGGCTGGCGTTGGCCACATCGCCGACGGCGCGGTAGGTGGTCTCCCAGCGCTCCCTGTCCACATCGCACAGGCAGTAGCCGCGGAACAGGCCGTTGAAGTAATCGATGTGGGGGTTGTCCGCGCGGCCGGCGCGCACCGTCAGGTCGGTGAAGCGGGGGTCCAGGGCGAGGAAGGTGGAGGAGATGGAGGTGCAGACGAACTCGGCGGCGAGCATGTCCGAGGAATCGGGGGCCGAGAAGTCCTGCAGCAGGTTGGCCGCCCACGCCGAATGGATGTCCCCCGTGAGCACCACCGGGTTGGCGGGGCGCAGGGCGTCAAGCATGGTCAGCAGGCGCTGGCGGGCCGCCGGATAGCCGTCCCAGGCGTCCACGTTGTAAAGGTTCGAGACCTGGTCGATGGCGCCGACGATGACGGCCTTGGCGGCCGCCGGGATGGCGGGGTCCAGCTCGATGGTGGCGCGCGCGGTGGCGATGAGGTTCCACGGCGTCACCATCACCTGCTGGGCGAGGACGTTCCACAGGGCGCCGGAGTTCCTGAGGTTGCGCGCCAGCCAGCGCTCCTGCCGGGGGCCCAGCACAGTGGCGTCGGCATCGAGGATGCCGTCGGCGTCGAACAGCCGTTCGTCGAGGGCGGCCAGGAACCCGGCCTGATCGAGGGCGGCGCTCGCCGGATCCGTGGAGCCGAAGTTGTCGCCGGCGGGCTGGTCGCTGCGGAACTGGCGGGTATCCAGCATGTGGATATCGGCGAGGTCGCCGAACTGCAGCCGGCGAAAGAGGCGCAGGGCCGGGGCGTTGCCGTGCTGGCGGTTCAGGGGGCGCAGGGCCATGGCCTCGGAGTAGGCCCGGTAGGCGTTGTGGCGGCGGATGGCGAAGTCGTTGTCCTGGAAGGGCGCCGTCTCCTCGGCGCGGCCGGCGGCGTAGTTGTTGTCCACCTCATGGTCATCCCAGGTCACCAGGAACGGATAGCGGGCGTGGACCTCCTGGAGATCCGCGTCCAGGCGGTACAGGGCGTAGCGGTCGCGGTAGTCCTGCAGGGTGAAGAGTTCGGCGCCGGTATGGTTGCGGCCGGCGGCCAGGGGCTGGGCGATGGGGCCGCCCTCGTAGATGTAATCGCCGGTGTGGACGATGAAATCCAGTTCCTGATCCAGCATGTCGCCGTAGGCCGGGTAGAAGCCCTGGACATAGTTCTGGCAGGACACCACGGCGAGGCGCATGTGGGATGCCGGGTCGCGGGGCCCCGGGAAGGTGCGGGTGCGCCCGACCCGGCTGGTCTCCCCCAGGGCATGGAAGCGGAAGTAGAGCCAATGGTCAGCCGGCAGGCCCCGGGCCACCACCCGCACGCTATGGCCATGGTCGGGGAATGCCAGGGTCCGGCCCCTGCGGATCACCCGGGTCATGCCGGGATCCGTGGCGATATCCCACCCCACCCGGACGACGCGCCGGGGCATGCCGCCGCCGGCCAGGGGCTCCGGTGCCAGGCGGGTCCACAGCACCACGGAATGGTCATCGGGGTCGCCGGAGGCCACCCCCAGGCTGAACAGGGGGTCGTTGCGATGGAGGCCGTCACCGCGGGCGCTTTGCAGGAAGGCGGGGGCCACCACCAGGCCGGACGCGGCGCCGGCGATGAAGCGCCGGCGGCTCAATCCGCGAGGCGGGGTGGCTGGGGGCGGTGCGGATGGGCGGCGTGGGGACACGGTATTTCTCCGGGCGGTGTCGTCTGGTTGGCTTCCCCGGCATCGGGCCCTCCGTGGGAGAGGGGGCGGGGGCGGTTTTCCGAAGCCTAGGAGGTGTCGGTGTCAGCAGGGTGACAGGGGCATGGCAGGACCATGTCCACCCCGGTCTTCATGCCTGGAGGCCGCCGATTTCCGGCATCCCATGATGCCTGGGGGACAGCACACGGGTTTGTAAATGGCCGCCCATGGGGCACACTTGGGGCTACACTTTCATCCTGGCGGGGAGGCATCTTGGCTTACGACAACAACCGGCTGCTGCTGGAACTCGAAAAGATCCGACGGGACGTGAACCGTGAGGTGATCCATGGGGAGATCCCGGAGTTGTCCCTGGCGGACATCGAACCCATCATCCGCATGGTGTCGAAGGTGCGTCTCGCATACATCAGGGAGTTCCTGGACATCGCCAGGCTGGACGACCAGCTGCCCTCCGGCCATCAGGTGGAAATGCTGAAGGAATTGCGCCTGACCTACGACGAACTGGTGGCCGCGGCCGACGCCATGGAGACGGCCATCCAGCGGGGCTACGTGGACGTGCGGGGTGTCTCCGACTGAACGTCGCCGGCCCTGCCCTGCCTCCCCTCCGCCCCCCGGGGCGCGCGGGTCGGGCGCAGGGTTTCCGGCATCTTTTCAGCTTCTACCAGCGACGAGGTTCAACCCATGCTGTGGGCCCATTGTCCCCTCTGCGACGCCCCTCTGTTCGAACCCATGCGCCCGCCGCCCGGCGAGGACGCGGTCTTCACCTGTCCCGAGTGCGGCGGCCTGTTGCGGCGGGAATACGACGACGAGACCGGCGAGGAGCGCCTGGTGGGCATGGCCCCGCCGGACCAGGGTTCCCCGGGCGGACCGGGGCCCGCCTGAGGCGCCAGGAGGGCCCCGGCCGCTTCGGCCGTCCGTGGGCCACGGACCGCTTGCTCCGGCGGTCCGGGCAGCAAAAAAAGACCCCGCCGCGGCGGGGTCATCCTTAGGAGGCTTCTGATTGCACGTTGGAAGCGTCGTTACCATCGCCCAACGGCCGCGCAAGTAAAATGACCCAGATCAAAACCCGTCCACCGCGAGAGGTCTTTCCCCCCTTGCCGGGCGCCACGGCGGTGACGTGATGCTCGAGCTGCGGTCCGTGTCCAAGAGCTATGACGGCGCCGTGGCGGTGGCACCCCTGGATCTCGACTGCGGTGAGGGGGAGACCACGGTGCTCATCGGCCCCAGCGGCTGCGGCAAATCCACCGTGCTGCGACTCATCGCCGGGCTGGTGACGCCGGATGGGGGCCAGGTGGTGGTGGCGGGGGAGGTGCTCGGCCCCGACAACGTACGGGCATTGCGCCATCGCATGGGCTACGTGATCCAGGAGGGCGGCCTGTTTCCTCACCTCACGGCCGGCGCCAACGTCGCGCTGCTGGTGCGTCACCTGGGGTGGTCGCCGGCACGTATCGCCGCCCGCACGGCCGAGCTCGCCGCCCTGGTGCACGTGGAATCGGGATTGCTCGCGCGCTATCCGGGGGAGCTGTCCGGCGGCCAGCGCCAGCGGGTGAGCCTGATGCGCGCCCTGATGCCGGAGCCCGGGTTATTGTTGCTCGACGAGCCCCTCGGCGCCCTCGATCCCATGATCCGCAGCCGCCTCCAGGAGGAACTGCGGGACATCTTCCGGCGTCTCGGCAAGACCGTGGTGCTGGTGACCCACGACATGGCGGAGGCCGCCTTCTTCGCCTCCTCCATCGCCCTCATGCGTGGCGGCCGGGTGGTGCAGCGGGGCAGCCTCGATGACCTGGTGAGCCGGCCCGCCGAGACCTTCGTCACCGAGTTCATCACCGCCCAGCGCCGGCCCCTGGAGGCCCTCCTGGCGGCCACCCGGTGAAGGCCCTGGCGCGGACCCTGTTGGTTCTTCTGCTGGCGGCGGGCGGGGCCCCGGTGCCGGCCCAGGAGCTGGTGGTGGGCTCCAAGAAGTTCACCGAGTCGGTCGTCCTGGGAGAGATCCTGCGTCTGGCCATGGAGTCCACGGGGCGGCCCGCCCGCCATCGCGCCGAACTGGGGGGCAGCCGGGTGCTGTGGAGCGCCCTGGTGGCGGGGGACATCCACCTCTATCCGGAATACACCGGCACGCTGGTCCAGGAACTGCTGGCGGGGGAGGAGGTGGCGGACGGGCCGGCCCTGGAACGGGCCCTGGCGGCCCGCGGCCTCGCCATGACCGCGCCGCTGGGTTTCAACAACACCTACGCCGTGGGGGTCACGGCGGCGCGGGCCCGGGAGCTCGGCCTGGGGTCCATATCGGACCTCGCCCGCCATCCCCGACTGCGCCTCGGCTTCTCCCACGAGTTCATGGAGCGCGAGGACGGCTGGCCGGGCCTCAGGGACCATTACGACCTGCCCCAGGAGCGGGTCACGGGCCTCGATCACGACCTCGCCTACCGGGCCCTGGTGGCCGGGCGCATCGATGCCACGGACCTCTACACCACCGACGCGGAGATCGCCTATTACGACCTGCGTGCCCTGGCGGACGACCGCGGCTATTTCCGCGACTACCGGGCGGTGGTCCTCTACCGCCGGGAGCTGGCCGAGCAGGCGCCGGAGGTCATGGCGGTCCTCGGCCGCCTGGCGGGGAGCATCGACGAGGCGGCCATGATCGCCATGAACGCCGCGGTGAAGCTGGAGGGACGCAGCGAAGGAGCGGTGGCCCGGGAATTCCTGGCCCGCAGCCTGGGGGTGGAAGGGCGCCATGAGGCGAGCTCGGTGCTGGCGGAAATGGGCCGGCGCACCCTGGAACACCTCTTTCTGGTGGCGGTCTCCCTGTCGGCGGCCATCGCCGTGGGGCTGCCCCTGGGTATCGCCGCGGCCTACCGGCCCCGCTTCGGCCACGCCATCCTGGCCACGGTGGGGGTGGTGCAGACCATCCCCTCCCTGGCCCTGTTCGTGTTCATGATCCCGCTGCTCGGCATCGGCGCGGCGCCGGCGGTGACCGCCCTGTTCCTCTACAGCCTGCTGCCCATCGTGCGCAACACCCATGCCGGCCTCATGGGGATCCCGGCGGCCCTCGGGGAGTCGGCGCGGGCCCTGGGCCTCGCGGGGCCGGTGCGGCTGTTCCGCATCGAGCTGCCCCTGGCCTCCCGTGCCATCCTCGCGGGCATCAAGACGGCGGCCGTCATCAACGTGGGCACCGCCACCCTGGCGGCCCTCATCGGCGCCGGCGGCTATGGCCAGCCCATCCTCACCGGGATCCGCCTGGACGACACCGCCATTATTCTCCAGGGGGCCGTGCCGGCGGCCCTGCTGGCCCTGCTGGTGCAGGGCCTGTTCGGCCTGCTGGAGCGCCGGCTGGTGCCCCGGGGCATGGCTGTGGACGGGGCGGGCCGGGAATAGCGGCGGTTACGGCCCTTCGTCGTCCCGCCCCCGGGGCCGGCGTGGCGCGCCCAGGACCCAGGCGGTGACGAGGACCATGGGCAGGATCCCCACGGGCCACAGGCCCTGGGACAGGAAGGCGAGGGGGACGACCCACAGCAGCAGCAGCCAGTAGCGCATGGGCCCCATGGTGGACCATCCCCGGGGCGTCGCAAAGGGCGCCATGGCCGCTCCCGGGGGCGCGTGCCATTCAAGGTCCACCCGCACCCGGCCGAAGACCTGAAAGATACCGGGGAGTGGTGAGCCATGGAGCAGAAGACTGAGGAGGACGCCGAATTCCCCGCCGCCGCGCCGCCGAGCCGGGGCCTCCAGGTGCGGCGCATCTATGGGGCGACGGTCTTCCTGATGACCGGGGCCTTCCTGCTGTTCGCCGTCAGTTCCTGGTTCGAGACCCGCCAAAGCGCTTTGCAGGAACTCGCCCACGCGAGTCGCATGATGAGGGATTCCACCGCCGCGGTGCTGGGCCACCAGGAGTCCATGCTGCGGGTGCTGGGCCGCCGCCTGGAGGACCTGGGGGCCCTCCACGCCCCCGCGGAGGGACGGCGCCTGATGGATCTGATGCTGTCTCTCAACGAGGTGGTGGCGGGCTTCGGCCTGGCGCGGCCCGATGGTCAACTGGTGCTGGTGTCGGGCATCCCGCCGGACCGTCCCCTGCCCAATCTGCGGGAGCAGGAACCCTCCCGCACGGGGCTCATGGAGGCCCTGGACCACGACGGCATGGTGGTGGGACGCACCTATTACTTTCCCCTGCTGGAGCGCTGGCTCATCCCCGTGCGCATCGCCTTGCGGGACCACCGGGGAGACGTGGTGATGGTGATGGCGGCGGGCATCGACATCGATGCCGACATGGCCATGTGGAACTCCATCGACGTCAAGCCCGGTATGGAGATCATGGTGCTGCGGGCCGATGGCCTGCCGCAACTCGTACTGCCGGCGCGGCTGCCCGAGCGGGCCGTCACCTATGGGACGCCGGTGGCCGTGGGGGCCGCCGCCCGCGGCGGCGATGACGGGGGAGGCCTGACCGTCGACATGGCCATCGAACGCTACCCCTTGAGGGTGGTGGCCCGTTATGACGGGGCAACGGTGGCCATGGACTATTTCCGCCACATGTCCGTGGCCCTGCTGCTGTTTGCCGCTGCCATGGTGCTGGGTTGGGTGGCGTTTCGTCTCATCAGGCAGAAACAGCAGCAGTACGAGGACGACCTCATCCGGCAGGCCACCCACGACCGCCTGACCCGCCTGCCCAACCGCCTGATGCTGGAAGACCGGCTGCGCCAGGAGATCAGGCGCGTGCAGCGTTCGGGTTGCCCCCTGGCGGTGATGTACGTGGACCTCGACCAGTTCAAGCGCGTCAACGACAGCTTCGGCCACGCCGTGGGGGACGGCCTGCTGCTGGCCGCGGCCCAGCGCCTGAGTGCCTGCCTGCGGGCCGGCGACACCGTGGGGCGGCTGGGGGGCGACGAGTTCCTGCTGCTGTTTCCCGACCTCCACTCGGTGGCGGACGTGCGGGTGCTGGCGGACCGGGTCCTGGAGGCCTTCGACGGCCGCGTCCTGGTGGAGGGACACGAGCTCTTCACCACCGCCAGTATCGGCGTGGCCATGTGTCCCGACGACGGCACGGACAGCGGGACCCTGCTGCAGAATGCCGACACCGCCCTGTATCGGGCGAAGGACGCCGGGCGCAACAGCGTGCGCTTCTTCAGGCCGGAGTACAGCCGTGCCGCCACCCGGCGGGTGGTGGTGGAGCACGCCCTGCACCTGGCCCTGGAGCAGGAGGAGTTGCGGGTGGTCTACCAGCCCAAGTGCGACGCCCGCAGCCGGCGCTGGGTGGGGGCCGAGGCCCTGCTGCGCTGGCACAGCGCCACCCTGGGCGAGGTCTCCCCGGCCGAGTTCATCCCGGTGGCCGAGGACACCGGCCTCATCGCGGCCCTGGGCCACTTCGTGCTGGTACGGGCCCTGGAGGACCTGGTGCATATCCAGACCATCGCGCCGGCCTTCACCATGGCGGTGAACGTCTCGGTGCGCCAGTTCAACAGCCCCCACCTGGTGACCGGGGTGATGGAACTGCTGGAGGAATTCGGCGTGGCGCCGGCCATGCTGGAGCTGGAGGTCACGGAGAGCATCATGGCGGCCACCGTGCCCCAGCTCGACCTGCTGCGCGAGGCCGGCCTGCGGCTGGCCATCGACGACTTCGGCACCGGCTTCTCCAGCCTGAGCTACCTCAAGCGCCTGCCGGTGACCACCCTCAAGCTGGACCGCGTATTCGTGCGGGACCTGGAGAGCGATGCGGCGGACAAGGCGCTGTTGAAGGCCATGATCAGGCTGGCCCAGGAGCTGGACCTGGAGACCGTGGCCGAGGGCGTGGAGACGGCAGGTCAGGCAAGCTTTCTGCAGCAGCAGGGGGTGTCCCAGCTCCAGGGCTACCTGCTGGCCCGGCCCATGGCGGTGGACGAGCTGCTGGTATGCCTGGAGGAGCCGGCCGCGCGCAGCAGCCGGTAGCTGCCGAAGTCCCCCTGGAGATACAGGGAATCACCGTCCCGGACGAAGGCCATGGTGGCCACGGGCTCCCGGGGATGACGGAACAGCTTCGGGCCCACCGGCACCAGGGGCAGACCCCGCCCGCCACCGTAGGCGAGGACCAGGCCGTCGTCTTCCAGGGTCACCTCCAGGGTATGTCCAGCGGCCTTGTCCCATGGAAAGCGCCGGGTCACCGCCTCGTAGGTGCCGGTGAGCCCGGCGAGTTCCCGGCGTGGCACGGCCACGGCGGGGGCGGGTGGCGGCGGCGGCCGGTCCCCCAGGAGGTGCTCCGCCGCGGCGCGGCTCATGGCCCTGAGGGCATCGTGGTTGAAGGCATTCAGGGTGACGAAGTAGCCCACCCCCAGTTCCGGTTCATAGGCGAAGCGGGACAGGTAGCCATCGCCGTCACCACCGTGGCCGAAGAAGCGGAAGCCGCCGTGGAGGTACTGGTCGAGGCCGGCGCCGTAGCCATAGGCCAGCCCCCGGCGGGCCGCCAGGGTGGTGGCGGGTCGCTCCATGCGCGCGATGGATGCCGGGGCCAGGACCCGCATGTCGTGGCGCTGGCCGCGCCCCAGGAACATCTCCAGCAGGGCCGTCATCTGCCGCGGGGTGGCGTTGATGGCGCC
>JAABTG010000160.1 GCA_011389995.1 Thiotrichales bacterium
AGAAGTCGCGCCGGGCGCAGTGCGCCAGGGAAGGCAAGAGGAGGAGGCATAGCACCGCTATGGCGACGACGAATAACAACCCATGGCGTGCTGCGAACAAGCGAGAATCGAATGATTCTTGCGGGACAGGGCACTAGTGTCCCGTCCATCCAAGGCCGAACTCGAGGCCCGCGGTGTCGCGGTGGAGGTCCTGCTGGCCGTGCTGCGCGGCCACGAAAACCTCAGCAACGCCCTCGAGGCAAGACTCGGGGCACTGGCCGACGAGCGCGATCGCGCCCTGGTGCGTGAACTCAGCTACGGTGTCCTGCGCTGGCTGCCCCGCCTGCGCTATTTCCTCGCCCGCCTGCTGGACCAGCCATTACGGGCCAAGGACACGGACATCGAGTGTCTCCTGATCCTCGGCCTCTACCAGTTGGCCCATACCCGGGTGCCGCCCTACGCGGCCGTGGATTCGGCCGTGGCCCTGGCGGCCAGGCGGCGCAAGACCTGGGCCAAGGGCCTCATCAATGCGGTGCTGCGGCGTTATCAGCGGGAGCGCGAGGCCCTGGAGGCCGCAGCGGAATCCGACGGCCCCGCCCATCATGCCCATCCGCCGTGGCTGGCCGGGGCCCTGCAGCAGGCCTGGCCCCGGCACTGGTCCGCCGTGCTGGCGGCCAACAATGCCCGGGCCCCCATGACGCTGCGGGTGAATGCACGCCACGCCACCGCGCCAGACTACCTCCGGCGGCTCGAGGCGGCGGGCATTGCCGCCACCCCGGGCCATCGCGCGCCCGAGGCCGTTATCCTCCATACGCCGATGGACGTCCACGCCCTGCCCGGCTTCGATGACGGGGATGTCTCGGTACAGGACGAGGCGGCCCAGCTGGCCGCCTCGTTGCTGGCACCCCGGCCCGGCGAACGGGTGCTGGATGCCTGCGCCGCCCCCGGCGGCAAGACCGCCCACCTGCTGGAAACCTGCCCCGGGATCGGCGAGCTGGTGGCCGTCGAGCAGGACCCGTCCCGCACCACCCTGCTGCAGGGGACCCTGGAGCGCCTCGGACTCGCGTGCACCGTACGCACCGCCGACGCCGCCACCCCGGACACCTGGTGGGACGGCCGCTCGTTCCAGCGCATCCTGCTGGACGCACCCTGTTCGGCCACCGGGGTGATCCGTCGTCATCCGGATATCAAGACGCGGCGCGAGGCACGACAACTGGATGAGTTCGCGGCCACCCAGAGTCGTCTCCTGGAGGCGCTGTGGCCCACATTGGCCGCGGGCGGGACCCTGTTGTACGCTACCTGCTCCACCCTGCCACCCGAGAACGCCCTCATCATGGACGCCTTCCTCGCCCGACACAGCGACGCCCGGGTCGACCCCCTGCCCGCGGACTGGGGACACCCCCATGGCCCGGGGCGCCAGATCCTGCCGGGTGAAGAGGACATGGATGGCTTCTACTACGCGAGGCTGCGCAAGCCCTGAGCCATGTTGAAGTCGTGGCGTAACCTCATGCTGGTGGCAGGACTGTTGTTCCATGTCGCCGCCGGCGCCGAGACCGAATTCTACGTGCGCGATGCCCACACCTATCTCGACGAGGGCGTCTACTGGCTGGATGCCCGCATCGACTACCGCTTCAGCGACCGCTCCCTCGAGGCCCTGGACAGCGGCGTGGCCCTCACGGTGGTGCTGGAGATCGAGGTGCAGCGCCAGCGCGCCTACCTGTGGGACGAGACCGTGGCGGAGATCACCCAGCACTACGAGCTCACCCTTCATCCCCTGAGCCGCCGCTACGTGGTGGACAACCTCAACACGGGCATCAGCAGGACCTTCGGCAGCCTGAAGGAGGCCGCGCTGTTCCTGGGCCGGCTGCGCCGGTTTCCCCTGCTGGATGCCAAGCTGGCGCCACCGGGTGACGACTACGAGGTGGTCATGAAGGCACGGCTGGACATCGAATCCCTGCCCGCGCCCCTGCGCCCCCTGGCCTACCTGAGTTCCCAGTGGCGCCTGGCCAGCGACGTATTCCGATGCCCCTTGGAAGAATAAGACGGCTGCTGGGCGGCTTCACGCCCATCGCCGCCCTGTCCCTGCTGCTGCTCATCTCGCTCAAGCTCATGAGCGATGCCACGGCCAATTCCACACGCTTCGACGAGCTCTACTCCCTGCTGCTGTTGATCAACGCGGCCGGGCTGCTGATCCTCGCGGCGCTCATCGTTCTCAACGTGTCCCGGTTGGTGCACCAACTGCGCACCAGGGCCCCGGGTGCCCGCCTCGCCGGGCGCATGGTGCTGGTGTTCTCCGCCCTCGCGGTGACACCGGTGCTGGTGGTGTTCTACTTCTCGGTGCAGTTCCTCAACGAGGGCATCGACAACTGGTTCGACGTGGAGATCGAGGACGCCCTCAACGATGCCCTCAAGCTCAGTCGCACCGCCATCGACAACCGCATGGCCGAACTCCTGCGCAACACCGAGCAGCTGGCCACCGAACTCGCCGGCGTCACCGAGGGCAGCCTGGCCATGCACCTGGACGAGATGCGCGAGCGCGCCGACGCCTCCGAGTTCACCTTGTTCTCGCCGAGCCGCGGCATCATCGCCTCCAGCAGCGCCTTCTCCACCAATATCATCCCCCCCACTCCCGACGATGCGGTGGTGCTGCAGGTCCAGCAGAGCGGCCGCTACATCGGTCTCGATCCGGTGCGCGGCGCCAACCTCGAGATGCGGGTGGTGGTGAGCCTGCCGTCCGACGTACCGGGGCGGGACACCCTGATGCTGCAGGCCCTGCATCCGGTGGCGGAACGCATGAACAACCTCGCCCTGAACGTGCAGACCGCCTACGGCGAGTACAAGCGCCTCAAATTCCTGCGCGAGCCCCTGAAGCGCAGCTTCACCCTGACCTTGAGCCTCGTCCTCCTCCTCAGCCTGCTGTCTGCGGTATGGGCGGCGTTCTATTCCGCCCGCCGCCTGACCCGCCCCATTCGCGACCTCGCGGAGGGCACCCGGGCGGTGGCCGAGGGCGACTACGAGACCCGCCTGCCCTCGGCGGGCAGCCACGAGCTCGGGCACCTGGTGAACTCCTTCAACGACATGACCCGGCGTCTCAAGAAGGCACGGGACGAGGCCTTCCACAGCCAGCAGGAGGTGGAGGAGCAGCGCACCTATCTGGAGGCGGTTCTGAGCAACATGTCTTCCGGCGTCGTCACGGTGGACGGCACGGCCCGGGTAGTCACCGGCAACCGCGCCGCCGGCGCCATCCTCAACGTGGACCTGAGCCACCACATGGGTGAAAGCCTGGGGTCCATCGGCCGGCTCCATGGCCACCTCGCGCCTCTCATCGAGGCCTTCGAACGCAACCTCGCCGACGGCGACTACGACTGGCGGGAAGAGTTGAGCCTCATGGGGCCGGAGGGTCGCCAGGTGCTGATGTGCCGCGGCACCCCCCTGGCCGGGGCCGGGGAGCACGTCATCGTGTTCGACGACATCACCGCCCTGGTGAACGCCCAGCGGGACGCCGCCTGGAGCGAGGTGGCGCGCCGACTGGCCCACGAGATCAAGAATCCCCTCACCCCCATCCGCCTGTCGGCCGAGCGGGTGCAGCACAAGTTTGGCCGCCATCTCGAGGGCCGGGACAGGGAGACCCTCGGGCGCCTGACCCACACCATCATCCAGCAGGTGGAGGCCATGAAGGAGATGGTGGACGCCTTCTCCAACTACGCCCGCCCGCCCCGCACCATGCCCGAGCAGGTGGACGTCAATGCATTGCTCGGCGAAGTACTGGACCTTTACCGCTACAATATGCCCAAGGGGACCCTGGAGGTGGATCTGCAGGGTCCGTTGCCGCGTCTCGAGGCGGACCCCGGGCGGCTGCGCCAGCTCTTCCACAACCTGATAAAGAACGCCCTGGAGGCGGAACGGGGCGATGCCCCCATCAAGGTCCGGGTCGCCACCACCACCGCCGAGAGCAAGGGCGCCGCGGCGGTCCAGATCACCATCCGGGACAATGGCAGGGGTTTCGATGCGGAGATGCTGGACACCGCCTTCGAGCCCTATGTCACCTCGAAAAACAAGGGGAGCGGCCTGGGTTTGGCCATTGCCAAGAAGATCGTCGAAGAACACGGCGGGTCCATCTGGGCCCGCAATCCGCCCACCGGCGGCGCCTGTATCGAGATGCGCTTTCCGGTGGGCGACGGCCTCCACCGTCACGGCGCCGCGGCCGCCGACCACCCCGCACCCCAGGGCACCGTCGAGAGAGAGATATCATGAGTTCCGCATACATTCTGGTGGTTGACGACGAACCCGATATCCGTCAACTGGTACAGGAGATCCTGGAGGACGAGGGCTACGAGGTGGGCACCGCCGAGAACGCCGAGGCCGCCCGCCGGGCCCGCCGCAGCCGGCGGCCGGACCTCACCCTGCTGGACATCTGGATGCCGGATACCGACGGCATCACCCTGCTCAAGGAATGGGCGGAGGGCGATGGCCTGGAGACCCCGGTGATCATGATGTCCGGCCACGGTACGGTGGAAACGGCGGTGGAGGCCACCCGCCTGGGGGCCTACGACTTCATCGAGAAGCCCCTGTCCATGGCCAAGCTGCTGGTAACGGCCGAGCGCGGTCTCGAGGCCTCCCGCCTGCGTCACGAGAACGTGGGCCTCAAGCGCCAGTCCCAGCCCCTGGCAGAGCCGGTGGGGCGCAGCGCCACGGTGGCGGCCCTCAAGGAGCAACTCGGACGCATCGCGGAGCACGACACGGCCGTCCTCCTCACGGGGGAATCGGGCAGCGGCAAGGAGGTGTTCGCGCGCTATCTCCACGAGCACAGCAACCGCGCCCAAGGCCCCTTCATCAGCGTCGGCGTGACCTTCTCCGGCGGCGTCGACCCGGTGGTCGAACTGTTCGGCAGCGAGGAGGGCGACAGCGTCCACTACGGTCGCATCGAACAGGCCAACGGCGGCACCCTGTTCCTCAACGACATCGCCGACATGGACCTGGCGGTGCAGGCCCGCCTGCTGTCGTCCATCGAACAGAAGAGCCTGTTGCGTTCCGGCGGCAAGGAGCTGGTGGCGGTGGACGTGCGCATCGTCGCCGCCACCAGCCACGACCTCGCCGCGGAGGTGGAGGCCGGCACCTTCCGCGACGACCTGTTCTACCAGCTCAACGTGCTGCCCCTCTACGTGCCGGGGCTGCGGGAGCATCCCGAGGATATCTCCGACCTCCTCGACTACTACGTGGACTACTTCGTGCGCCGGGACAATCTGCGCTACCGCCACTTCAGCGTGGGCGCCCAGAACTACCTGCGCAACTACCCGTGGCCCGGCAACGTGCGCGAACTCATCAACCTGGTGCAGCGCCTGCTCATCCTCGGCAGCAGTGCGGAGGTATCGGTGGAGGAGGTGGAGCGGGCCCTGGGCAGCAGCCCCCGCCAGCCGGCCACCGAGAATGCCGTCTACGAGCTGCCCCTGCGGGAGGCCCGCGAGCACTTCGAGCGCGCCTACCTGGAGCATCAGCTGGAGGCGGCCGGCGGCAACGTGAGCCGCGCCTCCAAGCGGGTGGGCATGGAGCGCACCCACCTCTATCGCAAACTCAAGGCCCTGGGCATCAACCCGCGCCGCAACTGATGGAGTGAGACCCGCGTCATGAAGGTCATCATCCTGGGCGCCGGTCAGGTGGGATCGTCGGTGGCGGAGAACCTCGCCAGCGAGGCCAACGACATCACCATGGTGGATACCGATGGTGAAAAGCTCATGGCCCTCCAGGACCACCTGGACATCCGCACCGTACAGGGGGTGGCCTCCCACCCCGAGGTGCTGGCGCAGGCCGGCGCCGAGGACGCCGACATGGTGCTGGCCGTCACCAACAGCGACGAGACCAATATGATCGCCTGCCAGGTGGCCTACACCCTGTTCCACACCCCCACCAAGATCGCCCGGGTGCGGGAACGCGACTACCTGCGCCACAACCAGCTGTTCGACCAGGGCGCCCTGCCCATCGACGTGCTCATCAGCCCCGAGCAGATCGTCACCCACTACATCCAGCATCTCATCGAGACCCCCGGCGCCCTCCAGGTACTGGATTTCGCCGACGGCCGGGTACGCCTGGTGGCGGTCAAGGCCTATTACGGCGGCCCCCTGGTGGGCCACGAGCTGCGGGCCCTGCGGGACCACATGCCGGGCATCGACGCCCGGGTGGCGGCCATCTTCCGCCGCGGGCGCGCCATCATCCCCGAGGGCAACACGGTCATCGAGGCCGATGACGAGGTCTTCTTCGTGGCGGCGCGGGGGAACATCCGCAAGGTGATGGGGGAGCTGCGCCAGCTCGACCGGCCGGTGAAGCGGGTGCTGCTGGCCGGCGGCGGCAACATCGGTCAGCACCTGGCCCGGGGGCTGGAGAACCGCGTCCAGGTGAAGGTTATCGAGCACTCCCGGGCCCGCGCCGAGGCCCTGTCCGAGGTGCTGCACCGGGCCATCGTGCTGGTGGGCGACGCCGCCGACAAGGACCTGCTCCAGGAGGAGGACGTGGACACCATGGACGTGTTCTGCGCCGTCACCGACGACGATCAGGTGAACATCCTGTCCGCCATGCTGGCCAAGCGCATGGGGGCCCGTAAGGTGATGGCGCTGATCAACCGCGCCTCCTACGTGGACCTGGTGCAGAGCGGTATCATCGACATCGCCATCTCGCCCCAGCAGGCCACCATCGGCAGCCTGCTGGCCCACGTGCGCCGGGGCGACGTGGTGGTGGTGCACAGCCTCCGTCGCGGCGCCGCCGAGGCCATCGAGGCCATCGCCCACGGTGACCCCACCACGTCCAAGGTGGTGGGCCGGCGGGTGGAGGAGATCAAGCTGCCCCCCGGTACCACCATCGGTGCGGTGGTGCGGGGGGACCAGGTGATCATCGCCCACCACGATACGGTGATCGCCACCGACGACCACGTCATCCTGTTCCTGGTGGACAAGCGGCGGGTCCCCGACGTGGAGCGCCTGTTCCAGGTGAGCTTCGGCTTCCTCTGATCACGAGCCCCGCGGCCCGCCCTTCCCGCAAGCCCCCCCGACCCCATGCAACTGCTCGCCGTCCTACGCATTCTGGGCCTCCTGCTGATGATATTCAGCCTGGCCCTGCTGCCCCCCCTGGGGGTATCCCTGCTCTACGAAGACGGGGCCCTGGCCGCCTTCTTCATGGCCTTTCTGATTCTCTTCGGCATGGGGTTCGCGCTGTTCATGCCCCTGGTACGCTACCGCCGCGAGCTGCGGCTGCGGGACGGCTTCCTGGTGGTGGTGATGTTCTGGCTGGTACTCGGCCTGGCCGGCGCCCTGCCCCTGATACTCTCGGCCAACCCCCTCATCTCCGTCACCGATGCCGTGTTCGAGTCCATGTCCGGCCTCACCACCACCGGCGCCACCGTCATCCAGGGCTTCGACTGGCTGCCCGAGTCCATCCTCTTCTATCGTCAGCAACTGCAATGGATGGGGGGCATGGGGATCATCGTTCTCGCCGTGGCCATCCTGCCCATGCTGGGGATCGGCGGCATGCAGCTCTACCGCGCCGAGACCCCGGGGCCCATGAAGAACGACAAGCTCACCCCCCGCATCACCGAAACCGCCAAGTCCCTGTGGTACATCTACCTGGGCCTCACGGTGGCCTGCGGGGTCGCCTACTGGCTGGCGGGCATGAGCGTCTTCGATGCCGTAGGCCATGCCTTCTCCACCGTAGCCATCGGCGGCTTCTCCACCCACGACGCCAGCATGGGCCATTACGACAGTGCCG
The DNA here is from genome assembly GCA_011389995.1 of Thiotrichales bacterium. GTDB lineage: Bacteria > Pseudomonadota > Gammaproteobacteria > JAABTG01 > JAABTG01 > JAABTG01. The sequence continues at coordinate 7,732 of JAABTG010000160.1, forward strand.
CCATCGAGGCCATCGCGGTGGTCTTCATGGTCATCGCCGGCGGCAACTTCGCGCTGCACTTCCGGGCCTGGCACCACATGAGCATCACGGGCTACCTGCGGGATTCCGAGTTCCGCACCTTCGTCACCCTGCTGGGCCTCATCACCGTCGTCACCACCGCCTATCTCTACGTGACGGGGACCTACCCGGGGTTTCTGCAGAACCTGCGCCACGGCCTGTTCCAGAGCGTCTCCATCGCCACCACCACGGGTTTCACCACCACCGGGTATCACGAGTGGCCCACCTTCCTGCCGGTGCTGCTGCTGTTCGCCAGCTTCATAGGGGGGTGTGCGGGCTCCACCGGCGGCGGCCTCAAGGTGATTCGCGTGCTGCTGCTGTTCAAGCAGGGGGCCCGGGAGATCCAGCGCCTCATCCACCCCAACGCCGTGATTCACATCAAGGTGGGGGGCAAGACCATGTCCGATCGGGTCATCGACGCCGTATGGGGTTTCTTCGCCGCCTACGTGGTCACCTTCTCCATCCTCATGCTGGCCCTCATGGCCACGGGCCTCGACCAGAAGACCGCCTTCTCCGCCATGGCCGCGAGCATCAACAACCTCGGCCCCGGCCTCGGCGATGTGAGCCTTCACTACGGCGGAGTCTCGGATACCGCCAAATGGATCCTGGCCTTCGCCATGGTGGTGGGACGCCTCGAGGTGTTCACCCTGCTGGTCATCCTGACCCCGGCCTTCTGGCGGCGATGACGGATCCCACACGGCAAAAATGGGACGCCCGCTACGCCGGCGACGCGGCGGATGCGGGGCCGCCCTTGAGGGTGCTGACGCAGTACGCCCATCTGCTGCCCAGCGCCGGCACCGCCCTGGACCTCGCCTGCGGCCTCGGCGCCAACGCCCTGTTCCTGGCCCGCCACGGCCTCGCGGTGACCGCCTGGGACATCTCGGGCGAGGCCATCGCCCGCCTGCGAAGGGCAGCCGCCGATCTGACGGTGACCGCCGAGGCGCGAGACGTGGTGGCCGCGCCCCCGCCGCCCGAGACCTTCGACGTGGTGGTGGTGGGCAGGTTCCTGGAACGCTCCCTGTGCCCCGCCATCGCCGCCACCCTGCGCCCCGGCGGCCTGCTGTTCTATCAGACCTTCTCCCGCCAACGGGTCGGCGACCGCGGCCCCCGCAACCCCGCCTACCGCCTCGAAGACAACGAACTGCTGCGCCTCTTCCCCCACCTCAAGGTCCGCGCCTACCACGACGAGGCCACCGTCGGCGACACCACCCGCGGCCTGCGCGACGAGGCGATGCTGGTGGCCCAGCGCGAGTCCTGATGACGGCTCCCAGGGGCGCCGCTTCTATTGCCGGGCATCGTGGCGCAACAAGCGCCCGTTCCAATCCAGGATACGCCTGTCGGCGGTCAGCAGTTCCGCACCGTGCCTGAGGGTGGCGGCGACAATCATCCGGTCCGCCGGATCACCGTGGAAATTCCTCAGGGCACCGGCGAGGATCCCGACGTCTCCGTCCACGGGCATCTCCACGAGCCCTGAGTCCAATAGTTCCCGCCGCCATCCCGCGAGATCCTGGGCAATTGACAGCCTGTTCTTCTCCTGAAGCATGGTGACCTCCCAGAACGAGATGGCGGAAACCGCCAACTGCTCTCGTGCGAAAGCGGCATCGATGACCTTCCGGCTGCGTGTCCCAAGCTCATTGCTGCCACTGTCGAGCCACAAGAGCACATGGGTGTCCAGTAGGATCACTCCTCCACATCCCAAGCCTCGTCCAACGGCGCCGTCAGGTCATCCGAGAATTTCACCCGGCCCTCGTGAATACCGAACAGCGTCGGGGGCTTCGCGTGATAGGGGACGAATCGTCCCACCGGGACACCGTTCTTCGTCACGACGATGGGCTCACCACCCGCGGCGATGTCGTCCATCAGCTTGAGGCATTTGGCCTTGAACTCGGATGCAATGATGGTTTTCATTCGCATTGTTTATCATCCAGACCATGGTCATGTCTATAGTCATACTGCTTGGCCTTCTCGTGACGCCCTGCCGTCAACAGCTCTGCCACCTCACTCACGACGATCCCGGCGTCTGGCGGTGTTCCGCCCTTCCGGGGACGTTCTTCTTCCATCATCAACTATGCTCTGCCGACGGGGCCGCCCGCCATGGAACCCGGCGTTAACGTGAAAGTTGCGCAGCGACACCTTTGGACTCCCTCTCCCCCTGGGAGAGGGCCGGGGTGAGGGACGGACATGGCGCACCTTTCATC
>JAABTG010000161.1 GCA_011389995.1 Thiotrichales bacterium
CAGCTGGATCGTGAGCCTCCAGACCATGGCCGAGTACCTCACCATGGTGGAACTGTATTTCGGCAAGGACCGCCCCCGGGGCGGCAAGATCATGGTGCCCAAGAAGCTCACCAAGGGTACCTATGCCGGTGGATTCTTCCATCGCATCCTGGGGGAGTCGGTGGAGAACATCTTCACCGTCCGCCACCCCGTGACCTCGTGCATCTCCACCTACGAGAAGTCCGGCGGGTTGCCCGACGATGGCCGCTTTGCCATACGGGGCAACATCGAGGAGTGGGTGCGCCGGGACCTCGAGTACACCGGCCACGATCGGGATGCCGTCATGGCCATGGACTACTTCGATGCCTACCTGCGTTACTGGGAGCAGTACCACTACTACGTGGCCACCACCGGCCTGTCCGCCAGCCGCGATACCCGGGTGGTGGCCTACGGTGCCGAGCGCCTGATGGACGTGGCCCGGGGCTTCTACTACCGCTTCGGTGACATGGAGCCCAGGCCCGAGGCCTTCCGGGTGTTCGACAACCGTGACCGCCACCCCGCCTGGTTCCAACAGGCGGAACCGGTGATCCGGCGGGTGGCGGAGATCTGGGGGCGGGTGGGCCTGCCCTTCCCCTACGACGAGGTGATGGAGGCCTGGTAGGGCCCGGCAGCCCCCGGCAAGCCGTGCACCCCGACTGCTCAGCTAGTGCCCTGTCCCGCAAGAATCATTCGATGCTCGCTTGTTCGCAGCACGCCATGGGACGTTATTCGTCGTCGCCATAGCGGTGCTATGCCACCTCCTCTTGCCTTGCCTGGCGCACTGCGCCCGGCGCGACTTCTCGAACATTCTTACGGGACAGGACGCTGGGAGTCGCGGGCCAGCAGGTAGTCGATGGTGAGATTGTCCAACAGGGCGCTGCCGGTGGAGACGAACAGCGCCGGCCCCGGCGCCGGTGGGCCGGTGCGCACGAGGGAGAGGAGATCCGTGACCTCGTGGTCGTCCATGAGGCCCTCGGCCTGCCATGCCAGGAGGTCGCCGCAGGCGAGGCTGTCCAGGGTGTCGGCGTAGAGTCGGTAATGGCAGGCCAGGGCGCCGTCCACCTCGTGCTGCCACGCACTGTCGGCACCCAGGCTGATGACGGTGGCGGGCAACGGGTCATCCGCCCCCAGCAGAGGCGTTCGGCTGTCCGTGGCCATCACCATGACGTCGCAGGGCACCGCATGCGTCACCGCCTCGCAATGCACCCCGGGCAGCTGGCGGGCGAGGGCCGCGGCGGTGCGCGCGGCCCGCTCCGGGTCCCGGTCCAGGCAGTGGATGGCGGCCGGCCGCGCCTCGCCGCCGATGTAGAAGGCGCTGTAGTACCCCACCCGCCCGCAACCCACCACCAGCAGGCGTTCGCAGGGGGCGGCGAGGCGGCGCCGGGCGATGGCGGCACAGGCCCCGGTGCGGGCGGATGACAACAGGCAGGCGGCAAACCCGGCACGCACGAAGTTCTCTGCGGCATCCAGGGCGAAGGCCCGGCCCACGGTGATCTGCTCAGGGACCCGCCGCCCGCCGGTGTTGGTGCCCACCAGCTTGACGGTCTTGCAGGCGCCGCCCGGTCGCCTGACCACGCAGGGCATGACGCGAAAATCCCGTTCCATGCCCGGATCGCGAAATACCCGCTTGGCCGGCTGCTCCACCTGCCAGCGGCCCCCGGCGATGTTCTCGAGGCCCGCGTCCACATGGTCGAGGTAGGCCGCGGGGGTATGGGTGAGGCGCCGGTGCACCTCGGCGTCGTCGAGGAACTCGTAGGGCTCGGGGTGAACCCGCAGGAGCTCCCACAAGGCGGCATCCATGGCCCTCAGTCCCCCACTCTCGAGATGAAATCCTCGTACTTGTGGCCGGGCCCCTGGGGGATGGCGTCCACCAGCTCGAAGCGGAACTCGAAGGGATGGCCGAAGCGCGAGACGATCCGCCGGGCCAGCTCCTCGCGCTGCGCCGGCGTGAGACCGCCCGGCGCCACCAGACGCAGTTCGAGGTGGGCGGGGCCGTCCTGGATGAGCTGGAACTGGCGGATGTCTGCCACCTCCGTGAACAGGTGGGCCGGAAAGCTGGGCCAGAACCGCCGCCCGTCGGGCAGGGTGAGCATGTTGCGGCGCCGCCCCAGGATACGCCTCAGCACCGGCAGGCCGCGGCCACAGGGGCAGGGCGGCCCCACCTCGGCGTAGTCCTGATTGACGTAGCGGATGAGGGGCATGGCGAAGTTGTGGAGGGTGGTCATGGCGACCCGTCCCACCTCACCGGGGACGCAGGGCCGGCCGTCATCATCCAGCACCTCCACCAGCAGGGACTCACTCTGGACATGGTAATGGTCGTGTTGAGGGCACTGGAGGGCGATGTACCCCACCTCCTGGGCGCTATAGGCGTCCACCAGGGGCACTCCCCAGGCCGCCCTCACCAGGGCACGCAGTTCGTCGGTGACGGTCTCGCCATAGGTGCGGGCCTGCACCAGGCCGGGCAGCTTGAGGCCGGCATCCACGAAATGCCGGGCCAGGGCGCGCAGGTTCGATGGATGGGTGAGGAGATAGCCGGGCTGCCGTTCCATCAGCCACCGCGCCTGGCGCTCCACGGGCTGATGGATACCCATGAGGGAGGCCGGGCCCGAGCGGTAGACGGTGGACACGGGATGGCCCCAGTCGGGGCCGTCCGCTCCGTCGGGTGCGTTGTCCACCGCCTCGGCCCGCAGGGCGCACAGGCGACGGGAGAAGTCCCGCCGGTGCCAGTGATGTTCCCGCAGCACCAGGGCATTCCAGAACAGACCGGTGAGGCCGGTAACGAGGGCGCGGATGGGGCGGCCGGTGGAGCCCGAGGTCTGAAGCCAGCGGTGATGGCCGTGGGCGGTGGGAATGGCCTCGCTCACCAGGGCCTGTCCCGCCTCCTGGATATCCTCACGGGACAGCAGCGGCAGGCCATGCCAGAACGCATCCGACGGCGATGGGTTCGCGTCATGTCCCGCCGCGGCGAGGCGTTGGCGGTAGAAGGGTACGGTGGTGCGGGCGTGATCCAGTAATTGCCCGAGCTGGCGCCGCTGTTGGCCCTGGATTTCCCCGGGGCTCCACCACTGGCTCTGCTCCAGCTGAAAGCCCATCGCCAGCAGCCGCGCCGGGACGGGGCCGGGGACGGCCGGCCACAGCACCCGGGGTACGGACGATTGCACGGTGTTCATGGGCCGCCATGGTAGCAGAGGGCCGCGGACCACGGCTTTCAAGGGCGCCCTTGCGGTAAGGCTTTGGGCATCGGCGCCGGGGTTGTTAGAATCACTCCTTTTCCGTCGAGCGAAACCGAGCCCCCGATGTTCGAAAACCTGAGCGATCGCCTGTCCCGCAGCCTCAAGACCATCCGTGGTCAGGGCCGACTCACCGAGGACAACATCAAGGACACCATGCGCGAAGTGCGTATGGCCCTGCTGGAGGCCGATGTGGCCCTGCCGGTGGTGAAGGAGTTCGTGGACCGGGTGCGCGAGCGGGCCGTGGGGCAGGAGGTGATGAACAGCCTCACGCCCGGCCAGGAGCTGGTACGCGTGGTTCGCGACGAGCTGGTGGCGGTGATGGGTGAGGCCAACGAGTCCCTGGATCTCAAGGCCCAGCCGCCGGCGGTGATACTCATGGCCGGCCTCCAGGGCTCGGGTAAGACCACCACCGTGGGTAAGCTGGCCAAGCGTCTCACGGAGCGGGACAAGAAGTCGGTGCTGGTGGTGAGCTGTGACGTCTACCGTCCGGCGGCCATCCACCAGCTGGAGACGGTGGCCGGCCAGGTGGGGGTGGAGTTCTTCCCCAGCAGCATCGAGCAGCGTCCCGAGGATATCGCCCGGGCGGCCCTGGAGCACGCCCGGCGCAAGTTCATCGACGTGCTTATCGTGGACACCGCCGGCCGCCTGCACATCGACCAGGAAATGATGGGGGAGATCCAGGCCCTGCACCATGCCGTGTCGCCGGTGGAGACCCTGTTCGTGGTGGATGCCATGACCGGCCAGGACGCCGCCAATACCGCCAAGGCCTTCGGTGATGCCCTGCCCCTGACGGGGGTCGTGCTCACCAAGACGGATGGCGACGCCCGGGGCGGTGCCGCCCTGTCGGTGCGCCATATCACCGGCCGGCCCATCAAGTTCCTCGGAGTGGGGGAGAAGCTGGCGGCCCTGGAGGCCTTCCACCCGGACCGCGTGGCCTCGCGCATCCTCGGCATGGGGGACGTCCTCACCCTCATCGAGGACGTGGAACGGCAGGTGGACCAGGATCAGGCCGAAAAGCTGGCGAAGAAGCTGGCCAAGGGCAAGGGCTTCGATCTCGAGGACTTCGCCGAGCAGTTGCGGCAGATGAAGAAGATGGGCGGCATGGCCGGACTCATGGACAAGCTGCCCGGGATGTCCGAGGTGCCCGACAAGGTGAAGGGCCAGGTCAACGACCGGGAGCTGGTCCGTATGGAGGCCATCATCAACTCCATGACCGCCCAGGAGCGCCATTTCCCCTCCGTCATCAAGGGCTCCCGGCGGCGGCGTATCGCCCAGGGCTCGGGTACCCAGGTGCAGGACGTGAATAAGCTGCTCAAACAGTTCGCCCAGATGCAGAAGATGATGAAGCGCATGAAGAAAAAGGGCGGCATGGCGCGCATGATGCGCGGCATGAAGGGCGGCATGCCCCCGGGTATGCCACCCGTCTGAGGCCCTCCGCGCCGGGGGCCGTAAAACAACGCTTCTAATTGGTCCGGATAATCAGTAAAATCCTCGCCTTTTCGGTGCCGGGAATCTTTCGTGCTTCCCGCCTACAGTGGATTGACAGTATTTATGGTTACGATTCGTCTGAGCAGGGGTGGGGCCAAGAAGCGCCCTTTCTACCACGTGGTGGTAACCGACAGCCGCAACAAGCGCGACGGTCGGTTCATCGAGAGCATCGGCTTCTACAACCCGGTGGCCGTGGAGGGTGAAGAGGCGGTGCGCATCGACAAGGAGCGCTTCGATCACTGGGTCTCCAGGGGCGCCCAGGCCTCGGAGCGCGTGACCAAGCTGGTGAGCGCGCTCCCGGCCTGATCGGCGCACCCCCCGGGGCCGCCGCCCGGTGAACGACGATGGAGACAGCCCCGCTGCTGCCGGCGATCGCCTCAACGTAGGCCGTATCAACGGGCTCTACGGCGTGGCAGGCTGGATGCGGGTGTATTCCCACACCGAGCCCCGGGCCGGGATTCTCGAGTACTCGCCCTGGTATCTGGAGCGGGCGGGGACCTGCCGCCCCTACCGGGTGGCCGAGGGCCGCGTCCACGGCAAGGGTATCGTGGTGCGACTCGACGGCGTGGCCGACCGGGAGCAGGCCCGGGCCCTGCTGGGCAGCGATATTTCGGTGGAGCGCCGCCAGCTGCCCCCCCTGCCTGAGGGCGAGTTCTACTGGGTGGACCTGCTGGGGCTCGAGGTGGTGACGGTCACCGGGGTGGTCCTCGGCGCAGTGGCGGATTTCATCGAGACCGGTGCCAACGACGTACTGGTGGTGCGGGGTGATCGGGAACACCTCGTGCCCTACCTGCCGGACCGGGTGGTCACGGCGGTGGACCGTGCCGCGGGCCGCATCACGGTGGACTGGGACCCGGACTTCTGACCATGCATATCGGCGTGGTGACCCTTTTTCCGGAGATGTTCGACGCGGTGCGTTGTTGCGGTATTACCCGCCGCGCCCTGGAGCAGGGACTCATCGCCCTGGATACATGGAACCCGCGGGACTGGGCGGATGACCGCCACCGTACCGTGGATGACAGGCCCTACGGCGGTGGACCCGGCATGGTGATGCGGGTGCACCCCTTGTACGACACCATCGTGGCGGCGCGGGAGGCCATGGGCGGGCGGGCCGTGACCACCGTCTACCTGTCGCCCCAGGGGCGTCGGCTGGATCAGGCGGGGGTGGAGCACCTGGCCGCCCTGCCCCACCTGCTGCTGGTGGCGGGGCGCTACGAGGGCGTGGACGAACGGGTCATCGAGGCCACGGTGGATGAGGAGTGGTCCCTGGGGGACTACGTGCTGTCGGGAGGCGAGTTGGCGGCCATGGTGGTCATCGACGCCGTCACGCGGTTGCGGCCGGGGGCCCTGGGGCACGAGGATTCGGCGCGGGAGGATTCCTTCGCGGGCGGGTTTCTGGACTGTCCCCATTACAGCCGGCCCGAGGTGGCCCTGGGGCGGCGGGTACCCGGGGTGCTGCTGGAGGGCAACCACGGCGATATCGCCCGCTGGCGGCTCAAGCAGGCCCTGGGCCGCACGTGGCGGCGGCGGCCGGATCTGCTGCAGGGGCGGGTGCTGGATGCCCGGCAGCGCATGCTGCTGGAAGAATTCATACGGGAAGCGGAAGACGGGAGCGCTTAGCCTCCCGGTCACTTGAGGGTAACGACATGAGCAACATCATCGAGGCACTGGAACAGGAACAGATGACCAAGGACGTGCCGGTTTTCAATCCCGGCGACACCGTCGTGGTCCAGGTTAAGGTGAAGGAGGGCACCCGGGAGCGGTTGCAGGCCTTCGAGGGGGTGGTGATCGCCCGCCGCAACCGTGGCCTCAATTCTTCGTTCACGGTGCGCAAGGTCTCCCACGGCGAGGGGGTGGAGCGGGTGTTCCAGACCTACAGTCCGGTGGTCCACGAGATCAAGGTGAAGCGCCGCGGCAAGGTGCGTCGTGCCAAACTCTATTATCTCCGGGCCCTGCGTGGCAACGCGGCCAAGATCAAGGAAAAGATTTAATGCCCTGTGCCCCGCGAATGTCCGGGGGCTTGCGCCGGGCGCGTTGAGCCGGCCGAGGCGAGGGAGGAGTCCGAGTTGCGCTATGGCGGCGACCAGCAACGCCCCATGGCTCGGCGCGAACCAGCGGGGATTGAATGATTCTTGCGGGACAGGGCATTAGCCCCCTGCCTCGGGGGCGGGGCCGGAGCGGTCGGTCCGCAGCGGGTGTCATGGTCTGCATGACACCCGTTTTGCGTTGGACCTTGCCGTCGTTGGGGCACCCTCCGGGCCCGCTGGCCCGGGCTTTGGTCCTCGTTGTGGCCTGCGTCCTGCCCCCGGCGCCGGCCGCGGCCGGCGCGGCCAAGGCGTCCCTGGAGGAGGTGCGCGCCATGATGGCTGCCGGCGCCCCGGAGTTGGCCCTCGGCCTGTTGAACGACGCCCAGCCCGCCCGCAGGGACGACGTGGCGGCATGGGTGGCCTGGGAGCGTGAACGGCTGGTGGTGCTGGAGTCTTTGGGGGCCTGGGACCGCCTGACGGCGCGCGTCGATGGCTACGAGGACGGGTTGCCGGGGCCGTTCGCGGGACACGCCGTCCTGCGCGCCGTGCGGGCCGAGTTGGAGCAGGGCCGCAGTGCCACGGCGCGGCGGCGGCTGCGGGCCCTGCTGTGGTCCCGCCGTCCGCCCCCCGCCGCCGCCGAGGAGTTGCGGCGGCTGGTGGTGGAGAGCTACCTGGTGGAGGGGGCGGCTGCGGATGCCTTCACGGCCATGTTGCGCTACCGCCTGGATTTCGGCGACGGGGAAGGCCCATGGCGCCATCTGGCGGCGCGGGTGATGGTGCTGGCGGGGCATCCCGACGAGGCCCTCGAGTTACTCGATGGCGCCACCGAAGACGAGGCCGGTTTCCTGCGGCTGCTGGCCGGGATCCAGGCCGGGCATCTGGACTGGCAGGCGGGTATGGGGGCCGTCACTGCGGCGGCAGCGAAAGGTCTGCCCGCGCGCCGGCACTACCAGCTCGCCGGCGCCCTGGCGGACCGCGCCACCACCCCGTCCCAGCGGGTGGAGGCCCTGGAACGCGCCATGGCCCATCGCCGGCTGGCGGGCGAGGTGCACCTGGCTGCCACCTCCCCCCGGGCGTTATGGGAGGCCTACGAGACCCATGCCCGTATCCTGTCCAACGTCCACCAACTCCTCATCGGTCAGTTCGAGGCGTGGCTGGCGTTGGCCGCCACCCTGACGGAACCGGAGCCCGTGGCGGCGCGCAGCCTTTATGCCTTCGTGGCCACCGCGGCCGGGGACGGGGTATGGCGGCGGCAGGCCCAGAGCGCGTTGGTGGCCTCTCTGGGGGGGCTGCCCGAAGGCCTCGAGGTGCTGCGCCAGCTCTATGGGGGCGATGACGGGGCGGGAACGACAGAAGTGCCGGAGATCATCCGTTACGCCCTGGTGGAGCAGGCCCTCGCCGTGGGGGATATCCCCATGGCCTCCGAGATGGCCCGGGATCTCGAGGAGCCGCCGCCGGGCGGTGACGGGTTCGAGTGGTCCCTGCGGCGCGCCCGGGTGCTTGTGCTGGGGGGACGACCCCGGGAAGCCGCCCGGGTGCTGGAGGAACTGCTGGCCGCATACCCGGCCCTGGCCCCCGGCGACGTGGACCGCATCAACCAGGTGCTTTTCGAGTTCCACGGGGTACAGGAGCCGGAGTTGGCCTACGAGTTGTTCGAGGACATGCTGGCGCGGGTGGCGGACGACCAGCGGCGGCGGGAGGTCCTCTACTGGATGGCGGAGTCCATGGAGAAGGCCGGGCGTCCTCGGGAGGCGGCGCGCCTGTATCTGCGCTCGGCCGTGATGCCGGGGCCACGGGCCATGGACCCCTGGTCCCAGACCGCCCGTTACCGGGCGGCGGAGGCCCTGACGGAGGCGGGTCTGAAGGACGACGCCCGGAATCTCTACGAGTCCCTGCTGGCGGCGTCCGCCGAGCCCGAGCACCAGGCGCTGTTGCGGCGGGCCATCCGCCAGTTGGGATTGCCCGGGCCCCATTGAATGGCCGGGCGGCATGCCGGGACAGGCGTTACTGCCGGTCACCCGCGCCCGTCCACGAGACCCGTGCCGGGCCCTGTCGGGAAACGGCGATGCAGAGGCCGCCCATGACCGCCCCGCCGCGTCAGTTGCCGAAAGAACGTCGCGAGGCCGGGCAGGTCCTCATCGATGCCTTTCTGGACGCCCTGTGGATGGAGCGCGGCCTGGCCCGCAGCACCCTCGCGGCCTATGGCTCGGACCTGCGCGGGTTGGCGTCGTGGCTCGATGGGCGCGGCCTCGGGCTGCTGGAGGCCCGGCGCGAGCACCTGCTGGAGTATCTCGCCGGCTTCGCCACGTCGCCGCCCCGCAGCACCGCCCGCCGCTTGTCCACCCTGCGGCGCTTCTACGGCTACCAGGTGCGGGAGAAGCGACTCACGGCGGACCCCAGCGCCAATATCGCCGGCCCCCGACTGGGCCGCGGCCTGCCGGGTGTATTGTCGGAGACCGAGGTGGAGGCCCTGCTGGCGGCCCCGGATACGGCGACGGTGCTCGGATTGCGGGACCGCACCATGCTGGAATTGCTCTACGCCACGGGGCTGCGGGTGTCCGAACTCGTCGGCCTCGAAACGCCGGGCCTCAGTCGCCGCCAGGGTGTGGTGCGGGTCATGGGCAAGGGGGCCAAGGAACGGCTGGTGCCGTTCGGCGAGGAGGCCGCGGCATGGCTGGACCGCTATCTGCGTGACGGCCGGGCGGCGCTGGTTCGCGGGCGGGACACCGGGGCCCTCTTCCCCACGGCCCGCGGTCGCGCCATGACCCGCCAGGCCTTCTGGCACAACATCCGCCGCTATGGCGCGGTGGCCGGTATCCACAAGCACCTCTCGCCCCATACCCTGCGCCATGCCTTCGCCACCCACCTGTTGAACCACGGCGCCGACCTGCGCGCCGTGCAGATGCTGCTGGGGCACAGCGACATATCCACCACCCAGATCTACACCCACGTGGCCCGCGAGCGTCTCAAACGCCTCCACCAACAACACCACCCGAGGGGGTGAGGCCGGACCGTTGTGACTAAATGTCACAACGCAGCCGGCCGAACGCCCGGCCATGGATGGCCGGGCCGGGTGCGCTGACAGGGACGATAGCTTGCGAGGGCCCAGGCCGGACCGTTGTGACTAAATGTCACAACGCAGCCGGCCGACGGAATCATCAGGAACGATTCCGGACGGCCGCAGGCCGGCCCCGAAGGGGCGCACTCCAGGGATGGAGT
>JAABTG010000162.1 GCA_011389995.1 Thiotrichales bacterium
GTGTCCCCGGTGATGAGGGTATGACCGAACTGGAACACGGCCACCAGCACCACCAGGGCTTCGACGACGTTGTAGATTACCAGGAACAGCAGCATGTAGAGGCCGCGCATCCAGTGGCTCCGGGAGTTACCGTCGCCGCTCGTCTTGCCGTCCTGTTCCGAGGGCACTAGCGACATTCTCCCACCGAATCGTTCTGGCACAGGCGCCGGTCCACCCAGCGGGCGTTGCCCAGCCTGGCGCCGTCCAGGCGGGTCTCGATGAGGTCGGCCCCCACCAGGCTGGCCTGGCGCAGGTCGGCCTCCCGCAGGTCGGTGTAGTGGAGCCGGGCGGATTTCAGGTTCGCACCCTCGAGGATGGCGCCTCGCAGCCTCGTGTCATCCAGGGAGGCCTGCTCCAGATCGGCCCGGCTCAGGTCCGCCTTTTCCATGAAGGCGAAGTCCAGGGTGACCTGGCGCAGGTCGGCCTCCCGCAGGATGGCGCCCGCCAGGCGCGCGTCGCTCAGGTCCGACTGCAGGAAGGAGGCCCCGGTGGCGCGCACACCGTCCATATCGGCCTTCACCAGCACGGCGCGGTCGATCACCGCACCATTGAGGATGGCGTCCTTGAGGTTGGCCTCCGTGAGGTCGGCACCGACGAAGCGGGAGCCGTCCAGTCGCGCCCCCTCGAGGTCCGTCCCCCCTAAGTCAGTGAAGCTGAGGTCGCTCCCACCGAGGCGGGCGCCGGCGAGGTTGGCGCCGCTGAAATCGGTATGGGTGAAGGTGCCGTTGCGCAACTCGGCGCGGCCGAGATCGGCCCCCTGCTTGTCGCAGCCGATCCACTTGACGCCCCGGGATGGCGGGTCGTCGCAGGCGGCTTGCACGGGGCCATGGAACAATGCGCAAAGGAGCAGGGGCAGGTAAAAGGACTTGATGGCGGGCACGGCTGCTTGGGGTCGTTGTGTGCGGAGGAAGTTCAGCATAGCCCCCCGGGCCGGCGATATAAACCCGCTGTTATCACGGTAGCCGGGGACGGGCCCGGGCAGTGCGGCACCGGGTGGCGCTTTTGTTATAATTCCCGGCTTTGCCCACACCCGCAGGCGATCCCTCTTCATGCCCTCACTCATCGAGGAAATTTCCCGCCGTCGCACCTTCGCCATCATCTCCCATCCCGATGCCGGCAAGACCACCCTGACGGAGAAGCTGCTGCTCTACGGCGGCGCCATCCAGCTCGCGGGTACCGTCAAGGCCCGCAAGTCCGCGCGCCATGCCACCTCCGACTGGATGGCCATGGAGAAGGAGCGGGGGATCTCCGTCACCTCCTCGGTGATGCAGTTTCCCTACCAGGGCCGGGTGGTTAACCTGCTGGACACCCCGGGTCATGCCGATTTCTCCGAGGACACCTACCGCACCCTGACGGCGGTGGATTCCGCCCTCATGGTCATCGACGTGGCCAAGGGGGTGGAGGAACGCACCATCAAGCTCATGGAGGTGTGCCGCCTCCGGGACACCCCCATCTACACCCTCATCAACAAGCTGGACCGCGAGGGCCGGGATCCCGTGGACCTCATGGACGAGGTGGAAGAGGTGCTCGGCATCCCCTGTGCCCCCATCACCTGGCCGGTGGGTATGGGCAAGGGCCTCAAGGGTCTCTACCACCTCTACCACGATACCGTCACCCTCTATCAGCCCAACAAGGAGTCCCAGAGCGCCGACGGCCGGGTCATCGAGGGCCTGGACAATCCCCTGCTGGACGACCTGCTGGGCGGGGACGCCAGCGGGCTCCGGGATGAGATCGAGCTGGTGCGCGGGGCGAGCCATGCCTTCGACCAGACGGCCTATCGCGAGGGCCGCCTGACGCCGGTGTTCTTCGGTACCGCCCTCAACAACTTCGGCATCACTCACCTCATGGACAGCTTCGTGGAGCACGCCCCGGAGCCCCTGCCCCATCCTACCGCCGGCCGCGAGGTGGCGCCGGACGAGGAAGGCTTCTCGGGCTTCGTTTTCAAGATCCAGGCCAATATGGACCCGGCCCATCGTGACCGCATCGCCTTCCTGCGGGTGTGTTCCGGGGTGTATCGGCGGGGCATGAAGATGCACCACGTGCGCATCAACAAGGACGCCCGGGTATCGGACGCCCTCACCTTCATGGCCGCGGATCGCTCCCACGCCGAAGACGCCTGTGCCGGGGACATCATCGGCCTGCACAACCACGGCACCATCCGCATCGGCGACACCTTCACCGAGGGCGAGGAGCTGCGCTTCACCGGCATTCCCAACTTCGCGCCGGAGCTGTTTCGCCGGGCCCAACTGCGGGACCCGCTGAAGATGAAGGCCCTGCAGAAGGGCCTGGACGAGTTGTGCGAGGAGGGGGCGACCCAGGTCTTTCGTCCCCTCGACAGCAACGACGTCATCCTGGGGGCGGTGGGGGTGCTGCAGTTCGACGTGGTGGCGGCACGGCTGCGGGACGAATACCGGGTGGAGGCGGTGTTCGAGGCGGTGAACGTCGCCACCGCCCGCTGGGTGACCAGCGCCAGCAAGGCCAAACTGGCCGAGTTCCGCTCCAGGGCCAGCGGCCAGCTGGCCCTGGACCACGGCGGGGAACTCGTCTACCTGGCGCCCACCATGGTGAACCTCAACCTCACCCAGGAGCGCTGGCCGGACATCGAGTTCCACACCACCCGCGAGCAGCACTGACGTGGCCCGGGGGAGGCCGTGTCACCATCCCTTAATCGCCCTGTCAACCGCCGGTCACCTGGCATTCCCATACTCGTCTCCATAGACATGGGGGCGATGGTATGTACACCAAGGCGGGTGGTTTGTTCCGGCACTTCGATGAGGTGGAGCTGGGGATGTGCCTGCGCCTCAACCGCGTGTCGTCGCGGCCGCGGCTGCGGCGCCTGTTCGCCGCGGTCAGCCGCCTCGGCGACGGGGTGTTCTGGTACGCCCTGATACTGGTCCTGCCCCTGCTCCATGGCCCGGCTGCCCTCGGTGTGGTGCTGCACATGGTCGTCGTCGGTGGCTCTGGGATCCTGCTCTACAAGCTGCTGAAGATAAGGATGGTGCGGGAGCGCCCCTTCATCACCCATCCCGGCGTCAGCCTCGGCACCGCCCCCCTCGATCGTTACAGCTTCCCTTCGGGGCATACCCTCCACGCCGTGGCCTTCACCACCGTGGCCACCGCCTATTATCCAGGGCTCACATGGCTGCTCACCCCCTTCGTGGCCCTGGTGATGCTGTCCCGGGTGGTGCTGGGGCTCCATTACCCCACGGACGTGGTGGCCGGGGCCCTGGTGGGGGCGCTACTGGCCAGCGCCAGCTTCCTGGTGTTCTGAGCCCCATGTCACGCCAGCGGGGTTCCCGGCCGCGGACGCACCCGGGCCGCGGCCGAGGGAGGTGAGCTTGCGGATATTGATGTTCTCGGACGTCTATTTCCCCCGCATCAACGGCGTCTCCACCTCCATCCAGACCTTTCGCGAAGAGTTCCTGGCCCGCGGCCACGAGGTGGTGCTGGTGGCCCCGGACTACGGCCATGCCTGGGGGGACGATGCCGATATCCTGCGTATCCCTGCCCGCAGGGTGGTGCTGGACCCCGAGGACCGTCTGATGGGGGCCCGGTCCATCCGCCGGCTCACCGCCAGCCTGGCGGCAAGGCGGTTCGACGTGGTGCACATCCAGACCCCCTTCGTGGCCCATTACGCGGGACTCGCCATGGCCCGCCGTCTTGGCCTGCCCCGGCTGGAGAGCTATCACACCTTCTTCGAGGAATACCTGTTCCACTACGCCCCGCTGGTGCCGCGGCCGGCCCTGCGCCTGGCCGCGCGGCGCTTCTCCAGGTGGCAGTGCAATGCCATGGACGCCATCGCCGTGCCCTCCGGCGCCATGCTGGAGCAGCTGCGGGCCTACGGCGTGGTGGCCCCCGCCGAGGTGCTGCCCACGGGGATCCCGGCCGCCCGCTTCGGCCCCTGCGACGGCACCGCCTTTCGCGCCCGCCACGGCATCCCCGGCGAGCGCAAGGTGCTGGTGTTCATCGGCCGGGTGGCCTTCGAAAAGAACATCGACTTCCTGCTGGAGGTGGTGGCCAGGGTGCGCCGGCGGCGCCCCGACGTGCTGCTGGTCATCGCCGGGGAGGGGCCGGCGGAGGGTCATCTGCGGACGCGGGTGGCGGCCCTGGGCATCACCGACAACGTGCGTTTCGTGGGTTACCTGGAGCGGGACCACGAACTGGCGGAGTGCTATTGCGCCGCCGACGCCTTCGTCTTCGCATCGCGTACCGAGACCCAGGGGCTGGTGTTGCTGGAGGCCATGGCCCTCGGCCTGCCGGTGGTCTCCACCGCCGTCATGGGGACCCGGGACATCCTGGCGGCGGGTCGCGGTGCCCTGGTGCCGGCGGATGACGTGGCGGACTTCGCCGTCGCAGTGGAGCATCTGCTGGCGGACCCCGACCTCGCCGCACGCCTGTCCCGGGAGGCCAGAGAGCACGCCCGGCAGTGGTCGGCGGGGGCCCTGGCCCAGCGCATGCTGGAATTCTACGCGCGGGTAATCAGCCTTCGGCCCGCGGCAGGGCATTGACGGCGATGGGGCCGCGGTACTGGCGTGCCACGGCCGCGGCGAAGCCGGCGTCGTAACGCTCCGCCTGGCGCGTGAAGGCCCCGGGCAGGGCATGCCAGGACAGAGCCGCCTGGCGGTGATGCACCCGGTGGAGGTTGAAATTGAGGATGAAACGCTCCAGGGGGCGGGGCAGGCGCAGGTTGCGGGCATAGCCCACGTCGTCGAGGGCGGTGCCGTAGTGGAAGGAGTTGTCCACCGCCGACACCACCAGGGCCCGGCCCAGGAGCATGAGCAGCAGCAGGTGGCCCTGCTCGCCATAGAGCAGGAACGCCCCCGCCAGCACCCCCAGCATCACCAGGGCATCGGTGCGGATGGCGCGCAGGGCGGCGGGCTCCAGCAGGTGATGGCGGGCGAACTGCCGGGCCTTGCGGGCATCGGCGGTGTCCCCCGGGAAGAAGCGTCCCAGGGCCGTTGCCAGCAGCCGCCGTGGCAGCAGGAAGAGGAGGGTGCCCAGTAGCTCCATCACATAGAGCCCGGCATTGAGGCGCAGGTAATAGCCGATGCCGAACAGCAGGCGATGGTGGCGGCCGGGATCGAACACCTCCGTGCGATCCAGGGCCGTGCGATTGAACAGGTGATGATGCAGATGGCCGAAGCGCAACACCTGGAAGGCGCCGCCGAACAGCACGCCGAGGATGCGCGCCTGGAGCTCGTTGACCCGCCGGTCGGGGTGCAGCGCACCGTGGATCCCTTCGTGGATGAGGGCCCAGTTGGTGGTGGTCAGGACCACCGGCACCAGCAGCAGCAGGCCCCACGCCGGATGCCGCGCCAGCAGCAGGGGTACGCCGAAGAAGGCCCCCAGGCCCACCGCCACGAAGGCCGCCACCAACACCATGTTGAGGCGCCGCGGGATGCCGCGGTTCACGGCCCGGCCGCCTCAGGTCGGGGCCTGGATGGCGGTTCCCCGCGGATCATGGTGCTCGTCTAGCGTCTGGCCACCAGGGAATTGAAGGCCGCGGTAAAGCCGGACAGGGACACCGGCACGTTGACGGCCCGGCCGGTGCCGTCGGAGAAGGATATGGTGGCCTCGGTGCCCGCCTTCAGGGCGGCCACCTGGTCGCTGTCCAGGGGAATCACGGCGCGGCAGCCGATGGTGATGCAATGCTGGAACGCCACCCGGGTGGGCTCTGCGTCCTCGGTCACCGCGAGACCCAGCCCGGCCGGCAGGGACACCCCCAGGGGCACCATCACCACCGCCGTGGGGTTGTCGGCGTCCTCGTCGGGGAAGGCGACGGCGAAGTTGAGCAGCTGGCGCTGGCTCTCCCTCATCACCAGGTTCTGGAACATGAAGCAGCGCTCCGGGGCGCTGCCGTCCTTCGGCTTCTCGCAGCGTACCCGCCAGTCGGCATGGGTCTCCTCGAAGGTCTCCACGTTGCTGTCGTCGTCCTGGGCCCAGGCCGGGAAGCCGCCGGCGGCGGCGCCGATGCCCAGGATGAGAGCGGTGAGGAGGGCGGTGTGGGGGCGCGCGCGGCGCGGCGCAAAGGCAAGGTGATCCATGGTATACCTGCGGTCAGTATTGAAGATGCTCGAAACTTTAAAGGCTTGCCCCCGGCATTGCCAGTTCCACCACCCGACGGAGGTCCTACCATGGCGAGACGGCTGTTCCTATCTTTCTGCTTTATGTTTCTCTTCGCGCCCTGGTTTGCCCATGGGGCGTCTGACGGTGCGGTGTACGAGAAGACCTTCGAGGCCGATTTCGATACCACCTACGAGAAGGTCCACGCCGCCCTCGAAGGCGCCCGCTTCTGGGTCATCACCGAGACCCGCATCAGCGACAACCTCGAACGCTTCGCCGAGCGCTGGGGTGAGGACTACAACCGCAATGGCCTGGACGCCATCCGCGGCCTCGTGGTCTGCAACCCGTGGTACACCAATCAGATCGCCAACCACGACCCGCGGATGCTGGGTCTGTGTCCCTTGGGCGTCACCATCTATACCCGGGCCGGTACCAGCCACGTGCTGTTCGCCCGTCCCACGGTTATGGCCGGCGACAGCCCCGCCCGCGAGGTGCTGCAGGAGGTGGAGGAGACCATCATCGAGGCCATCGAAGGCGCCTTTACGGCTCCGTAGCGTTGGCACTTGTAGCCCGCGAGAGAAAACGCGTAACCGCGAAAGACGCGGTTGACGGAAGAAGGAGAAGAAGATGTAACCACGAAAGACGCGAAATAACGCGAAAAAGGAGATGGCGGGGAAGGCTGTGGGGCATGAACGCAGTGGCTTGACCCCTCATCATGCCGGGCTTGATTCGGCCAGGCAGTGAAAGGGTTAACTACGAAAGACGCGAAATAACGCGAAAAAGCGGATGGTGGGGAAGGGGTTAGGGTGGGAGGAAGGCAGCGGTTCCACCCCTCGTCAGTCCGGGTTTGACCCGGCCAGGCAGTGAAAGGGTTAACTACGAAAGACGCGAAATAACGCGAAAAAGTGGATGGTGGGGAAGGGGTGCAGGGTGGGAGGAAGGCAGCGGTTCCACCCTCGTGATGCCGGGCTTGACCCGGCATCCAGGGCGAAACCGTTCACCATTCACTATCCTGTTCCCGTCCCCCGTCCCCCGTCCCCCGTCCCCCGTCCCCCGTCCCCCGTCCCCCGTCCCCCGTCCCCCCATAGCAGCCGCCGCCCTCGACCCTACGAGACGGGTGGGTCCCATTCATCCAGCAGGTAGGCATGGCGCCACGGTCCGCCGGAGAAGGCGGCGAGGCGCTCCATCAGGGTGGGGTTGGGCACGGCCTCGGCCGGGTAGATGCCCCAGATGTCGATGAAGCAGTTGGCCACCGCCGCCGTCTTGCGCCAGTTCAGTGCGGCAGCGGGCGCGACGGTGCCGCAGGCGCCGCAGCGAACTTTGGGCTCGCCGGTCCCCGGCACCGCGTCCCAGCGGTGGTCGCGGGCACCACAGGCAGGGCAGGGCGGGACCATGGTGTTGCGCCCGCGGCGCAGCCGCGGGACGGCCAGGGGGCCGGTGAGGGCCACGTTGACGAAGGCCATGGGGTGCGGCGCGGGGGGCGGTTCCAGCACCAGGTGGGGCGCGCATCCCAGGAAGGTCACCAGGCCGAGCAACTCGTCGCCGGTGGCGTAGTGGGTGCGCTGCCCCATCCGTACGGCGCTGCCGATGAGGCCCACCGTCGCCAGCAGCTCCACGAGGCTGGTGGCGGCCGTTGCCTCCACCGGGTGGTGATGGGGATAAAGGGTGAGGAGGGCAGTGGATTCCATGGCGGATTTGAGATGGCTGGCGTGGCAGATACGGCCACCGATGATGGGCCCTTTTGGCCTCGGTCGCCAACGCCTGGCGGCCCATGGCGCCCGTCACGCCGGTGCTCCCCGGGACCCGGGCTCCCCGCGACAGCCTTTCCGCGCGACGGGGAAGGCCATGCACCGCAGTGGCGTGGAGTCGCCCGCACCGCGCGCCGCTTCGACACCTGCTGAGGATCTCCGTGACCGTGCCGGCCCCGGCAATGACGGTCTGCGGGTGATCCCGGAGGCGGCCCGCCCCTACAATCGGGTATGGTGAATCCCCTTTCCCCGTCCGCCGAGGCACATCGGGCATCCCTGGAGTTGCCCTGGTCCCCCAGGGAGCGCTTCGCGGCCGACACCGCCCGCGCCGATTTCGTCCATGACCGAGCCCAGGCGGCCGCCGTCAGCCATACCCAGCGGGTCTACGAGGAACTGGTGGCGCCACCGCGCCCGGCCCTGTGGCAGCGCCTGCGGGGGCGGCGGCCGGAGCCGGTGAAGGGGCTGTATCTGTGGGGCGGGGTGGGGCGCGGCAAGACCTATCTCATGGACTGCCTGTACGAGTCCCTGCCCTTCGCCGCCAGGCGGCGGGTGCATTTCCATCGCTTCATGGGCGAGGTACACCAGCGCCTGGCAGCCCTCCCCCGCAACCCCGACCCCCTGGTGGTCATCGCCCGGGAGATCGCCGACGAGGTGCGGGTGGTGTGTCTGGACGAGTTCCATGTCCACGACATCGGCGACGCCATGCTGTTGGGCGGCCTGCTGGCGGCCCTGTTCGGTCACGGCGTCACCCTGGTGACCACCTCCAATACCGCGCCCCGGGACCTCTACCGCAACGGCCTGCAGCGCCAGCGCTTCCTGCCGGCCATCGCCCTCATCGAGACCCATACGGAGGTGGTGGAGCTGGCGGGGGACGTGGACTACCGCGAGGAGTTGCTGGCGGCCGCGGGCACCTACCACGTGACGGAGTACGCAACGGGGGAGGCGGTGGCGACGCGTTTCGCCGCCCTGGCGCGCAGCACGGTGACGGAATACGCCCCACTGGTCATCAATGGCCGTCCCATCACCGCCCGTGCCCTCGCCGCCGATGCCGCGTGGTTCACCTTCGCCGATCTGTGCGAGACCCCCCGCGCCGCCAGCGACTACCTGGAACTGGCGGTCACCTTCCCCACGGTATTCCTTTCCGGCGTGCCGTTGATGGGGCCGGCCCTGGATGCCGCCGCCAGGCGTTTCATCCATCTGGTGGATGCCTTCTATGACCACGGCGTCAAGCTGGTGGTATGGGCGGCCGCGCCGCCCGGCGGCCTTTACGGCGGCCGCCATCTGCAACAGGAGTTCGGGCGCACCGCCAGCCGCCTGCTGGAGATGGCGAGCCACGGCTACCTGGCCGCCCCCCACCGCCCCGCCTGACGCCCGGGGTGATGTCCCCAACGCCGCCCTTGTTCCACCCCACGGCTCGTCGGCACTCCACTGAAAGCGACCCCCAACCCCCGACCCCCGACCCCCGACCCCCGACCCCCAATTCAAAATTCAAAATTGCCCT
>JAABTG010000163.1 GCA_011389995.1 Thiotrichales bacterium
CCACCTTGTCGGTGCGGGCGGTGAAGAGCTTGTCCACCATGATCTGGGAAGGCTGTTTCAGGCCATTGTGCGCCGTGGGCTCCAGCTGCAGGCGCAGCAAGGGGGCGTCCCGCAGCGTACTGGTAACCAGCGCCAGGACGACGCTGCCCGGCTCGGCCTCGTTGATGAGGTCGGACTGGATCACCACCGCCGGCCGCGGCTTGCCGAAATCCCCCGGTGCGGCGACGGTGACGATGTCCCCCCGCCTCACCCCCAGCCTCATCCCCAGCCTCGGTTATCCTGGGTCGCCACAATGAAGTCCAGGGCCTCTTCTTCCTCGGCCTGGCCTTGCAGCAGGGCCACCTGGCGCCGTACTTCCTTGGCGAAGCCGGGCCGGGTGGTGTCCGGCACCCACACCTGCACCGGACGCAGCCCCATGGCGCGCATGCGGCCCCGGTAGGCCTCGGTACGCTCACGCTCGCTCTGGGGCATGACTCTCTCCTCTTCGTGACTTGTCACAGTCTGCGCCGCTCCTTTCAGTACCGCAATAGCCGGGACGTCGCCTACTTTCCTTCCACATCCTCACATCGAAGCCAAAGGGCTTTGTATCGCCGACTCGGATGCGCCGAAAGTCCGGACAGCGGACACTCAAGGGTAATTCCATATCATCGGCACGATCACCGAAGGTACTCCCAGTACGGCCGACCCGCCCTCATAGCCAAAGCTGCGCTTAGGAATTTGATCCAAATTACCTTTGCAGTTTACGCGAAGGTTTGGTTGTGGGCTGGTCTCCCGCACGAGGGTGCAACTCATAATTCCAGTCACCTTGAAAGTCATTACGATGCAACGAGAGCGCCGCCATTTCGAGTTTGCTGATCACGGCTCCGGTCGGGTAAATGCGTTTGTCGAGCTTGGCCTTTACGCGAAGCCCGGCTTGGGTTTTGGTGTTGCCGATCAGATCGACGATGGTCTCGAAGCTGCACAGCCCCTTGCCGCGCCAGTTGCGCGTGATGTGACAGAACAACCGATGCTCGATCTTGTTCCACTTGCTGGTTCCGGGCGGGAAATGACTGACCCGGATCTTCAGCCTCGTCTGGTCAGCGAATTTCTGCAGCTCATGCTTCCACGCGCGCGAACGGTAACCGTTGCTGCCCCCGGCATCTGCAGTGATAAAGAGCTCTTGTGCATTGGGATAGGCGCCGCGACCCATCGCCTGCCACCAGCGGCGAATGGAAGCCACCGCGAACGCCGGGGTGTCATGGTCCCTGCCCACGTTTACCCACCCTTCGTTGCGCCCCATGTCGTAGATACCGTAGGGGATCGCCTTGCCTTCGGCGTCCTGCGGAAAATCATGGACCAGAGCGGTGTCCGGGGTCCCTTTGGGTTGCCATTCACGGCCCGCGTTCTTGAATTCGCCCACCAGCTCCTTCTTCTTCGTGTCGACCGAAATCACCGGCTGGCCACGCTCCAGACAATCCTCAGCAGTGGCATTGATATGCTCGAACTGCGCGTTGCGCTGCGGATGCGACTGGCCTTCGCGACTCTTGCGCATCGATTGCAGGCTGTAACCCAATGCGTGCAGCAATCGCCCGACCGAGGTCGAACTGACTCGCCATCCCGCCTTGACCAGCGCCGCGGTGAGCTGCGCGCGGCTCTTGCACGTCCAGCGCAACGGCGATTGCGGATCACCACGCGTGACCGGATCCACCAATGCTTCGAGCGCCGCCCTCAACCCCGGTTGCGAGCCATCCAGTCGCGGGCGTCCGGCGCCGGCGCGACGAATGCGCGCATCAGGAACAACCCCCGATTCGATCTCGAGCCGTCCGGCCCGAACGGTCGGGCGCGACAGCCCCGTAGCCGAGGATACCAACGAGTCACCGCCGTATCCGATCGCGCGCGACTCCGCACCCGCCCAACGCCGCCGACTGCGCTCGTCGAGCACCGGCTCAACCGCCGTCCACTTCTCGACTATCGTCGCTTCAAGTTCAAGGTCGCGCGCCATCCATCTATGGGATCACACATACGCCTTGTATGCAAAGCTAATTTTGGTCAACGCCCTTAGCATCTTAATGGGCCCCAATGACCGGGAATATCGGTCTTTGCGCTTCTACATCTATTAAAATCAACAGCTTATCGTTTGACATTCTATGCCTGCAAGACTATTGTTTACATAGGATCTGACCTGGAGCCAGACTCCACAGTAGGATCCACCGGGCCCGGCAACGGGCCCTTTCTCTTTAGCACCCACGAATCATCGCTCCACGATTCCGTCCGGATGATTCCGGCTCGCCACCCGGCACAACACTGGATCGAGGCGATTGAAGTAGTTCTGGGCTCCTTTCTTCTTGACGTATTTGCAGGCGTGATAGCGCTGGTAGAGGAAATAGGCGTTCACGTCCGCGAGCTGAATGAAATATGAATGGCCGGAATCGCGGTGGACCGCGTCCTCCACCAGGGTGGTGATCGGTAGCCGAAACGTTCCCTCACCGAATGCCCTGGGTACGGGATTGTGGCGACGCATGCGCCGGGTCAGGGTCCGCAGCTTGACCTCGTCCGTCCGGTCCACCACCAACAGGCCACAATCGTCGGGATTCTGGGGCCCCGGGAAGTTCTTGTGGGAGATGGTGTTGTGGAACCGCTGAACGAGGGTCGTCCAAGCCATCCCGAACACGTCCGCCTCAGGCCCCTTGCCCTCCTTGTCGACCACGACGTTGATCACGCTCAGGTCAGGGAGACGGGCCTGAAAGTCGAGGACATCGCGAAGCATCCGCAAACGAAGGGACTTGGCAATCCGTACCAGGTCACCGGGCTTGTGAACGAAGTGTTGAGCATGGACCTCTTCCCGCAGCTTGAGGCCATACCGTTCCCGAAGGTATCTCCGAAACTCGATGATGGCCTCCAGGGTCTCGTGCCAACGCAGCTCATGGACCACCATGCCACTCAGGCAGAAGTACCGACCGGGGCTTCCTTGTGTCCCCACGTCCCCGCTCTCATCCACATACAACAGGTACATCGGATCGTCCCCCCTAGACGATGACCGGCCCCTCCCCGAGCCGGGCTCGAACCAGGGCCTTCGCCTCCTCTAGCCAGGCCTCCAGCTCGGCCTCGTCGTGAAGCACCCGCTTTGGCAACTGCACCGGGGTCACCTTGGGCTCCACCAACCTGGCCACGGCCATGCGCACCTGGTCGAAGCGCGCCGACAGGGCGCCGATGCGATCGGCCCAGCTGTCCAGGGGCGTGCGGTCCAGGGCCTCCAGCAGGGCCTCGGCGGTGGCCGGTGGGGCCACAGCGGCCTTGTCCAGGCCGTGCTCGGCCAGAAGGGCGTGGCGCTGTCCCTCCTCCAGCTTCAGCCAATGGGGGTCCGCCACCAGCTCCGCCAGCCCCCTGTCCCGGGCCTCGTTGTACTCCACCACCTTGTGCTCGAAGGCCCCATGGAGCAGCGACACCGCCTTGTCCCGCAGGGGCGGCACCGGGTCCGGGGTAGCGAGCAGCATGCGCCCCGTGCGGATGGCCGCCGCCTCGTCCCCCAGGGCCTGGCCGGGGCCGAGAACCACTGTATGCCCCAGTAGCTCCTCCAGCTGACGCCAGGCCGGCAGGCGGTCGCCCATAAGCTTGGCGTCCTTGACCCAGGCCTCGTAACCTTTGGCCAGCTCGTCGCGGCGGGAGTAGAGGTCCAGCAGCAGCTCGTTGCCGTGCAGCGCCCCCAACTCGTGCAGGGCGGTGCCGTCCGGCACCTCGGGCCGGGGCGGCTCGCCGCCCGCCGCGGCCGCGGCCTCCCGCAGGCGAGCCAGGAGGTCGGGGGCCTTCTGTTGCTCCTCTCCGGGGGCGCAGTGGACCCCCACCAGCTGGAAGAGCTTGCGGATCTGGATGAGCTGCACCGGGGTGATGGTCACCTTCTCGGGCTTGAAGAAGGTACGGGTGAGGGCCTTGCGCTCCAGATTGTCCGCGGTGACGGGCTGGTGGGCCGCGTCCTGGGCCAGCACATAGCCACCCGCCAGCAGGGTGTAGAGGGCGCCGTCGACGGCATCCTGGGGCCAGCCGAAGGGCGGCCCCATGAAGTGGTCCCGGATCTCGCCCCCCTTGCGGCCGGGGCCCAGGAAGCCCAGCAGGCCCTTGGCCACGGGGTGCTTGTCGGCATCACCGGTATGGCCGATGGCGGCCAGGGCCTGGGGATCTTTCTTGCGGGCACGGTCGTAGACCTTGCCCCAGTCGGCGTGGTCGGCGGTGTCAAACTGGGGGTAGAGGCGCACCAGGCTATCCTCGCCACCCTGCTGGAGCTTATCGGCGAGGGCATTCCCCTCCACTTCCGTGCCACCCGCCTGGAACACCCGCACGGCGGCGAAGATGTCGTTGGCCACGTCCTCGATGCGGCGCTTGGCGTCGGCGAAGCGGGTCTCCATGGCGGAGCGGGCATCCATACCTTCGGGGCCGGTGGGGTTGCCGCGGAGCTGCAAGGTCATGTCGGCGGCCTTCAGGGCCACCAGGGCGTCGTCCAGCTCCGTCTGGCGCTGGGCGGGGATGAACACCAGCAGGGTGGGATCGGCGAGGCCCAGGTTGCGGGCATCGGCCAGCATGTTCTTGTCGGTGGTGGACCAGCCGTCCTGGACCCAGGCGTAGAGTTGAGTGGCATGGTCCTTGGGCAAGGCGGTATCGAAGCTCAGGTGAAGCCTGCGGGCCACCTTGCTGCGGCCCTGGACCAGGCTCACCTTGCCCAACGCCGCCTGGCAGCGTTCCTTGAACAGCTCCGCCCGCTCGTAGGCCAGACGCTGGGCATCCGCCCGATAGTGGGCCTCCTGCTCCCGGTATTTCTCGTGCCAGGCGGTGCTCTCGGCGGTCTGCAGCCGGTACTCCACACCGGCGGTAGTGGTCACCGCCATCACCAGCTGGTCCTCGTCCTGCAGTTGCTCCAATACCTTCGGCATCTGAGCCCGCAAGCTACCCGAGCCGGCATTGAGGTCCCGTACCATGAGGTCCGCCAGGGTGTCCGCGGTAGCCCGCACGTTGATGTCGGCCACGGCATCGGTGGGCAGCTTGTTGACCAGGAAGATGAGCTTAAGCAGCTCGGCCTTGAGGGCGCCTTCGTCGCCCTCCCCCGCCAGGCGCTGGATGTGCTCGTAGATCTCGCGGGAGAGCACTGCGGTCTGGAGCAGGTTGGCGGCGTTCTGGTCGTATAGGAATGCACCGCTCACCACCTCACCCAGCGGCCGATCCACGTTCTCGCGGGCGGCCTCGTGGGCCATGCGCAGCTGGTTGCGGAGCTGGGACACCGTGCCGGTGACGTCCAGCTGGTGCAGCACCTTCTCCCAGAAGCGGCGGCGCGTGGGCAGGATAGGATAGTCCTGGGCCACCACCGCCTCGTCGTCGTTGCGGTGCTCGATCTTGCTGCCCCGCAGGTGGCGGGAGATCTCCCCCAGATTGCGGTCCAGCACCGCCTTGAGTTCGGGCAGGGCCGAGGGCTTCTTGGCCAGGATCACCTGGCGGATGACCCGCTCCACGTCGGTATCCGACAGGGCCACCAGGGTGGGGAAGCGGCCCAGCAGCTTCTGGAGCTGGGACGCGGCGGACAGGGCAGACTGGCCGGTAGCCACGAACAGCAGCCGGCCGTTGAAGTGCTTGCAGCAGGTCTCGGTGACCTCCTGGATGTCGTAGGCCTTGGCCGTGTCGTTGGCGATGAACTGCTGCACTTCGTCCAGGACGATGAGGGTCAGGGGGAACTTGCCGTCTTCGGCGAGGGCCTCCTCCATGAGCTGGACCATCTCGGCGGTGGTGACATCGGTGACCGTGGGGTACTGGTCCTTCAGGAGGGTGCGGGCCTCCTTCTCCGAGTCCGCCAGGTCCGGATAGACCTTGAGGAGGGCCTTGGCCAGCACCGGCGAGACGTACATGTGGGGTAGCTCCGCCTCCAGAGCCTCGCCATCGACGGCCAGGGCCTCCTTCACGGACTGGAGGAGGCCCGCCTTCCGCAGCCACATGACGAAGCGGGCCTGGTGGACGGCCTCCGGCAACCCCGCGGACTTGAACACCAGGCCCAGCAGGGCCAGGCGCACGTTGTCGTTGGCCCCGGAACCGAGCTTGCCGGAGGCGGCATGGAGGCCGCCGAGGCGCTTGCCCTGGGTGGCCAGCTCCTTCAGCAGGGCGTGGATGTTATCCGGCAGCTGGGCGATGGAGGTGGCGGTGGCGCCGTCGGAGAATGCCATGTCCACCCACAGGGCACGCAGCATCTTGGCCAGGTGGGACTTGCCGCTGCCGTAGAAGCCGCTGATCCACACTCCGGGCTGGTCGCCCTGGCCGATGTTGTCGAGAAAATTGCTGAGGATGCGCTCCAGGCCCCGCTCGTACTGGCCGTCGCAGACGAAGGTCTCGACCTCGTAGCGAAAGGTGGCCAGCGCCCCGGCACTGCGGTCCTCGGAGACCTCGGCGACACCATTGTTGGCGAGTCGATACTCGAGGGGGTTCTTGGTGTAGACGTCGACGTTCTTCATGGGCGCGTCCTTGTTCTTGGTTATTGGGCGGCCGGGGCTCAAGCCTGTATGGGCACGGCCAGGTAATTCCAGCCGTCCCGGGCGTCGAGCAGGTGGTAGGTGTTGTTTTGGCGGGTGTACTCCCCGGGGAAGAACACCAGCAGGCGGCCCGGCACCACCGCGGCGATCCGGTTCACCACGCTGGAGACCCGGGCCACGCCGAACAGGGCGCCGACGCCGAGGATGGCCACCACCGTGTTGTCGTCAGCCGCGGCCAGCTGGGCCCGCAGGTCGTCGGTGATGTCGTCCACGAAGGCCTTCACCTCGCCGGTGGTGTAGCCATCGAGCATCTCCGGCTCTTCGAAGTAGCTTTCGCGGTAGCGAACTTTGCACATCCACCGGGGAAAGGCGTCGGTGAGGTCGACCACCCGCCAGCCGTGGCCCGCGGCCTCAGTGGCCATCTGGAACTCGTCCACCTGCGCCCGCAGGCGCCGCTCCGATGTCTTGTCGTAGACCGCGAACAGCAGACGCTGGGGACCCGCCAAGCCTTGCTGCCAGGGTGTGGAGATGTGCCGGGAATAGGCCTCCAGCAACTCAGTCAGTCGGCTTGCGCTCACCGTCTTTCAACTCCTCCATGGTCGGGAACCCCGGGAACCGCACCTCCACCACGTCGCCCGCCATGCGGAACACCAGCAGCCCCCGCTGGGCCGCGCCCCGGGCCAGCTCGTAGCGGCGCTGAGGCGGCACATCCAGCAGATGGGCCCAGCCCGATGAGAACAGGCCAGCGCCGGCGGCGCCCTCCAGGTGGGCGAGGTAAAGATTGAAGGCAAGGTTAGCAGGCGTGGCAACGGGATGCTGCCGCCGCTTGACCCGATGCCCGGCCAGGAAGCCCGCCTGGGTCCAGGAGCCGTTGATGTTCTGGGCGTAGGACCGCAGCGACGCCGGCCGGAAGCGGTCGCCTGTGAACTCATGCAGACTCGCCTCCGTATCCTCACGGGTGATACTCATACCCACAGGGAGCCCGAGGATGAACTCTCGGCTCAGGCGCAGGATGGGATCCCGGGCCATGGCCAGCGTGAAGGCGAGCAGCGGGCGGGCCTGGGGATCGGTCCCCCATATCTGCCGGAATACCCGGTAAAGCGGCACCTCCGGGTCGAGGCCGTAGAGCCGCGTCAGGTGGAAGTGGGTAAGCTTGCGCGCCCGCAGGCTGGGCCGCTGAAGGAGGTTCTCGTCCACCACCAGGTGACGCAGGGTCGCCCGGTCGGCCTGAGATTCCGACGCCCCCAAGAGGCGTTCCAGGTCCCCGAACATCATGGTACGGCTGGAGTGCGGGCCGCTCTGGGTGAAGCGAAAACCCAGGTTGGTGAGCCGCTCCTTGGATGGCATCGCCCCTGCCAGCAGGTCGTCTTGTTTTAGTGCTGGGGCGGGGACTGATGCTGGCATGGGGACGGATGGTAACCGCGGACCGGAAAGAACTGAATACCACCCTGGGGGCCACTATCCGCGTCAAACCATAACGGCTAAATGGGGTGAACCGCATCTAGCCTCTTTTAGTACGACACCGTCCCCGGACTTCAAAAGACGGTTCTTGTTCAGACATATTATTGTAAGACCATGTGCTAAACCGTTGACCACGCCTCGGAAGGGCACAACCGGCCGTTAAACGAGGGGGGCGAACAATCTTCTTGGTCCGTTGCGGACACCACTCCGGCTCACACTCGGCACCTTCGATTTGGCATGAAGTTGGGGATCCTAAGCGGGTTCAACAACGAAGATCAGGGTATACGGAAAACCCTCCCAGATTTGCCCTTCTCCGAAGCTGACAAATCAACAGCTTGCAAAGTCGGCTCGACGTATACGGTAAACAACTGTTTATGGTATGCTTGGTGCTCTTCGAAATCAGGGAAGGCTTAGCATGCGCGTCGCCATCTATGCGCGGGTCTCCACCGACGGTCAGACTACTCAGAATCAGATCCAGGCCCTGCAGGGTTGGGCAGAACGCGCCGGACATGAGGTCGTCAAGATCTACGACGACAACGGCGTCAGCGGCGCCAAGGGGCGCGAGTACCGCAAACAGTTCGCCGCCATGCTCAAGGCCGCTGCCCGCCGCGAGTTCGACCTGGTGGCAGCGTGGTCCGTAGATCGTCTCGGCAGGAGCCTGCAGGACCTCGTGGGCTTCCTATCGGAGCTCCACGCCATGGGCGTCGAGCTCTTCCTTCATCAGCAGGGTGTGGATACCACCACGCCCGCCGGCAAGGCCATGTTTCAGATGCTGGGCGTCTTCGCCGAGTTCGAGCGGGCGCTGATTCAGGAGCGCGTCAAGGCGGGCCTGGAGCGCGCCAGGAGCCAAGGCAAGCGCCTGGGAAGGCCCCAGGTCCAACCCGAGGTCGAGGAGGCCATACGGGTGGCCA
>JAABTG010000023.1 GCA_011389995.1 Thiotrichales bacterium
ATCATTGGTCCATATCCCCCGGGGGCCCTGTCAAAACCACCAGCCTGATTCATATGGCCGTCCATCCACGGGTCCCATGGGAAGCCCTGGATCGGGCTAAGTATTGCCCCTTAGCGCTGACACCGATTGTTTGCGGATATTTCATGGGCCATCGTATGGGCAAAGGAACTGCCCCAAGGGCAAACCATGTGAGGGCCTCGCCATGAACAATCCCAATCTTGCCTACGGTTTCCTCACCGGCCAGTCGCCGGTGCCCGCCCGCCACCACCTCGTCCACTCCATGGCCCGGCCATGGCGGGCGATGAACCGGCTGTATCGATGGATTTTACAGGCCGTGGCCCGGCCTCACGCCTGAGCCCTAATCAAACGGGACAGCAGGGATCTCCAGCGCTTCAGGCCTTAAGGAAGCGCTGATTTATTCAGCGCTTCCCCGATGATCCATCCCTGGACCATTCTATCAATCGCGTAAGCGATTGAAATGCGGGAGCCGACCCGGGCATGTACCGGGCCGGGCGGTACTGATTTAATCCAGGACGGATTAGATCAGTCTTTTCTTAAGTCTCCGACCATCCATCACCACGGGTCATCTCCTCACTGCGCCTGGGACTTGTGGCGCCCGCGTGTGGACACCCCGAAGGGCCAGTAACCCGGACAGAATCCCACCACGCTGGTGACAACAAAGGCTACGGCCACCACCCCGGCGACAATGGCCCATACCCCAGTGACGCTGCCGGTAAAGATGAGGGCGGCAAGCACCACCGCGATGACAGGCCGGATGATGCGGTCGGCGTTTCCCATGTTCCTGGTCATGATGTCCTCCTGTGTCTAAGGAATATCGGTATCCATAACGCAGCAAGTGCCGTGCCGCTCCCATGCTGGCACGGTAGTTGATTGGTCCTAGATGGAGGCCCGGCAAGGGGCCACCTGAAATTCATCAACCACTCCCCTAAATCATGGAGGCAATCATGAAACGGACCACCACAGCATTGACGGCCACCTTCTTCATTCTTCCCCTGCTCGCCGATGCGTCAGACTTCCAGGAGGTCACGCCACCCTTGTTGGTCGCCGCCAGTGACACGGAAACCCGCGAGGACGCCGTCAACTACGAGCGCGGCATCGACCGTGAATACAAGTCGCCGAAGGCCGCTTCGCAGGTAAGCCACGAAGACGGCAAAACGAAGGCGACGGACGAGGATGCCGTCGACTATGAAAGAGGTATCGACAGAGGCTATCGTCGCGAGGGTGCAGAGGTGGCTCCGGCGCCCCGGCCGCCGGTGGAAGCCGGGAAGCAGGACGACGTTACCGGCCTCGAACGCGGCATCGATCGAGGACACAAGTTTCCAAAAGGCTCCTCGGGCACGGCCTCCGGCGAGATTAAAATGGAGGCGACCGACGAGGACGTCGTCGACTACGGCAAGAGAATCGACAGAGGCTATCGTCGCGAGGGCGCAGAGGTGGCTCCCGCGTCCCGGCCGCCGGTGGAGCCCGAGGAAGAGGACGTGACCAACTTCGAGCGCGGCATCACCTCTGGTCACAAGACCGAGTGAAACCCCGGAGGGCTCGGAGGAGTGGCCGGGCCCTCCTCCGGCCGTCTTGGCCGCGGGCGCTGATGAGAGGGGGAGCCGGCCCGCCGCGAGCACCACTCATCCCACCTCCGCCCACTCCGTCCAGCGCGCCATGACTGAATCGAAACGAGATACCCCAGAGACGCTGCAGGGCCTGGTGGACGGCCTGAAGGACAAGGGCCGCCGCCCGGCGATCCTGGAGTTCAGCAAGGAGGCCATGGAGGAATGGTCATGGCCCGGGCTCGCCCATGAGGTGATAGGCCTGGCCCGCGGCCTGACCAAGACCGGCGTGTCGACAGGGGACCGGGTGGGGCTTTACGCCGCCAACGGCGCCACCTGGATGGTGGCCGCCCTGGCCATCATCCGGGCCGGTGGTGTGGTGGTACCCATGGACGTCCAGCTGGACGACGACGACCTGCGCCATGAGCTGGAGGACAGCGGCCTCGAGAGGCTGTTCACCGACGGACCGCGACGTCGGCGGGTGGAGGAGCTGGACCTCGAAGACCCGCCGAGCTTTCACTTGCTGGACGACGAAGAGGACACCCACAGCTGGCGCTCACTGCAGGAGGACAGCGGTCCCGACCTGCCGGATCTCGAGCCCGATCAGGATGCCGCGCTGTTCTACACCTCGGGCACCACCGGCCTGCCCAAGGGGGTGCCCCTCACCCACCGTAACCTGGCCTTCCAGTTCAAGGCCATCCGCGACGCCGGCATAGTCGACGACAACGACCGGGTGCTGCTGCCCCTGCCCCTGCACCACGTCTACCCCTTCGTCATGGGCATGCTGATGCCCCTGGCCCTGGGCGTGCCCATCGTGCTGCCGGCGGGCATGACCGGCCCCCAGGTGACCCGTGCCCTCCGCGGGGGCGAGGCCACCGTGGTGGTGGGCGTGCCGCGCCTCTACCGCGCCCTGGTGGACGGCATCCGCGCCCGCGCCAAGGCCGGCGGGCGCGTGGCGGGCACCCTGTTCGACGCCACCCTGGCCGTCACTACCGCCGCCCGCCGGCATCTCGGCATCAAGCTGGGACGGCGCCTGCTCGCGCCCCTGCACCGGCGCATCGGGCCGCGCCTGCGCCTGGCGGCCTGCGGCGGCTCGCCCCTGGCCCCGGGACTTGCCTACACCCTGGAAGGCCTGGGCTGGGACGTGGCGGTGGGCTACGGCCTCACCGAGACCTCGCCGTTACTGACCCTCAAACTGCCGGGCGAATCACGCCTTACGAGCGTCGGGCCGGCCATCCCCGGGGTGGAGTTGCGTCTCGACGAGGACGTGGAAGGCGGCGGCGACGGTGTCGGCGAGATCCTGGCCCGCGGTCCCAACGTGTTCCAGGGCTACCACGGCCTGACCGAGGCGACCGAGGAGGCCCTCACCGGCGACGGCTGGTTCCGCACCGAGGACCTGGGGCGTATGGACGACGACGGCAACCTGTACGTCCTCGGCCGCACCTCCACCCTCATCGTCACCGAGGGCGGCGAGAACATCCAGCCCGACGAACTGGAGGAGGACTATGCCGAGGACGACGCCATTCGCGAGGTCGGCATTCTGCAGAAGGACAACCAGCTGGTGGCGCTGGTGGTGCCCGCCGATGGCGGCGACCCGGAAGAGACGGCGGAGAAGGTGCGCGACGCCATCGGGCGGCGGGCCCGCAGGCTGCCTTCCTACAAGGGGGTCTCGGATGTGGCCGTCAGCCGCGAGGCCCTGCCCCGCACCCGCCTCGGCAAGATCCGGCGGGCCGAGCTGGAGGAGCGCTTCGACGAGGCCAGGGAGGAAGGAGACGGTGGGGAGGCCCTAGGCCCCATGGCCATCGACGAGATGTCGGGCGACGACCGCGCCCTGCTGGACGAGCCCGCCGCCCGCCACGTGTGGGACTGGCTGGCCGGTAAGTACCCGGAGCAGCGCCTCACTCCCGATACCCGCCCCGAACTGGATCTCGGCATCGATTCCATGGAGTGGGTCAACCTGACCCTGGACCTCGGTGAGGAGCTGGGGGTGGACCTGGATGAGGAGGCCATCGGCCGCATCGAGACCGTGCGTGACCTGCTGATGGAGGTCAACGAGGCACGCCAGGGCGAGGGCCGCAGGATGGACCTCGCCGATGCCCCCGAGGAACAGCTCAGCGCGGCCCAGAAACGCTGGCTGCGCCCCCTGTCGCCGGCTGCGGACCGGCTCGCCCACGGCATCTACCACATCAACCGAGGGTTCATGAAAATCCTCTTCCGGTTGCGGGTGAAGGGCGCGCAACAAGTCCCGGAGGACGGCCACTGCCTCCTCGCCCCCATCCATGGCAGTTTCCTCGACCCCTTCCTGGTGGGCGCCGCCCTGCCCTGGGCCACCCTGCGTCGGCTCTACTGGGGCGGCTGGACCGGCGCCGCCTTCAGTAACCCCATAAAGCGCGGCTTCAGCCGCATGGCGCGGACCGTGCCCATCGACCCCGAGCAGGGCGTGATCTCCAGCCTCGCCTTCGGCGCGACGGTACTCAAGCAGGGCAACGGCCTGGTGTGGTTTCCCGAGGGCGGGCGCTCCACCAGCGGCGAATTGCAGGACTTGCGCCAGGGCGTCGGACTATTGCTGGAGAGCTTCCCCGTCACCGTGGTGCCGGCGGCCATCCATGGCGCCCACGAGGCCATGCCCCCGGGTCGCCTCTTCCCGCGCCCCGGGGGCCCCATCCACGTGGTCTTCGGCGAGCCCGTCTCCACCGACACCCTGGCCGAAGAGGGCGAAGGCGAAGACCGCCGCCAACGCATCGTGAATGCCCTCCACCAACGCATGAGCAGGCTCCTGGAAGCGTCATCCCCCGACGATTGAACGCCCCGCCGAGCCATCATTCGATAGGCGAAGTGGTGTCCCTGGTCGGACCATGGGGGTGGATTTGAGCCATCGTCCGCGGCAAAACACCCTTTCCCGTTTCGGCCCTGAGGTGGACATGGCAGGGATCCCGCCGCGGTCATGGCTTGGCATGGCCTGTGCTTTTTCTTGCAGCAGAGCCGGTTCATTACAGACGAAGATGCGCCACGGAAACCGTGCACTGAGGAGGCCTCATGGAACCCGACTGGTTCGTATTCATCCTGGCGGTAGGCCTGCTGGCCTCCGTCGGCCTGGTGGCGGGCGCCTTCGCGGTGCGGGCCTATCGCCGTCGCCGTCACCGCGAGGGGCTGGCCCGGCGCACCGACGACGTGGTGCGCGGCGAACTGGAGGGCGACGATATTCGCGAGCATGGGGCCGACCACGAGCGGCCCGACCAGCCACCCCGAGACGAAGAGGCCGAACCCGAGCGCCCCCTGCGCCCCGGACCCGACAACCTCAGGCGTTTCAGGTGAACCCGACGTTCACGGGAGCGAAGCGCACCACGCCCAAAGGATGATAAGGCCGCCTCACCATGGCATCTCGGTGCCATCGAAGCGCAGGAAGCGGCCGCTGTCCCGGGCCTTGTATTCATCTATGCGCTGGCGCAGGCCGGTGACGCTCTCGGCGCTGTCCATGCCGTCGGAGGGCCCCATGCGGGTGGCCACGCCGCCGGGATGGAGCAGCAGCACGCCGATGCCGCGCGGCTCGAGGGCGGCGGCCAGACCTCGCATGGCGGCATTCAGGGCCGCCTTGCTGGAACGGTAATAGTAGCTGCCGGGCTGGCGGATATCGGCGATGCTGCCCATGTGGCTGGTATTGACCGCCACCAGCCGGCGGCGGCTGGCCGCCACGTTGTCCACCAGGGCCTCGGTGACCCTTACGGGGCCCAGGGTGTTGACCTCCAGGGTGTGCATCCAGTCGTCGTAGCGCAGCGCCCCCGGCTCGGGTCCTTCGTAATGGGTCTCCAGGTATACCCCCGCATTGTTGTACAGCACGTCCAGCGGTTCCCCGGCCAGTTCGGCGGCCAGGGCCCGCAGGTCGTCACTGCGGGTCACGTCGAGACGATGGATGGAGACCTCGGGGCGGGCCTCGGCCAACTCGGCCAGGGTGCGGGCGGTCTCCGGGCGCCGGCAGGTGGCGAACACCCGCCAGTGCTCGACGGCGTACTGGCGCACGAGCTCGAGCCCGATGCCGCGGTTGGCGCCGGTGATGAGGATATTCATGGTGTCATACCCTCCAATATGCGCACCTCGCGCTCCTCGCCGGCACCGGGATGGCTGCGCAGTGGGGCGGCGCGCAACTCGGACGCAGCAGCGTCCAGATACAGGCGCTCGGCCTCACGGTCGAGGGCGCCCATGAGGGTACGCTCCACCAGGCAGGCCTCGGCGGCTTCCCCGGACTCCAGCTCCACCTCCACATAGGCCACCGACCAGTCACTGTCGTCCACCAGCAGGTCCACGGCCTTCACGGCCTCCCCGTCGCTGGTCTCACCCTGCCACAGTCGCAGCTCCTCGAAACGCACCAGGCCCGGCCCCTGCGCATTGACCTCTCCGGGCAGCGGCTCCTCCACCGGAGGTGAAACGGGCTCCGCCGGCTCCGTGGCATCGACGGTGCTGGCCTCCACCGACCACTGCTCTTCCCAACCCTCATGACGGTACCAGTTCTCTTCGTAATCCCTGGCCACCGGCGCGTCGGTGGCCAGAGTCGGGCTGTTGCGCACCTCCTCGAGGGTGAGCTCCACGTCCATCGCGCGCTTCGCCTCGTCCACCGCCGCCAGAGAGCGCAGGGCCACCAGCACATCGTGTCCGGGCGCCCAGGCCTCGGCGTCCACCAGCACGTAGGGCACCGTCCACAGGGCGGTATCGATGACCAGGTCGCGCAGCCCCGCTTCGCCCTCATCGGTGGTGCGCACGCCATAGCCGATGAGATCGGCGGCCTTCAGATAGCTTCTTTGCATGCTTCGCCTCCTTCTGGTTCCGCGCCATCGGCCGCTTCAAAGGCACCGCGGCAGCCCAATGGTCTGCTCTATGCGGAGCAATCCCCGTGCCGCCCTGCGGCCATGGCACTTTCATTGCAACACCCGCGACAAATGGCAGATTTCAGTGAGGATCTCTATGAAGGTTAATTCGATGATTCCGACGCGCACCCCCTATGTCCTGACGGTGGCGCAAGTACTGGTGCTGGCCATCGCCACTGCGGCCACCGCCGCCGGCCCCATGGATCAGGAAGCCACCGTGAATGGATATACGGTGCGTTGGAATGCCGCCGTGACCGGCTTTTTGCCCCGGTCGATGGTTGAAAAGCACCACCTTGCCTCTACGGGACGTGGCGTCCTCAACGTCGTGATACTGGAACCGATGGAAGACGGTAAGCCCGGCGATACCCTAGAGGCGGATGTCTCGGTAACCGCCTCCAACCTCGCCGGCCAGTTACGCACCATCGATATGCATCCGGTGACGACCAACGGCCGGACCTCCTATCTCGGCACCTTCGACGTCCACCACGGCGACCAACTGGACTTCACCATCCGCGTGCAGCCACCCCACATGAAACAGCCCTTCACCGTGGATTTCGAGCGTCGCTTTCTGCTGCGGGACGATGATGAAGCATGAACCGCTGATGGCGCGATGTTCCCTTTACTCCCGGCCAGGCCAGCGGCTCCGCGGCAGTCGCGGCAGGCCCGCAGGTCCCTTCGCATCCGGGCAATTCACAGACCGGAACTCCGTGGACCGGGGCCGGACAGCCGGCGTGCGCTCCCGCAGTGGACGGTCCAGGCCATGCCTTCCGCCGAAGCCCCCCGCCGGCCCCACCGTCACGGCCCATCTCGAGGCCCATCTCGAGGCACATCTCGAGGCTCTGGCCCGCCGCGGGCCGACGCCTCAGCATCGCCACAACTTTGGCCCCGTTCGCCCCGTCATTGCCCAAGAGGATGCGGGCAGGTGGTGAGTTGAAGGATCGGCCGGGCGGCCTAGGACTCCATTCCCAATTCGTAACCCCCCATGTTGGCGATCTCATCCACCGTGGTCACGCCGTCGGCGATGCGTTGAAGCCCTTCGGTGAGCAGAAAGCGATGGCCACGACCCTTGAGCCGGCGCCGCAGCTCCCGCTCGTCGGCGCCATCGAGGATGGCCCCCACGTCCTCGAGGCTGAGCACCCAGAGCTCGAAGATGCCCTGCCTGCCGTGATAGCCGCTATGGTGGCACGCGTCGCAGCCCACCGCATGGCTGACCTCCGAGGGTGCTTCCGCCCCCACCCATTCGTACCACTGTTGCTCGTCATGGGTCGGGACCTCGCGGCGGGCGCACTGCTTGCACAACTTGCGGACCAGGCGCTGGGAGATCACCAATATAAGATGGGTGGCGATCTCGCGCGACGACAGGCCGAAATTGCGCAGCGTGGTGACGGCCGCCACGGCATCCCGGCTATGGATGGTGCACAACAGCCGCCGTCCGGAGATCACGGCGTCGACCGCCAAACGGGCCGATTCGGGCTCCCGCACCTCCCCCAACACCAGAAAATCGGGATCCAGGCGCAACATCGCCTTGAGACCCTCGGGGAATGTCAGGCTCTGTTTCTCGTCTACCTGAATCTGGTTGACACCCTCGAGTTCCGTTTCCACCGGGTCCTCGATGCTCACGATGTTGCCGGTGGCGACATCGAGTTCCCGAATCAGGCCATAGAGGGTCGTGGTCTTGCCGCTGCCGATGGGGCCGGCCACCGCCAGGATGCCCGTCCGGCCGCGGCGACAACGTTCCACCCTTTGCAGGTCCTCCTCGTGCATGCCGAGGGCCGTCAAATCATAGGATTCCTCGGGCTGGACGAGGAGACGCATACTCAGTTTGTCTCCCCGCATCACCGGCGCGACCGTGACCCGCACGTTGAGGGATATGTCAGAGACCACCATGAAGAAGTGACCGTCTGCCGCCCCGAAGGCCGGTAAAGGATTGAGCTCGGCCAGGATCTTCACCTGGTTGCCCAGGATCAGGGCCAGCTGTGTATCCAGCAGCACGGCGTCCTTCAGCACCCCATCCAGACGCAGCCGTACCATCGCGCCGTTGTCCCGCGGGTCGATATGGATGTCCGTGACCCCGATGGCAAGGGCGTCGGCCAGCAGATACTCGGTGAGTTGGACGCCCTCGAGGGCCACTTCCACGGTATCCTCGTCGCCGTAATGGCTTACCACATACTCCCAGAATCCCGGTATCAGGCCGCGCTCGGCCCACGGCATGAGCCCCGTACTCCCGGCCGCAGGGTCCACGTCCCCTACCCTCTCCTCTCGGGTGTCGTCGTCCCGGATGTCGTCGTCGGACTTATCTTCCATGGTGCCTGTCTCCCGTCTGCCGACGCCTGGGCACCAGGGACAGCATGGCCCGCCGGGTGGAGTCGCGCAGCACGAACTCATGACGCCGGGCCGCGGCCACGGGCATTGGGATCAGCACCGCCGGGGCCACCACCCGGTGCAGCAGTGGCCAGTGCATGGCGCCCCACCCATGGCAAGCATTGCGGATGGCCATAGCTCGTCCTCCGGAGAATTCGCCGGGGGCCCTCCCCGGGCTCCCGGTCCCGGCGTCTTCCTCACGGCGAGGTGGTGACCAGGCTGGTGGCCTCGATGTCGATCTCGACCCGCCGATTGGGTTGCAGACACTGGATGAGGGCCTGGCCCCGTTTGTCATCACAGGTCACCACCGGCTCGGTCTCACCTTTGGATTGCACCAGCAGCACGCTCGGGTCGAGACCACCATGCTCCACCAGATACCGTTTCACCTCCGCGGCCCGCTCCGCCGACAGCCGGGCGTTGTAGCGGCGGTCACCGATGGGATCGGCATGACCCGTTATGCGTATGGTGGAGATCCGCTCGTAGTCCTGCAGACCCTCGATCACGTGGTCCAGCCGCGTCTCGCCCTTGGGCCTGAGTTCGGCCTTGTCGAATTCGAAAAAGGTCACCGCGTCCAGGGTCACGTGCTTAAGGACCTTGCGGGGCTTCGGCGCAGGCGCGGGCTCCGGCTCCGGTTCGGCTTCAACCACCTCGGCCACCTTGCCGTCACAACCGATGATGGCGTCCTCGGGATCCCACGCCCGGGTATGCCAGCATTCACCGTAGGCATTGGTGACCACGTCGTCTTCCGAGGCATCGCGCAGATAACCCTCGGCATGGACACCGGAAGCCGCCACGGCGCTAATCAGAACGGCCAGCTTGATATGTAGGTTGATCATCTGTTTTCTCCTTAGGTTCTGCCATGAAATACGTCCTTCCCATCGCCTTCCCATCGCCATCGACCTGGAGCGCGAGGGCTTCGCGAATAACGTGCCGCTGGGGTCGTCAGAAGTCATAGAATTCCTGCACCAGATAACCGGTCACGGCATTCATCCGGGCGGGACCCGATTCACTCCGGCGGGCCCAGCCGCCCAGCGCTCCACCCATGCCCTTCCCCGCGGGCGGTGCCCATGGACCGGCTATTCAGTGCTCTTGGAGAAGAAGGCCACGGTGGCGTCCAGCGCCCCCTTGATGTCCTGGCGCATGGTCTTCACGGCCTCGGCGGCATCCAGGCCCATGGCCTTCAGGGCCACTCCCGGGTCCACCACGGCCACCCTGATCTCGCCCGGCTTGCCACGATAGGAGAGGGGTCGCTCGGGCTTGGTCTGGTACACCGCGATCTGCTGGGAGACGCCGAGGCTCGCGTCCCCATGGTCGGCCATGAGCCCCGCCACCAGTTCGGGGTTACTCACCTGCAGCACCTTGTTGCGCACCAGCTTCTTCTCGTCACGCAGGGCGAGGTCGACGTCCTGGACGTACTGGAGGGTCCACCCGCGCTGGAACAACTCGGCGCGCAATATCTCGATGACGTCGTGATAGGACCACATACCGGAGATCTCGGCGCTGTACATACCGCCGTGCTTGGCCGTCGAACCACCGGCATGAGCCAGGGGAAGCGCCAGCAGGAGGACCGCGGCGAGGGCGGCGGGGAGCGACTTGCTCATAGGTGGACTCCTTCAATGGTTGAGTACACACCACACCATGCGAGAACCGTTCCATAGGGGATAACGGCGCAAACGGGGGCCGCCGAGGGTCCGTATGGGGCATTTCCACCGGCCGCGCGGCCATTTGCACCGCAACGGCGCCCTCAGGCCTGCCGACGGCGCTCCCCCAGGCTCAACACGAACACCGTCAGGGCCGGCAGGGTGGTGAGGGTGACGATGGCCGCGCCGAGGATCCCGAACAGCACGATGGCGCCCACACCGCGGTAGAGTTCGGCCCCGGCGCCGGGAAGGAACACCAGGGGAGAGAGCCCGGCGATGGTGGTGATGGCCGACATGGCGATGGGCCGCAGGCGCGCCTCCACCGCCTCGCGTACGGCCTCCACCGCTGCCATGCCCTCCTGGCACACGTTGTCCATGGCGCGATGGACGATGAGGATGGGGTTGTTGACCACCGTGCCCATGAGGATCAGGAAGCCCAGCATGGAGATCATGTCGAAGGGCTGGTGCACCGCCTGCAGGCCCACCAGGGGCAGCAGGGCCCCGCCCTGGTTGAGCAACCACAGACCGGCGATGCCGGCGGCCACCCCCAGGGGAATGGTCACCATGATGAGCAGGGGATAGCCCCAGTGGCTGAAGATGGCCACCAGCACCAGGTAGACGATCACCAGCGCCACCGCGAAGTTGGAGCGCAGGGATTCGCGGGTGGCCTGGAGCTGATCGCTGGCCCCGGAGATGTCCACGGTGACCCCGCTGGGGATGGCGCCGGTGTCCCGCAGATGTCCCAACACCTCCTGCTTCACCACCGCCACGCCGGTCTCCAGGGCCACGGTCTCGGGGGGAATGATGTTGAGGGTCACGGCGCGGCGCCCCTCCACCCGCCGGATGGTGCTGGTATCCACCGTCTGCACCACCGCGGCCAGGGCCGACAGGGGCAGTACCGCGCCCTGGGGCGTATAGATGGGCAGTTGG
This sequence comes from Thiotrichales bacterium, assembly GCA_011389995.1. Lineage (GTDB taxonomy): Bacteria > Pseudomonadota > Gammaproteobacteria > JAABTG01 > JAABTG01 > JAABTG01. Next base: position 11,356 of record JAABTG010000023.1, read on the forward strand.
TCCAGACGGTCCACCCCGGCCGCGGGCCCGGCACTGCTGTAGAGGTAGATATCGATCTTGTCGTCGGCCAGGAAGAACTCGTCCACGAAGGCGCCGTCCGTGAGGGCGGCCACGGTGAAACCTAGGTCGCCGGCGGTCATCCCCACTTCGCTGGCGCGGTCCCAGTCGGGGCGCACCTCGATGAGGGGCTGGGCCAGGGACAGGGTGGACGGGTTGGCCTGGATGCGCGGCCCGTCGAATACCTCCTCCGCCCGCCGGTAGGCGGCCAGGGCGACATCGTAGATGGGGCCGAGTCGCGGCCCGCTGATATCGAGGTTGACGCTGCGGGTACCGCCCTCGTTGCTGGTGATGATGGAGCCACGGGACACGAAGGTGCGCATCCCCGGGTATTCACGGAACTTCTCGTCCAGGACATCCATGAGGTCGCGGATATGGGCGGGGTCGCGGGTCTCGGAGATGATGCGCAGGCCCTGGGCCTCGATGCTGAGGTTGAGATATTTCATGGCCGGGACCTCCGCCTCGCCGCGTTCGTAGGCCTCGGGATCGGCCCCCACGAAGGGCATGAAATAGTCCTGCAGCTCCTCTCCGATGGCGAGCATCCGCGGGAGGTTATAGCCGGGGGGCGCATTCATGCGGGCGAAGGTCTTGGCCTCCTCGCCCTCGGGAAGATAAGCGGCGGGAGGGGTCAGGCCGACGATGATGGCGGCGCTGGCGGCCACCGTGGCGAGGATGGTGGCGGCCCGCCGCGGGGCGGTGGCCAGCAGGGCATCCACCGCCGCCAGCACGCGGCCGCGCACGCCCTTCTTGGAAAGCCCCGGCCGGCCCTTCTCCGAGTGGAAGTCCAGGCGCGCGCTGGCGGTGGGAATGACGGTGATGGCGATGAGCATGGAGGCGAGGATGGAGGCGGAGATGGCGATGGCGATATCCGAGTAGAGCTGGCCGGCCTCCTCTTGAATGAACAGCACGGGTGCGAACACCAGCACGGTGGTGAGGGTGGAGGCCAGCACCGCCGGCCACACCCGCTGCACCCCCGCCACGGCGCTCCTGAGGCGGTCCAGGCCGCGCCGGCGCTCCAGCTCGATGCTCTCCAGCACCACGATGGAATTGTCCAGGGTCATGCCGATGGCGAAGGCCACGCCGGCCAGGGAGATGACGTTGATGGTGCGGCCCGTCACCAGGAGGCCGAGGAAGGCCGCGATGGCGCAGATGGGTATGCCCATCACGCCGATGAAGGTGGCCCGCCCCGAGCGCAGGAAGAGGAACATCACCAGGGTGGCGAACAGGGCCCCGATGGCCAGGTTCTTCCAGACGTTGGCGATGGAGTCCTCGACGTAGGTCACGTCATCGGCCGTGAGGGCCATCTCCATACCGGCGGGACCCAGGGTCTCCTCGTTGATGGCCTGCACCTCCGCCATCATGGCGTACTTGATGTCGATGACATTGGAGCCGGTGATGCGGCGCACGGACAGGCTGATGACGGGCTTGCGATTGACGAAGGAGGCATCCCGCACCTCCTGGTGATCGAGCACCACCCGGGCCACGTCTCTCAGGCGGATCACCGTGTCGCCGCGGCGGGTGATGATGAGGTTGTCCATGTCCTCCACTTCGTCGAAGCGCCCCACGGTGCGCAGCAGGTAGCGGCGCTTGCCGCTCTCCAGCTCACCCCCCGAGACGTCCCGGTTACGCGCGTTGATGGCGTCACGCACGTCCAGCACCGTGAGGTCCCTCTGGGCCAGGGCCTGGGGGTCCAGCAGGACCCGCACCTGGCGTTCGGCGCCGCCGCCCACCCCCACGCGGGACACGCCGGGCACGCCCGACATGCGCGGGCGCACGTGGTCTTCCACGAAGTCCCGCATCATGTCCATGTCGAGGCCCCGGGGGTTGCCCTCCAGGGGCTCGATGCGGAAGTACATGAAGGAGTTCTGGGAGAACGAGGTGGCGTAGACCCGGGGCTCGTCCACGTTGAGGGGGTAGGACGGCACCTGGTTGAGGGCGTTGTTCACCCGGATCAGGGTCTCGGTGATGTCCACGCCGAAGGGAAACTCCATCTCGATCTCGGCCTGGCCGCTGGAGGCCCGGGAGATGATGCGGCGCAGGGCCGGGATGGTGCGCAGGTACTCCTCCTGCTCGATGAGGATCTCCTTCTCCACATCCTGGGGCGTGGCCCCGGGCCAGGAGGTCTGCACCGTCACCGTGCGCACCTCCAGGTCCGGGATCATCTGCACCGGGATGCGCAGGGCCGCCATCACCCCCAGCACACCGAGGATCAGCACGATGACGGTCATCAGCACGCCGCGGCGGATGATGGCCTCGAACACGCCGGGCCCCTCAGTCGCCGGCGCGCACGTTGACAGCCTGACCGTCCCGCAGCGCCTCGTTGCCCTCCACCACCACCGTCACCCCACCCTCCAGGCCGTCCCGGATCTCCACCTCGTCACCGAAGGCCAGACCCAACCGCACCTGGTGCTCCCGCACCCGGTGGGTGTCGCCGCTATCATCGAGCACCCACACCGAGACCCGCCCGTCGGGGTAACGCAGCAGGGCGTCCCGCGGCACCACCACGCCGGTGCGCCCGGTGTCCAGGCGCAGCACGGCCCGTACGGACATGCCCGGCGTCATGGCGGGATGGGAGTCCCCCGCCGGCACCACCCGCAACAGGAAGGTGCGCGCCGACGGATCGCTCACCGGCACCGCGGCCTGGATACGTCCGGCGATGGGTTTCTCGGGGAGGGCATCGAGGACCACCGTGACGGCGGTATCCCCCGTCAGGCGGGGATAGAGTTCCTGGGGGGCACGGAAGTCGAAGCGCAGGCCCGCGATGGCCACCAGCTCCACCACCGTGTCACCGGGGGAGAGCCACTCTCCCACCTCCGCCACCCGACGGCTGATGACCCCGTCATAGGGGGCGGTGATGCGGTGCCGTGCTACCACCGCCTGCTGGTGCCGCACCTCCGCGACGGCCCCCGCCACCTCGGCCCGGGCCACCTCCACGGCCGTGGCACGGGCCTCCAGCTCGCTGGCCGATATGTTCTGGTCCCGCTCCAGGGCCCGGCCCTCGCGCAGGCGCCGGCGGGCATCCGCCAATTCCGCCCGTGCCCGCCGGGCCGCGGCCTCGGAGAGCTCCAGTTTGAGATCCGCCAACTCATGATCCAGCTCCACCAGCAGCCCGCCCGCCGCCACGCGGTCCCCGGCATCCACCGGCAAGGCCGCCACCATGCCGCCCACCTGGGTGGACAGGGACGAGGCACGGGGTGACGTGACGGTGCCTGTGACCCGCTCCTCCCGAATGATGGGCATGGTCTCGGAGCGGGCCACGGCCACCGGTGCGGCCCCGGCGCCACCGGCCGCGGCGGGCATCATCAGGGCTGCCATCAGGACCAGCCAGCCCGCCGCCGGGAGGCGGGGCCTTCCAGAGAAGAATCCAATGCGCATCAATTTGTGACAACGGCGGCCCCCACGGTGTTCCCATCCCCCTGCCCAGTGGGGTCAGGCTTGAGTTATTGAGTTATTGCGCTTCCGCGGTCCTGCGCCTTTCAAGATCAGAACTTGCGTATTTGCCTAAGCGTCAATGGGGCGCTGGCGGCCTCAACAACTCAATAACTCAAGCCTGACCCCAGCCGTTGAGCCTGGCGGTGGGGGTCAGCGGGGGCGGGCCTTGGCGAGTTCTTCGATGAGCATGCCTTTGAAGAGCGGCACCTTATAGGCGTTGTGGGTCATGGGCACGGCGTCGGCCATGGCGGTCTCGGCGGCGTCGCGGATGTGGGCATCGTCCAGGGGGTTACCCCTCAACACATCTTCGGCCGCCGTGGAGCGCCACGGCACCGGGGCGGCGGCGGCCAGCACCACGCGGGCCTGCCTCACGGTGTCGCCGTCCAGGGTCAGGGCGAGGGCGCAGCCGGCGATGGCGAAATCCCAGGAGCGCCGGGTGCGGATTTTGCGATAGCTGTTGTAGAGGCCCGCGGGCGGGGCCGGGATGCGCACCTCGGTGATGACCTCCCCGGGCTCCAGCACCGTCTCCCGGGTGGGGTCCTCGGCAGGGGCCACGTGGAGATCGGCCACCGCCACCCGGCGGGTGCCTGCGGGACCGTCGATGATCGCCGCGGCGTCGAGGGCCATGAGGGCCGGCGCCAGGTCCGAGGGATGGACGATGAAGCACTGGGCGCCGCCCAGGATGGCATGGTGCTGGTTCTCGCCGTTGACGGCGAAGCACTTGTAGCCGCCCTTGCGCAGGCAGGGGAAATCGCCGCGGTAGTACCAGCAGCGCGGTTTCTGGCACAGGTTGCCGCCCACGGTCCCCTGATGACGGAGTTGGGGGCTGGCCACAGCGGCGGCGGCCTGGGCGAGGCCCGGGTAGCGCCCGGCCACCGTGGCATGCCCGGCCAGGTCGGTGATGGTGGTCATGGCACCGACGGCGAGCCCGCCGTCCTTGAGCTCCCGCACCCCGGCGAGGCCTTCGACATCCCCCAGGCTCACCACCGTGTCCACGGCGTACACGCCGTCCCGCAGGCAGCCCAGCAGATCGGTACCGCCGGCGTGGATGGTCGCACCCTCGGCCTCCAGGCTGGAGATGACATCGGCCACGGAGCGTGGCCGCACGTAGGAGAATGGCGTGGTCATTGCGGGCCCTCCTGAAGGTCGATGCGGGCGACGAGGGTCTCGGGGTTGATGGGGGTATCGAGCATCCGCACCCCCACGGCGTCGTACACGGCATTGGCGATGGCCGCGCCGGTGGGTATGGTGACCGGCTCACCGAGGCCCTTGGCGCCCACGATGTTCGCCTCCTCATCGTTCAGCATCACCGGCGCCGACACCACCTCGTCCGGCACGTCGAGGGCGGTGGGCAGCTTGTAGTCGTGCCAGCTCTTATTGCACAACTTGCCGGTGGGGCCGTCCAGCACCCGTGACTCCGTCTGGGCGAAGCCCGCGCCCATGGTGACACCCCCCACCAACTGGCCATCCCAGGTGAGGCGATTGATGACCCGCCCGCTCTCGTTGGTGCCGACCATCCGCAACAGGCGTACCTCGCCGGTGCCGGTGTTCACCTCCACCTCGCAGAACTGGGCCGCGAAGGGGGTGATGCTGACGTCGTCGGGGTTGGGCTGGCGTTCCCCGATCCCCACCACCACCTTCTGGTTCTTCAGGGCGTCGAGATCGGTGATGGCCACGGTCTCGAGGCCGTCGGTGGTCTCCAGGCGGTCGCCGGCGAAGCGGATCTCCTGCCGTGGCCGTCCCAGCTGAGTGGCGGCCATGTCCATGAGTTGATCTTTCACCGCCAGGCAGGCCCGACGCACGGTGGGGGCCTCCGTGGGCACCGTCTTGCTGCCGCCGGAGGGGGTGGCGAACTGGGTGGTGGCGGTATCGGCGTGCTCCACCTGGATGGCGTCGGGGTCCATGCCGAACTCCTCCGCCACCACCATGGCCATCACCGTCTTGGTACCGGTACCGATGTCCGAGGCCCCCATGTTGAGGTTGGCCGTGCCATCCACATAGAGCCGCAGGATCACCGTGGCCGGCGGGCCGCCGTCACCCACGTACCAGTTGGCCGCCGCCATGCCCACGCCGCGCCGCACATGGCCTTCGCCTTTGCCCGCGACGCCTTTGCCTTTGCCCGCGGCCCTGGCCTGCTGCCAGCCGAAGGCCGCGGCCCCCTCCTCGATGCAGCGCCGCAGGCCGTCGGTGGTGTAGGGCTTGTCGTCCCGGGCCTGGGAACCGTCCGGTATGTTCTTCAGCCGCAGGGCCACCGGGTCCATGGCAAGCTCGGCCGCCAGCTCGTCCATCATCTGGTCCATGGCCCACGAGCCCTGGACGTAGCCAGGCGCGCGGAAGGGACGGGCCGGCTGGGCATTGATGTAGACGTCCTTGAGATGGGTGCGCACGTTGGGGCAGCGGTAGAGATCCTTGGCGATCCAGTCCAGCAGCGAGGTGCCGCCTGCCTTGTAGGCGCCGCTGGCCCCCGTGCCCTCGAAGTGGATGGCGGTCAGGGTGCCGTCCTTCTTCGCCCCCACCTTGAGGGTCATGAGGGTGGCCGGCCGGTTGCCCTGGGTGAGCAGGGTCTGCTCCCGGGTCAGGAACAGTTTCACCGGCCGGTTGATGCGTCTGGCCATCAGGGCCGCCGCCACCGCGTACTTGTCGGTGCGCAGCTTGGAGCCGAAGGCCCCGCCCACGTAGTGGCCGATGACCCGCACCCGGGCCAGGGGCATATCCAACACCTCGGCGAGCTCGCCCTGAATGGCGAACACCCCCTGGGTGGACTCCCACACCGTGAGGCGGTCGCCGTCCCAGCTGGCCACGCAGCCATGGGGTTCGAGGGGCGTCTGCATCTGGCTGCCCACGCGAAAGTTGCGCTCCAGCACCACGTCGGCCGCCGCAAAGCCCTGCTCCACGTCACCGCGGCCATCTTCGGACTCGCCCGCCAGGTTGCCGTCGGCATGGACGCCGGGGGCGTCCTCATCCAGGGCATGGGCCACGTCGGACACGAAGGGCAGTTCCTCGTACTCCACCACGATGGCGCGCAGGGCGTCGGCCGCCCGATAGGGGGTATCGGCGGCCACCGCCGCCACCGCCTCGCCCTCGAAGCGGCAGTGGTCCTCGAACAGCCGGCCCTGGTGGCCGCCGCCGTAGGACCAGGCGGGATTGGCGTCACCGGTGTTGCGGCTGATGACGGCATAGACGCCGGCCATGCCCTCTGCTGCCGAGGTGTCGATGGACTTCACCCGGGCGTTGGCGTGGGGACTGCCGAGCATGGCGCCGTAGACCATGCCGGGGAGCACCACGTCCGAGGGAAACACGGCCGCCCCGCTCACCCGCTCATAGCCATCTACCCGGGGGTGACGCTCCCCCACCACCCGGGTGCGCTCACCCCAGGCCTCGGGCTCGCCCTCGGCACCCGCGTCGGGGGCCTGGGTAAAGGGTATCTGGCCTTCGATGCCTTCCTTCTCCTGTGCCATGGTTCACCCCTTCCTGTGACGGGCGGCGTCCTCCACCGCGTTGAAGATGTGGGCGTAGGCGCCGCAGCGGCACAGGTTGCCGCTCATGGCGTGGCGGATCTCGTCCCGCCCGGGGGATGGATTCCGGCGCAACAGCCCTTCGGCGGCCATCACCTGGCCCGGCGTGCAGTAGCCGCACTGGAGGCCGTCCTCCTTGACGAAGCTGGCCTGCACCTGACCCAGGGTCTCCCCGTCCATGAGCCCTTCCGCGGTCTCGATGCGCCGGCCCACGGCCTCCACCGCCAGGGTCATGCAGGCGTAGCGCGGCACGTCGTCCAGGAGCACGGTGCAGGAGCCGCACTCGCCCCGTTCACAGCCCACCTTGGCGGCGGTGAGCCCCAGGCGTTCCCGCAGCACGAACAGCAGGCTCCAGCGGGGTTCCACCAGCAGGCGCTCGCTGCGGCCGTTGATATGAAGGGTGATGGGGACGGTCTCGCCGGCCTCGAGGCGGGTCTCGGTCTCCTCGTCCGCCGCGGCCTGCCCGGCGCCATAGGCGGGCCCCATGGCGAAGGCCACGGTGCCCATGCCGGAGGTCTTGATGAAGGCCCGGCGACTCAGTTCCTGCCCGCCGCTGCGGTGCCCATCTCTGGTGTCATCCGTCATGAAGTGCTCTCCCGTCTGATTCCAGACAACGCCGGTGAGCCGCATCCCGTCACACCAGGTGGCCCACCAGACTCATAATCTGACAGAAGTCCGCCGGCGGGCAATTGAGGTTCGTCAATCTCCCCAGCGTCGCTCCCAGGCCCGCTGGTTACGACGCGCGTCGCGGATAAACGGCGACCAGCGGATGAGACCAAGGACCAGGCGATTGACGGCGGAGGCGGGAAAGGCGAGGGGCCGGCGCACATCCAGGAACAACACCACCCGGGTACCCTCGGTGTCGTTCTGCACCGCATGCTTGTAGGTGTCGTCGAACACCAGGCAGCGCCCCTCCTCCCAATGGGCCTCCTCATCCCCCACCTGGATGCGGCAGCGTTCCCGAGGCTCCGGCACCATGAGGGCGAGGTGGCAGCGCACCACCCCCTTATAGGGCCCGCGGTGGCGGGGGATGTGCTTGCCCGGGGCGAGGATGGAGAAGAACGCCGTCATCATTCCCGGCACCGCCTCCACCAGCCGCGTGGTCTCGGGGCAGCGGGCGCAGTTGACGGGCATCTTGTAGCCGTAGCCGTAGAGGAAAAAGGTCTTCCAGCGATCATCCTGCGTCAGGTTGGCCTGGTCCTTCGAGATCTCCTGGAAGCTGGGCAGCCGCTCGGGGTCCTGCATCACGCCTTCGAGCTCTTCCCGCACCACCTGCCAGCGTGCCTCCAGCTCACGGCTCCAGGGAAAGTCCCGGTTGTCGAGGAAGGGGGTCGTGCCCACCAGGGACTGGCGTTCCAGGAGCCTCTCGATACGCTTGATGACCCACAGGCCCACCCGCACGCTGGGCCGGTGACGCTTCTTCCGGGGGGGATTCACCGTCTGTTCCATGGTCATCATGATCCTCCGCGATGGTGGCCGCTGTCCAACCCCCGCCTCAGTGCAGTACCCGGGCCCGCAGCAGCCGCCACACCGTGCGCAGGCCGAACACCACCGGGTGACGCCGCATGGCCGCCGTGACGGGTACCGCCACGCCGGTATGACGCTCCACCTTCCAGGCGGCGTAGTCCACCCCGCCCTGGAAGGTGAAGGCCGCCTTGATCAACCGGGCCAGGGAAAGCAACCGCCCCTGCCAGCGCCGCCACCACCAGCGACGGCGGCAGCCGCGCGGGCCCAGGGTCGTTGCCGGTCCCTGGCGGTATACACCCTCTTCCACCGACTCCAGGAGCGGCGCGGCCCCTGCGGCCGCGGCGGCGGTGCGGGCCGCGTAGGCCGCGCTCTCCTGCTCCGCCAGGCGCCCGGCGCGGCCCCGGTCCTCGGGCCGCAACTCCGCCCCATAGCTCAGTTCCAACCCCACCCGCCACAGGGTGCCGGCGTCGAAAGGGGCCTCCACACAGGGGGCGGTCTGACGGATGAAGGTGGCCGTCGCCGTGGTCAATGCGTCCACCAGGCGGGCGCGGGCGGCGGGGTCCCGGGCCGCGCCCAGGCGCACCGGCTGGGCGAAACGGCCCCACAGGTAGGAATGGAACCAGCGCCCCACGCCGCGTTCCAGATCCGCCAGGGACAACACCCCGAACTTGACCCGGATGGGCCCGGCCGGGGTGGCGCACTCCATATAGAACACGTTGGGAGGCAGCCAGGCATTGGCCCACCGCAGCCAGGCCTTCGGGTATGCCGGGCCATAGGCATCCACCACCGCGTAGGCGTCCACGAGGCCGTCCCGGGGGTCGCCGCTGCGCAGGCAGGAGCCGTAAAACAGCACCCCCGCCAGATTGCCGCCGAAGCGCCCCTCGAGGGCGCCCACCACGTGGTGCAGATCCTCAGGAAAGGGAGCGGCCGCCTGGGCCGCCACCACCGCCCGCAGGGGCTCCGTCCCCCCTGCCACGTCCTCAGGTCCCGCCGCCATCATCGCCCGTACGCGTGAACACACGTGCCGCCAGGCCGTGGGGCCCGCGGCCCGGCTCCAGCCGGCTCAGCCACGATACCAGGGGGCCGCCACGGCGCGCCGCCAGGGCCATCCCCAGGCGCACCGCCAGCACCGCCGTGGACACCCCATGCCAGGCCATCACCGCCCACAGGCCGAGGTCCGGGCGCCCCATGGCCCAGCCCGCGGTCAGCAGGATCAGGTTGGGATTGCGCCGCGCGGTGATCAGACGGTTGAAGGAGTCGAAAGGCCGCCACACGAACATGGAAAAGGGGGCCAGCCCGGGGTGGAACGCGCCCTCGCACAGGCGTCCCCCGAGATAGGCGGCGAAGATCAGGGCCACGGTGGCATGGAGGCCGGGCGTCAGCTCCCACGAGGCGGCGAGGCCGAGGCCCCAGGCCAGATACCACAGGGGCGGATGGATGAGGTCGAGACCGTGGTCGAGGACGTCGCCCAGGCGGCTGGAGGTGACCGTCACCCGTGCCAGCTTGCCATCCACCGTATCCAGGAAGGTCATGACCCAGCCCGCTACCAGACCGATGCCAAAGGCGCCCTTGTAGAAGGCGATCCCCGCCACCACCGCCAGCACCAGGCTGAGGACGGTGACATGGTTGGGTCGCAGGCCGAGGGCCACGCACCAGCGGGTGACGGCCCGCGCCGGTGCCGGCCACAGCCACTTGGTCACCACATCCGTGACGCCCTTGTAGGCATCCGCGAACAACTGCCGCTCCAGCCAGGGGGCGGTGGCGGCGGAGATGGGCAGCACCCGGGGCGGAGAGTGGCTCAACAGCTTGGCATGATAGCCCTGCACCAGATCCGTGGGGCCCACCACGGGCGCCCCCTCCAGATCCGCGGGGCGCCCCCCGGACAGCGCATCCGTCAACCCGGACAGCCCGCCGGCGGTGCCGCGGGCGGCCACCCGGGTGCCGTCGCCGGCCTCCAGCACCAGGGGGCCCTCCCCCGCCACCAGGGCCCGCACCACCCGCGGATCGAACAGGTGGTCGCCGCGCAGCACCAGGGCGGGCTCATGGTCGCTGACGGGCGTGCCGGCATGGGCGAGCCGCGCCCCGGGGATCCCCGCCAGGGTGCGCCGCAGGCGCTCCCGGCCACCGAGGCCCCACAGCCCCACCTCGCTGTCTCCCTTGATGTCGACGATCATGTGTGCAGGAACCTTCCGAAGGGCTCGGGACGCCGGAACGGCGACCGCTTGAGGGCGGCGAGTATAATCACTCCATGGCACCCCGCATAACCGAACCCCCTGGCGGCGAGACCTTCACCCTCGCCCATCTGTCGGATCCCCATCTCACGACCCTCGAGGACGTGCGCTGGCCGGAGCTGCTCGGCAAGCGCCTGCTGGGCTACCTGTCCTGGCAACGACGCCGGCGTCACATTCATCTGCCCCGGGTCCTGGAGCGCCTCATGGCGGACCTGGGGCACCAGGCACCGGACCACCTGGCGATCACTGGCGATCTGACCCAGATCGGCACCCCCTCGGAATGCCGCCAGGCCAGGGACTGGCTGGCCCGCTGCGGCGAACCGGCAATGGTGACCGTCACTCCCGGCAACCACGACACCTATGCCCCGGCCCCCTGGCAGGCCACCCTGGGGCAATGGCGAAGCTATATGGAGGGGGACGACGGTGACATCACCTTTCCCTTCCTGCGCCGGCGCGGCCCGCTGGCGCTGATTGCCCTCTCCAGCGCCCTCCCCACGGCACCGCTGCTGGCCAGCGGTAGCCTGGGCCCCAGCCAGCTCGCCGCCCTGGACCGGTTGCTGGAGGACAGCGGCCGGGAAGGCCTGTGCCGGGTTGTCCTGATCCACCATCCGCCCATCGCCGGCGTGGTGAACCGCCGCCGCGGCCTGGACGATGCCGACGCCTTCGCCCGGGTGCTCGCCCGCCGGGGCGCCGAGCTGGTGCTCCACGGCCATACCCACCGCAGCAGCCGGGGTTACCTGGCCGGACCGGCCGGCACCATCCCCGTCATCGGCGTACCCTCGGCCTCGGCCCGCGACGGGCGCGAGGGGCGGGCCGCCGCCTACCACCTCTATCGCCTGCGCCCCATCGCCGCGGGCTGGCATATCCAGGTGCGCGGCCGCATCCTCGACCACCCCTTCGACGCCGCCCACGACGGACCGGCCTGGGAATTCGAGGCGGCCACGTTCACCGATCCCTGACCGTCCTCAGCCCGCCGCCCGGCGACGCAGGGCGAGGAGCGCGATGCCCAGCATGACGAAGGCGGGCCCGAGGGCCACCAGGGCCGGCGACAGGCCCACCACCAACCCCGCCTGCCCCCCCAGCTGGGCCAGGAGGAAGAAGGAGATGCCGGTGACGGCCCCCAGCAGCAGGCGGGCCCCCAGGCCGCTGCGGGGAGTGCCGAACACGAAGCCCAGGGCGAGGAGCGCCATGGCGAAGGTATTGACCACCCCCGCCACCTTCTGCCACAGCACCAGGGCGTACTGGCCCGACGGGCGGTCCCCGGCCTCCAGGTAGGCGATGTAATGAAACAGCTCCAGGGGGGCGAGGCTCTCGGCCGCCAGTTGCAGGCGGGTGACGCGGCCGATGCCGGTGGGCGGGCGCCATTCCAGGGTATGCAGGTGACGGGTCTCGGCATCGGCGGAGAAGGTCTTTACGGTGACATCCCGCAACAGCCAGAGGTCCTCGGTGATGATGTCCGCGCGGGCGGCGCGGACGAAACGGGCCAGCGCCATATCGGGGTCGAGTTCCATCAACTCGAGGTCCACCGGCACCCGGCCATGGCGCATGTCATCGATGCGCAGCACCACCTGGCCGTCCCGCAACCACCAGTCCCGGCCCGTCTCGCCGCTTTCTCCCATGGCCCGGTTGCGCATCTCCAGGGCCGCATAATCGAGCCTCGGGGCCACCAGTTGTTCCAGTACCACCAGGAGTGCCACGAGTACCATCGCCGCCTCGAGCACCGCCACCGCCAGGCGACCCAACGATAATCCCGCCGCCCGCATGGCCACCAGTTCCTGGTGGTTGGCCAGTGCCCCGAGGGCGGCAATGCTGCCCATCAGGGTCGCGAAGGGCAGCAGTTGGGCGAGGCGGCGGGGCATACCGAGCAGGGTCTGCCAGGCCGCATCCAGGGTGCCGAAACTGCCGTCGCCCACGTCTTCCAGGTGTTCCACCAGGTCCATGAACCCGAACAGGCCGAGGAGCACCACCGCCGCCAATGCCGTGCCCATGAGCAGGGCCACCATCAGATAACGATCCAGCAGGGTCACGCCCGCACCCTGAAAGGCCGGTACAACAGCGCCACCAGGGCCGCCGCCGCCAGTATATGGGGCCACCACAGCCCCGGCAGGGGCGGCACCGTACCCTGCTCGACCCAGGTGCGGGCGACACTGCTCAGGTTGAAGTACACCCCGTAGGCCACCACGGCGACGAACATCCGGCCATAGCGCCCGCGCCGCGGTGTCGAACGGCCGAGGGGCACCGCGAGCAATGCCAGAATCACCGTGGCGACGGGCCGCGACAGCCGCCACTGATATTCGGCCACATCGTCTGGCGAGTCAGACATCGCCAGGGCCGCCGTGGCCGCCGCCTTGCGCTTGTAACCCACGGCGGCAGCGGTTTCATCGAGATGCAGGGTCAGTCGCTTGAAATGCAACGTCAACAACGTGCGCCCCGTGGCCTCGAAGCGATAGGCGTTGCCCTCCTCGAGCACGAGGGTGGGGCGCCCGCCCGCCGCAGGCTCGGGCTGCACGGCGCTGCGGGCGAGGAAGATGTCCCGGTATTCCCCGTCACGGCGATAGATATAGACCTCATCGAGGCGTCGTTCCGGGGCGTCCACCCGCCGCGCATGGATCACCCGCTCACCGTCCCCGTCACTCTCGAAGCGGTCGGCGCGGATGCGCTCCACCAGGGACTCGGCCTCTTCCCGGGCCTCCAGCACATAGCTCATGTCATAGGCCCACGGGCGCACCTCCATGGCCAGTACCCCCGCAGCCGCCCCCAGGGGCAGGGCAAGCCACGCCACCGCCACCAGCAGCCGTCCTTCGCCGATACCGGCGGCCTGCAGGGCCACCACTTCAGAATCGCCGTGGAGACGACCGAGGCCCATCACCACCGCCAGGTAAAGGGCCAGGGGCAACAGCATCTCGAGGGCGATGAGGGTACGCAGACCCACCAGCCGGAATACCGTCTCCAGGCCGAGGGTCTCGCTCGCCGCATCCGCCATCAGGCGCATGGTGCTGAAGCTGGCGAACAGGACCACCAGCACCACGGCCACCGCGAGCCATACGGCGCCGATCTCACGGATCAGATAACGCTCGATCAGACGGGGCACGACACGACACGGATCGGTGGGGCCACCCACGGCGTGCGCGCCCCACCATGCCCCCCGGGAAATGGTACTCGTGAGCTCACCGTATTAAGATATGACACTTTGCCTGCGGACAATAACGACAACCCGGGCGCTGCCCCTGCGGTGCGGCGCTGACACGTTCAGCGAAGACGAAGGTTCCATGAATCGATTCATTTCCACCACGGTCCGCCGCGTGGTCATATTGAGTGCGGGCCAGGGCAAGCGGCTGCGCCCCCTGACGGACGGTTGCCCCAAATGCGCCCTCGATATCGGCGGCAAGACCGTCATCGAATGGCAGATCGACGCCCTGCTGAACGCCGGGCTGGAGCAGATCCACCCGGTGCTGGGCTACGGCGCCGCCGAGGTGGAGGCGTTGCTGGCCCGACGCTACGGCAAAGACCAGGTACGCCCCCTGTTCAATCCCTTCTTCGAGGTGGCCGACAACCTCGGCAGCTGCTGGATGGCCCGCGACAAGATGACCGAGGACTTCCTGCTGCTCAACGGCGACACCCTGTTCGAACCCGGCGTGCTGACCCGGCTGCTCAATTCCCCGCGGGCCGACATCACCCTGGCGGTGGACCACAAGACCCACTACGACGACGACGACATGAAGGTGCAGCTGGACGGCGAGCGCCTCCAGGCCGTGGGCAAGGACCTCACGCCCTCCCGGGCCAACGGCGAATCCATCGGCATGCTGCTGTTTCGCGACGCCGGCCCCGCCATCTTCGCCAATGCCCTGGACGATGCGGTGCGCGACCCCACGGGCCTGCGACGCTGGTACCTGTGGGTCATCAATTCCCTGGCCCGCTCCGGTGCCGTGCGGACCTGCTCCATCGCCGGCCTGCGCTGGGCCGAACTGGACTTTCCCAAGGACCTGGCGGACATGGAGGCCCTGGTATGCGGGGTGGACGAGGTGGACGCCGGGGTGGCGGGACATAGTTAATGCTGATTATTGGCCATCCCTGGCCAAAATCAGCACGGCAGACGAAAACGCGGTTTCCGTCTTCCTTCATTTTCCAAGGCATCCGCCATGGAAAATGGCGGGCCATCCTGACCCGCTCGTTCGAGCCGATGATCGGCTGTCCAGGGGGACCATCCCTGGCCAGAATCGGCACGGCAGGAGAAAACGCGGTTCTTGCCTTCAGACCGGCTCCTCGGTATCCGCCCTCCATGGGGCGGCGTCCCGGGCAGTGCGGCGGCGCGCCAGCAGGGCCTCCGCCTGATGCAGATCCGCTACCGTGTCCACGTCCAGCCCGGCCTCCGGGGCCGTCAACTCCACCGCCTTCACCTGCACCCCGAGATGGTGTGACAGACGCGCCATGGCCCGTTCCACGGACAGCCATCCGAGGCCGTACTGCACCAGGGCGACGGGCCCCAGGGCGGCGGCGATGAGGCGCCAGGGCCGCTTGCGTCGGGACTCCACTCCCTGCCAGTAGCCGACCACCCGCCGACCGGCGGGGTCGGGAAGGGCGAACAGGTTGGTGCCACAGAAGCCCCCGTCCCGAAACCGGGTCACCGTGCGGCGGGTTTCCGGAAAGGCCGCCTGGACCCCCTCATGTCTCACCAGGCCCACCACCACCTCGCCCCCCGACGCCTCCGCCCGGCCCAGGAAATCGTCCACCAGCGCGGGCCCCAGCAGGGCATGGTCGGCGGTGGTGATGAGCACCGGGTCCGCGCCGCCCAGCAGTTCCAGACCGGCCACCGCGCTGGCGCTCGGCCCCGCGCCGGGCGCCACCCAGTCCACCGCCCCGGGCCTCAGGCGCGCCTGCACTGCAGAAGACTGCATGAGGGCATCCCGGGCCGGGCCGCACAGCACCACCCGCCCCACACCCTCGCTGAGGGCCAGGGCGTCGAGCACCCGCAGTACCATGGGCACCCCGGCCACCGGGGCCAGGGCCTTGCACGGCGTGCCGGCGGCCCGGGCCACGGGGTCCCCCGGCCCGCGGTCACCCGCCAGGACCAGGGCCGCGAAGGGCGTCACGAGGCCACCGGGGCGCCGGCTGCCGGGACCGTAAGCTGCCGCTGGTAGAGCCGATAGCGCTTGTAGATGCGGGCACCGAAGGATTCGAGGATGGTACGCATACCCGTGTTTTCCTCCAGGATCCAGGACAGCTCCACCCCCTTGACGCCCCGCCGCACCAGGGCCGCCTGCACCGCGGCGATCACTCCCAGGGCGAGGGCCGCCCCCAGGGTCCCCTGTTGATGGGCCCGCCGCACCCCCATGAGAGGAACCCGGCCCTGACGGGGGCGGCCGCCCCCGAGGCGCCACAGCAGCCGCGCCCACCCCAGGGGCAGCAACCGGCCATGGAGGTCGCGGATGGCGTGATTGAGGTCCGGCATGGCGACGATGAATGCCGCCGGTTCGCCGTCCAGTTCGGCGATCTGGATATAGTCATCGGGCAACAGGATCTTCAGGGTCTGGCCGAGGTCATCGAATTCCTCCTCGGTGAAGGGCACGAAGCCCCAGTTGTCCGCCCAGGCATCGTTGAACAGCTCCCGCAAGGTGGCCAGCTCCGCCTTGAGGTCCCGGGTCCGCAGGGTACGGATATGGATCCGTCGGGAAAAGCGCCGCAACACCGCCACCATGGCCCGGGGATGCACGAAATCCGTATCGATCCAGTAGGCCAGCAGGTCCGCCGCCGGTTCATAACCCCGCTCTTCGAGGCGGTGCCCGTACCATGCACCATTGTGGGGCATCATCACCACCGGGGGGTGCTCGAAACCCTCCACCAGCACCCCGCACTCCTGGTTGATGGAGAAGCTGAAGGGCCCCGTGACCCGCCGCGTGCCCCGGGCCCCGAGCCAGGACTCGGCGGCATCCAGCAGGGCGGCGAACACCTCGGGGTCGTCCACCGCGTCCAGAAAACCGAAGTGCCCGGTATCATCCCCGTGGTGCTCGCGATGGAGCCGGTCCACCTGGGCGCTGATGCGCCCCACCGGATGGCCGTCCCGCAGGGCCAGCCAGCCCTGCCACTCGGCATGGCGGAAATAGGGATTGCGCGCACTCATATGGAGGCGGCGTTCGAGATGCAGGGGCGTTATCCAGGCCGGATCATCGCCATGGAAGTACTGCGGCACCCGCAGGAAGGCCCGCCGCTCACGGGCCCGGACGACGGGACGTATTTCCAGGATACCACCCGGCAACTTCTGGTTTATCATGCTCGAATTGAAACCTTACCACTCGTGGGCCGGTCGCTATGGTCGCAGGAAAGCCATGGCACCCCAAAGCAAAACGAGGAAAACCGTCGCCGAATATGGCAAAATTATGAAGTTACGGCGACCTAATAATAAAATATGTCTAGGGGAGGTCCGGAATCGCACCCATGATTTCCATCGGTGGCGCTTCGCGTGCCCAATCAAATTCCAAAGCCATCGCGATGACCGTGATCGCATCCATTGCGCGGCGCGTAAGGGCATGGCCCATGGCTCTTGGACCCTTCGACGTCCGTTGGGCGCAACAGACTTTCGGCTTGGCATACATATTGCTAAGCAATTGGCTTGACCAGGAGGACAGAACCTTTGACGGCATCCCCCACGCCCACTGAAGACGGCCTCATGCCGCGTCCGGCCGGTTCCGCTACCCTCGTGGAAGCCCTGAACCACGCCGCCTGCGGCGACAAGGGCTATAACTTCTATGATGCCCGCGGCCGCTTGCGGGAGGTCCTGCCCTATCGCGAGCTCAAGCCCCTGGCCGAAGCCACGGCCCGGCGCCTGCGCGCCCTCGGTCTGGCACCCGGCGACCGCGTGGCCATCGCCCTCGATACGGAGGCGGCCTTCCCGGTGGTCTTTTTCGGCTGCCGGTACGCGGGGTTGGTGCCGGTGGCCCTGCCCATGCCGGCGCACCTGGGCAGCCACCGCGCCTACGTGGAGCAGCTGCGCGGCCTGGTGCAGGCCTGCGACGCGGCCCTGGTGGTGGCGGGCTCGGGAGTCGAGGGCTTCGTGACCGAGGCCCTCGAGGAACTGCCGGAGGTCACCAGCTACAGCCCCGCGGAACTGGCGGCCGTGGCAGAGGATGGGGCCCCCCTGCCCGCCCCCGGACCCGACGACGTGGCCTACATGCAGTTCACCTCCGGCAGCACCCGTTTTTCCCAGGGTGCGGTGATCACCGAACGGGCGGTGCTGAGCAACCTGAGGGGCACCATCGAGCACGGCCTGCGCATCACCCCCAGCGACCGTTGCGCCTCGTGGCTGCCCTTCTACCATGACATGGGCCTGGTGGGTTTCCTGCTGACGCCGGTGGTGGCCCTCATGTCGGTGGATTTCCTCAAGCCCCGCGACTTCGGTGTCAGACCCCTGCAGTGGCTCAAGATCATCAGCAACAACCGCTGCACCATCGCCTTCGGCCCGCCCTTCGGCTATGACCTGTGCCGCCGCCGCGTTCGCGGCTCGCAGCTCGAGGGGCTCGACCTCTCCTGCTGGCGGGTCGCGGGGGTGGGGGCCGAGATGATCCGGCCGGCCGTGCTGGCCGAGTTCGCCGCCCAGCTCGCCCCGGCGGGTTTCGACGCCAGGGCCTTCGTGGCCGCCTACGGTCTCGCCGAGGCCTCCCTGGCCGTGGCCTTCGCGCCCCTGGGCCATGGTATCGAAGCCATGCGGGTGGACGCCGACGCCCTCACCGACGAGGCCATGGTGGTGCCGTTGCGCAAGGCCGGTGGCCGGACCCTGGAACTGGTGGACTGCGGACACGTGCTCCATGGCCACGAGGTGGTCATTCGCAACGACGATGGAGAGGCCATGGAAGACCACCATATCGGCCGGGTCACCGTCAGGGGCCCCAGCCTGATGCGGGAGTATTTCCGGGCCCCCGAGGCGACCGGGGAGGCCCTCCTCCCGGGCGGCTGGCTGGATACGGGGGACCTGGGTTGCATGGTGAAGGGCCATCTGATCATCACCGGCCGGCGCAAGGATCTGATCATCGTGAACGGTCGCAACATCCTGCCCCAGGACCTGGAATATCTGATGGAGACACGCCTCGAGACGCGGTCCGGGGATGCCTCGGCCTTCGCCGTACCAGGCCCTGACGGCGGCGACCAGGTGGTGTTGGTGCTGCAATGCCGCACCCAGGCCGCGGATGAGCGGGCCAGCCTGGTCAAGCGCGTGCAGCATCTCGTCTACGAGCACAGCGGGGTGCACTGCGAGGTGGACCTCGTGCCCCCCCAGACCCTGCCGCGCACCTCCTCCGGCAAGCTCTCCCGCTCCGCCGCACGCAAGGACTACCTGCAACGGGTGCAGCGGGGCGACGCCCCCACCAGCATCCTCCCGCCGCCGGCCGAATCCGCAGCCGGCGCCGCCTGACACGGGGATGTCGGGAACCATTGCCATTACCGGCACCACAGGTTTCATCGGCTCCCACCTGATGAGCGCCCTGGTCACCGATGGCTGGTCGGTGCGTGCCCTGACCCGCCGCGCCCCGCCCCCGGGGGAGCAGGGGGTTGAATGGGTGCAGGGGGATCTGGACGACCGCGAGGCCCTGCAACGCCTGGTGCACGGCGTCCAGGCGGTGGTGCACTGCGCCGGCCGGGTGCGGGGCCACGATGCGGCCCAGTTCGACCACGCCAACGCCGAGGGCACCGCAAATCTGGTAAGCGCGGCGGCCGAGCAACCCAGCTGGCCGCGGTTTCTGCTGGTGTCGTCCCTGGCGGCGCGCCTGCCCAAGCTGTCGTGGTATGCCGCCAGCAAGCGCCGTGCCGAGGAGTTGCTGCTTCTCCACGGCGACGCCATGCCCTGGACCATCCTCCGTCCCACGGCAGTCTACGGCCCCGGAGACCGGGAGATGGTGGGGCTGTTCAGGGCCATGCGCCGCGGTCTGCTGCCGGTACCCGGCGACCCGGCGGCCCGCATCACCCTGCTCCACGTGAAGGACCTGGTGGAGGCCATCCTGTGCTGGGCCCGCGCCGATACCCCTCCACGGGGGCGCTTCGAACTTCACGACGGCACCCCCGATGGCTACGGCTGGGCCGATCTGACGGCCATCGCCAGTGCCGCATGGCACCGCCCGGTGCGACGCCTGCCCGTGCCGGCGGGGCTGTTGCGCGGCGCCGCCTGGCTCAACCTGGGCCTGGCGCGGCTGCTGGGATACGACCCCATGCTCACACCGGGCAAGGTACGAGAGTTGCGCCACCCCGACTGGCGCTGCGACAACACCAGCCTCACGGAAGCCGTGGGCTGGTATCCGCGCATCACCCTGCTGGACAGCCTGCGGGGCGACATGGCGGCCATCACCTGAGCATGAAGGAGCCGCACGACCTCGAGAAGCGCCTGACGACCCTGCTGCGACGGCTGGCGGGCGACGATGTGGAGATCCACGAAAATACGGACCTCATCGATGAGCTGCGCCTCGACTCCATCAAGGTCCTGGACCTGGTGCTGGAGATCGAGGACGAGTTCGATGTCTCCATCCCCCTGAACAGCCTCGCCGACGTGCGCACCATGGGTGATCTCGCGCGGGTCATCGTGCACCACGGTGAGGCAGACTGAGTGACTCTTTTTTCCAAGCTGCAGCGTGTCCGTGCCGAGCGTGACCGCCTGGTGGCCGCGGGCATCGACCCCTTCGCCACCGCCATCGAGGAGATCTACTCGCCTACGGAGGCGCGCATCCAGGGCCGGCGGGTGATCCTCGCCGGCACCAACAATTACCTGGGCATCACCTTCGACGAGGCCTGCATCGCGGCGGCGCGGCAGGCCTTGGAACGCAACGGCACCGGTACCACCGGTTCGCGCATGGCCAACGGCAGCTATGCCGGTCACAAGGCCCTGGAAATGGAGTTGGCGGCGTTCTACGAGAAGCGCTCCGCCATCGTCTTCTCCACCGGCTACCAGGCCAACCTCGGCATGATCTCCGGCCTCGTCGGCCCTGGTGACGTGGTGCTGCTGGACGCCGACTGCCACGCCAGCATCTACGACGGCTGCCGGCTGTCGGGCGCCGACATCATGCGTTTCCGCCACAACGACGTGGCCGGCCTCGATCAGCGCCTGCACCGCCTCGGCGAACGCCGCGAGCGGACCCTGGTAGTGGTGGAAGGCCTCTACAGCATGCTGGGGGACCGGGCGCCGTTGCAGGAGATCGTCGCCGTCAAGCGCGAGCACGACGTGATGCTGATGGTGGACGAGGCCCATTCCCTCGGCGTCCTGGGGGCCGGGGGGCGGGGCGCCATAGAGGCCGCGGACGTGATGGCGGACGCGGACTTCGTGGTGGGTACCTTCAGCAAATCCCTCGGCAGCATCGGCGGCTTCTGCGCCAGCGACCACCCCGAACTCGACCTCATCCGTTACGTCAGCCGCCCTTATATCTTCACCGCCTCGCCCGCCCCCGCCGTCATCGGGGCGGTGCGCGCCGCCCTGGCGGCCCTGCAGGCCCGCCCGGAGATGCGCCGCCGGCTGTGGGACAACGCCGAGCGCCTGTATGCCCGGCTCGAGGCCCTCGGCTATGCCGTGGGGCCGGAGCCGGGCCCGGTGGTGGCGGTGACCCTGGACGAAGTACCCCGCGCCCTCGCCCTGTGGCAGGGGCTGCTGGCCCACGGCGTCTACGTCAACCTGGTGCTGCCGCCGGCGACGCCGGGCTCCCGCCCCCTGGTGCGCTGCAGCGTCAGCGCCGCCCATACCACCGCCCAGATCGATGCCATCGGCGATGCCTTCGCGGCCCTGGGCGAGGTGCTCGAGGGGGCCGCGACCGCCGTCCAGCCATGATCGGCCGCCGCCGCCACGCAGGCCGTTATCCCCGGTTCACGCCATGACTGACGGGTGGCTCGCGGCGGCCACCCATCCGAGGTCATGGGGCATGGTCGCGAACCTGCCCCCGGCCACCCTCTTCTTGTCACGACGTCATCCCGTCCCCCCGGAGTCCCCAGGGCCATGGGCATGATGATCGACCTCATCCGGGCCTACCCGCGCCGCAGCGTGCTGATACTGGTGGCCATGCTGCTGGCCGGGGTGGCGGAAGGCCTCGGCCTCACCACCCTGCTGCCCCTCCTCGGGGCGGCCGTGGACCAGGACACCGCGGGCAGCGGCATCGGCAAGTACGTCACCGATGTCCTCGCCAGCCTGGGCATCGACCCCACCACCGGCGCCCTGCTCATGGTCATCGTGCTGGGGATGGTGATCAAGAGCGTGCTGCTGCTCATCGCCAACCGCCAGGTGGGCTACACGGTGGCCCAGGTGGCCACGGATCTGCGGCTCGAGCTCATCGACGCCCTGCTCGCCAGCCGCTGGACCTACTTCACGGGGCAGTCCGGGGGTGCCCTCGCCAACTCCCTGGCCACCGAGGCCTATCGGGCCGCCACCGGCTTCCAGTTCGGCGCCAACGTCTTCGCCCACGCCGTCCAGGTGATGGTCTACGTCGCCCTGGCCCTGATGGTGTCCTGGCAGGCCACCGTGGCCTCCCTGGTGCTGGGGCTGTTCATGGTGACGGTGCTCTACCGCCTGGTACGGGCGGCCCGGCGTGCCGGCCTCAGCCAGACCATCCTCCTGCGCTCCCTGCTGGCCTATCTCACGGACGTCCTGGGGGGGCTCAAGCCCCTCAAGGCCATGGGCCGCGACCACGCCGCCGACGCCCTGCTGCGCCGGGACACCGCCCATCTCAATCGCGCCATGCGCCGAGAGGTCATCAGCAAGGAGGGCCTGCGGGCCCTGCAGGAGCCCATGCTGGCGGCCTTCGTGGCCCTCGGGCTTTACGTCGCCCTGGAGCACCTGGGCCTCACCCTGCCGGCGGTCATGATGCTGGCCTTCGTGCTGGTGCGCATCCTCACCCTGGTTAACCGTATGCAGCGCCGCTATCAGCAATACGTGATTCAGGTCAGCGCCTATCATGCCCTGCGGGACACCATTGCCCAGGCCCACGCCGCCGCGGAGCAGGTGGCCGGCACCACGCCGCCGCGGCTGTCCCGGGACATCCGCCTCGAGGGGGTCTGGTTCGGCTATGGCGAGGGCGCCGTGCTGCAGGGCCTGGACATGGTGTTCCCCGTCGGCAGCTTCACCTCCCTCACCGGGGTCTCCGGGGCCGGCAAGAGCACCCTGCTCAATCTGCTGTGCGCCCTCGCCGAGCCGCAGCGTGGCGTCATCCGGGTGGACGGCGTCCCCCTGTCCGAACTGGATCGCAAGGCGTGGCGGCGCATGATCGGCTATGTCCCCCAGGACACGGTGCTGTTCCACGAGACCGTGCACCACAACATCACCGTGGGGCACCCTGATCTGAGCCGGGAGGACGTGGAGTGGGCCTTGCGCCAGGCGGGGGCCTGGGACTTCGTCTCTGACCTGCCCGAGGGGCTGGACACCCTGGTGGGAGAACGCGGCGATCGCATGTCCGGGGGCCAGCGCCAGCGCATCGCCATCGCCCGCGCCCTGGTGCATCGTCCACGGCTGCTGATCCTCGACGAGGCCACCAGTGCCCTGGATCCCGACAGCGAGGCCCGCATCTGCGATGCCCTCGTCGGCCTGAAGGGCGACCTCACCATCGTCGCCGTATCCCACCGGCCGGCCCTCATCGAGGCGGCCGACCGGGGCTATCGGCTGTCCCGGGGCACGGCGGTTGCGGAGCCCCTGACCGTCGGGGCCTAGGCCACCGTCCCGGCGCCCCTGCCCTTGCCCGCCGCCCCACGGCTCCCTACCATGGCGTGCAACCGTTGCCGGGTCGCCGCCCCCTCACGGGGTGGCGGCGCGGCACCGTACACTTACCAACCGAGAGGAATGTCCATGAAACTGACTTCACTGCTGGCCATCGGTGCCCTCACCTGTTCCGCCATGACGGCCGTCGCCGAAGAGACCGCTCAGGACGCCGCGGCCGCATCCCGGGACGCAGCGCCCACGGCCATGGAATCGGGCAAGCACTGCGACCACAAAAAGATGATGCATGGCATGAAGCACGGCAACAGGCGGCACATGATGGGCCCGGGCATGGGCCCCATGATGGGCCAGGGTATGCGCCAGGGGCCGGGCTACGGCCGCTATCCGGGAGCCGGCCCCATGGGCGGCCCCGGGATGTATGGGCACCAGGGCCCGAGAGGCGACATGTCCGGCCCCCAGGATTCCCCCTATGAGACCACCATGTCCCCGCCCCGCGGCATGATGGGCCACGGCCCCCGCCCCATGATGGGTCGGGGGATGGGCCAGAACATGGGCCAGGGGATGGGCCAGGGCATGGGGCCCGCGGCCATGGGGCAACGCCTGGAGGCCATGGAAGAGCATCTCGCCAACATCGAGAAGCTGCTCCAGAAGATGGTGGACCTGCAGCAGAAACAGTAGTCCGGCGGCGGGGGCGGCGCCGTCCCGAGGAAAGGCCCGGAGCGCCCCCGCCATGACCCGCCGGATCGCCCTCCCCCGGCCCCCGAGGACATGACCTGGACGCCGCCACCGCCCTAGCCGCCGAGGTCATGCCGGGGCTGCAGTCCCTCATGGGCATCGTCGTCCTGCTGGCCCTGGCATGGGGCCTCGGCGAGAACCGCCGCGCCTTCACCTGGCGGGTGCCCGTCGCCGGCCTGGCCCTGCAATTCGCCCTCGCCCTGGCGTTGCTGAAGGTCCCCCTGCTCCAGGGCCTGTTCGTGGCCCTCAACGAGATCATGCTGGCCCTCCAGTCGGCCACCCGCGACGGCACGGCCTTCGTATTCGGCTACCTGGGTGGCGGCGAACCGCCCTTCGATGAGCGGCCCGGTACCAGCAGCTTCATCCTCGCCTTCCGCGCCCTGCCCCTGGTGCTGGTGCTGTCCGCCCTGTCTGCCCTGCTGTTCCACTGGCGCGTCCTGCCGGCCCTGGTGGGGCTGTTCGCCCTCGCCCTGAAGCGCACCCTCGGGGTGGGGGGCGCCCTGGGGGTGGGTGCCGCCGCCAACATCTTCGTGGGCATGGTGGAGGCCCCGTTGCTGGTGCGCCCCTACATCGCCCGGCTGTCCCGCGCCGAGCTGTTCGCCCTCATGACCTGCGGCATGGCCACCATCGCGGGCACGGTGATGGTGCTCTATGCCGCGGTGCTGGCGCCCATCCTGCCCGATGCCATGGGGCATATCCTCACCGCCTCCATCATCTCGGCCCCCGCCGCCATCACCGTGGCCCGCCTGATGGTGCCCGACACCGGCGCCGCCACCGCCGGCGACATGACGGATCCCGACCCCGCCCATGGCCCCATGGATGCCATCACCCGGGGCACCCTGGCGGGCCTGGAACTGTTGCTCAACATCGTCGCCATGCTGCTGGTGCTGGTGGCCCTGGTGAGCCTGATTAACCTGATGCTGGAGGGGCTGGGGGTACCGAGCCTGCAGGCCCTGCTGGGGATGGTGATGGCGCCGGTGGTGTGGCTGATGGGCATACCCTGGCACGAGGCCGTCGCCGCCGGCAGCCTCATGGGTATCAAGACCGTGCTCAACGAACTGCTGGCCTACGCCGCCCTGGCGGAACTGCCGGCCGGCACCCTCGGCGAACGCAGTACCCTCATCATGACCTATGCCCTGTGCGGCTTCGCCAATTTCGGCAGCCTCGGCATCATGATCGGCGGCCTCGCCACCATGGCCCCCCAACGCCGCAGCGAGATCGTCGGCCTGGGCCTCAAGGCCGTGGTGGCGGGCACCCTGGCCACCTGCCTCACCGGCGCGGTGGTGGGGGTGGTGACCCTGGCCTGAGGGTGCCCCTGGCCCGAGGACCCGCGCGGACCCCCATCAGCGCGCCGCGCGGCGCACGTAGAGCACGTTGGGCAGGCGGCCGAGGCGCCCCAGCACCCGGCCGAGGTCTTGCACGCTGGCCATCTCGAGGGTGAGGTTGATGGCGGCCCGGCCGGTCTCCTCATCGCTCCTGGAGTTCACGCCCAGGACATTGACGCGGGCATCGGCGAGGACGCGGGTGACATCGTGGAGCAGTCCCTGACGGTCCAGGGCCACCATCTCCACGTTCACCCCATGGGCCTCGCCCTCCTCCCGGCCCCAGTCCACCTCCACCACCCGCTCGGGCCGGCTGGCCGCGAAGCGCCGCAGATTCGGGCAGTCCCGGCGGTGGATGGTGACGCCCTGGCCGCGGGTGATATAGCCCGCGATGGCGTCCCCCGGCAGGGGCATGCAGCAGCTGGCGAGCCGCGTCAGCAGGTTGTCGACCCCCTGGATGCGCAGGCCGCGGCCGGGTTGCTCCGGCGCCGCCCGGCGCCGCGGCACCATCACCGGCGGCGCGGCGGGCTGCAGCTGCGCCGCCAGTTGGGTGGCCTTGAGATCGCCGGCGCCCAGGGCCGCCAGGAAGTCATCCACCTGGGCGTAGCCGAAGCGCTGGGCCAGGGTGTCGTAGGCCTCCTTGGCGTGGCCCAGGCGCTGGAGTTCGCGCTCCAGAATGGTTCGCCCCGCCGCCACGTTCTTATGGAAGTCCTGCTGCTTGAACCAGCGCTGGATGTGGCCGCGGGCACGCCGGGTATGGATGTAGCCGAGGTGGGGGCTGAGCCAGTCGCGGCTCGGCCCGCCGCGGCGGGCGGTGAGGATCTCCACCTGCTGGCCGGTCTCCAGGGCCCGGGTCAGGGGTACCATGCGGCCGTCCACTTTGGCGCCGCGGCAATGGTGGCCCACCTCGCTGTGGACGGCGTAGGCGAAGTCCACCGGAGTGGCGCCCCGGGGCAGGTCCACCACCCGCCCCGCCGGCGTGAACACGTAGATCCGGTCCTCGAACACCTCGTCGTGGAAGCGGTCCAGCAGATCCGTGGCATCCGCCGCCTCGTCCTTCCACTCCAGCAGTTGGCGCAGCCACAGGATGCGCGCCTCCATGCCCAGGTCGGCCCGCACCCCCTCCTTGTAGCGCCAGTGGGCGGCCACGCCGAATTCGTTCTGCCGGTGCATCTCGCGGGTGCGGATCTGCACCTCCACCACCTTGCCGGCCGGCCCGATGACGGCGGTGTGGATGGAGCGGTAGCCGTTCTTCTTGGGGGTGGCGATGTAGTCGTCGAACTCCCCGGGGATGTGGGGCCACAACCCGTGCACGACACCCAGGGCGCGGTAGCAGTCCCCGATGCCGTCCACCAGGATGCGCGCCGCCCGCACATCCAGGATGCGCTCGAAGTCGACGTCCTTGGCGCGCATCTTCTTCCAGATGCTGTAGATGTGCTTGGGCCGCCCGCTGACCTCGGCCTCGATACCGTCCCCGGCCAGGGCCCCCCGCAGGGCGGCCGTGAATTCATCCAGATAGCCCTCGCGGTCGACCCGCCGCTCCTGCAGGCGCGAGGCGATGTCGCGGTAGGCCTCCGGCTCCAGCACCCGCAGGGAAAGGTCTTCCAGCTCCCACTTCAGCTGCCAGATGCCGAGGCGGTTGGCCAGGGGCGCGAACAGGTCCATGGTCTGGCGCGCGAACACCGCCTGTTCCCCGGACGGCCGCTGGCGCAGGGTGCGCAGGCTGTGGACGCGATCCGCCAGCTTGATGACCACCACGCGGACGTCCTCCACCATGGCCAGCAGCATCTTGCGCAGACCCTCCGCCTGCAACCCCTCGCGGTGGCCCGCGTCGTCCTCCAGCGGCTGCTCCGGCAGGACGTCCATGCGCCCGAGGCCGACCAGCAGACGCACCACGCCATCGCCGAAGCGCTCCTGCAGCAGGTCATCCGCCGGCCATCCGGGGCCACCGACCCCGCCATGGAGCACGGTGGCGACGACGGCCTCATCATCGAGACCCAGGTCGTGGACCAGGCGTGCCACCGCCAGGCCGCGCTCGAGGCCCGCGCCCCCATCGTGGGCCTCCACCAGCGCCACCGCCTCCCGCAGCCGGGTGGGCTGCGCAGCGGGGCCCTGCGCCATCGTGTCCAGCCAGCCTTCCAGCCCTGGCACGGGGGCGGGGCGGCTCACGCCACCCCCCCGCCCGCAAGCGGATGGGGGCTGGTGCGTTCCTGAATCCCTCGCGGGGAGACCAGGATCGCAACGGGTTGCAGAACGT
Organism: Thiotrichales bacterium; assembly: GCA_011389995.1. Taxonomy (GTDB): domain Bacteria; phylum Pseudomonadota; class Gammaproteobacteria; order JAABTG01; family JAABTG01; genus JAABTG01. The sequence continues at coordinate 39,036 of JAABTG010000023.1, forward strand.
GCATGGATGGGATTGTTTCGATTCTCATGGGGTTGCCCGGGGGGAAAGGCGCGGCCCGATAACAACAATCTCTCACGGAGGCACGGAGGCACGGAGGTGCCAAACGACCGATGTCGTTACGGTGCGTTGTCCTGCCTCCCCCGCCTAGTGACCACCCACCGCCCAGGCATCGGCCGCCGTCCCGGCGACCCATGGTCACGGCTCTCGGTACATTTTTGGCAGAAAACCGCCTCAGTGCCTCTGTGCCTCCGTGAGAGAACCGCTTTTCCTGGCGCCCTGACGCGAGGAAACAACCAACCGCGGTCAACGGTCCGAATGGCCGAGGTCACGCTCCGGCCACAGGCGGTCCCGTACCAGTTGCTTGAGTTCCTTGCTGTCGGGAAAGCGCCCCTGGCCCTTCTTGGACCACAGCAGCTCATCCCCCAGGTGCACCTCGAAGATGCCCCCGCCACCGGGGATGAGGGCCACTTCGCCCAGGTCCTCGCCGAAGGTCATGAGCAACTCCTGGGTCAGCCACGTGGCCCGCAGGACGAAGCGGCACTGGGCGCAATAGGTGATGGCGATACGGGGTTTGGACATCATGGAGGTCGGTCGATGGTGGGGCCGGGACCAGAGGCTAGCGTCAGGAAGACCAGGATGGAAGCCATTGACGGCGCGTATCTCCCATGTTCTCGTAAAAAAGGGCGGCTGTGCCGCCGCGCGGCCTGCCCGCGGCCATGACACCCCATAACCCACCAAGGCCATCAGGAGGTCGCCGACATGAACGACACCATAATACCCTCGGGCCCCGCGCCCGCCGGGGCAGCCCTCGCCTCACGTCGCCCGGGCGACCGCCCCACCCTGGCGTGGCTCGGGCTCTTGCTCCTTGCCCTGGGGTTACCGTGGGGCGGGCTCCAGGCACAATCCCTGCCCATCTTCGACGCCCACCTCCATTACGATGCCGACCACCAGACCGTAATATCGCCGGCGATGGCCATGGATATCCTCGACCGCAACGCCATCGTCGCCGCCGTGGTGACGGGCCGGCCGCCGGCGACAGCGCTGGCCCTAGAGGAGGCGGCACCCGGGCGCATCGTGCCCCTGCTCGGCGTCTATGAGGAGCGCGATGACAAGGAGAACTGGCACCAGGATGACGGCCTCCCCGACCGGGTGGAGGAGCAACTGGACGACGGCCCGTGGGCCGGTATCGGCGAGCTCCATATCTTCGCGGAGCATCGCCGCAGCCCGGTATTCGGACGCATCGTGGACCTGGCCGCCGAGCGCGGGCTGGTGCTGCAGATGCACGGCGACCCCGCGGTCATCGACGCCCTGTTCGAGCGCCAGCCCGACGCCACGGTGATCTGGGCCCATGCCGGCCGCTATCCCTATCCGCCGTTGCTCAAGGACTACCTGGAACGCTACCCGGGCCTGTATATCGACCTCTCCACCCGCGACGACCGCCTGGGTGCCCAAGCTGGCATGGACACCGCGTGGAAGGTCCTGCTGATGGAGCACGCCGAGCGCTTCATGGTGGGGGTGGACACCTACAGCCTGGGGCGCTGGGAGAGCTTCGGCAGCGTCACCGAGAAGACCCGCTCGTGGCTGGACGACCTCCCCCGGGAGGTGGCCGCGTCCATCGCCTGCGGCAACGCCGCCAGGCTATTCGACATGCCGGTGTGTGACGCCGGAGACTAGTGTCCTGTCCCGTAAGAATGTTCGAGAAGTCGCGCCGGGCGCAGTGCGCCAGGCAAGGCAAGAGGAGGAGGCATAGCACCGCTATGGCGACGACGAATAACAACCCATGGCGTGCTGCGAACAAGCGAGAATCGAATGATTCTTGCGGGACAGGGCACTAGCTGGTCGTTCAGGGCTGTCGAGCACCGTAAAGTCCGGGCGGTGCCCGCAGGCCACAACTCCCCTTCCCGCAACACCGCTGCAAGTTCACCTCAGTGGACTTCGCGACCCAGCAGCATGTCGATGAAGCGCCGGCGATCGGCGGCGTCCATGGCGCGATAGACCTCGTAGTCGGCGTGGCGATGGGGGGCCCGGGGGTCGAGTCGGATCCCCCACAGGGGGCCCAGGCGATCGGGCAGCAGGGCGTAGCGGGCGTCCCCCACCACATGGGTACGCGCCGGGTCCAGGTAGATATAGCCCTCGGAAAAGTCCTCGAAGCGCCGGATGTCCTCGCCCTGGACGGAATCGGCGGGTACCGGCGAGGCCGCAGTCCCGGGGTCGAAAACGGCGACGCTCGCACCCTCGTAGATGCGGGTATCCGCCACCCCCACCCGTATGCCGTCCACATGGAGGCGGCCATCGGCCTGGTATACCGAGCGCCACAGCACCAGGTTCCCCAGGGTGGGCTTCACCAGCCTCCGTTCCACCTCATGGCCGCGCTGGGCCGCCAGTTGGGCGGCCACCGCGGCGGCCCGCTCGTGCTGCACCGCCCCGAGCAACAGATAGGCGCCCGCCACCACCAGCCCCATCCGGGCGGCCGGCGCCGCGGCCCGACCCAGGGCCAGGACCAGGGCGGCGACGAGGATGACGGTGAACACCGGGTCCACTATGGAGATGATGTTGAGGGCCAGGCGCCCGTCCACCAGGGGCCACAACCAGTGGGTACCGTAGCTGGTACACACGTCCAGGAAGCCCGCCAGGGCATAACCCAGGAGGGCGAACAGGTACAGCCGCCCGAAGGCCAGGCGGCGGTGCAGGAAGGGCCACAGCAGGACGGCCGCCACCAGGGCGCCGGCGGGCACGAAGAACAGGGAATGGGTGAAGTGGCGGTGGTATTCGAGGTAGAGCAGGGGATCCGAGGACGAGCGGATGAGGGCGTCCGCGTCCGCCAGCAGGGCGGCACCGAAGCCCACCGCCCCCGCCACCCGCACTTCGTCCCGTCGCGCCCCGGCCTGGGCGCTGACGGCCCCCAGCAGTCCCTGGGTAAGGAGATCCACCGATTACCGGTTGCCGGTCTGCCGCCTCAGTGTACCGGCGACAATTCGGCCAGACGGTCTTCCATCTGGGCGAGCCGCTGCCAGGCCGCCGGGAACTGTTGGTAATGGGGGTCACGGGCCACCAGCAGGCGCCGGGCATCGGTGGACAGCTCGGCCACCTGGACGGCGTCGAACACGTTGAGGGCGGCGTCCAGGGCATCGCCGCTCTCGGACAGCAGGGTGGGCAGCAGTTCATGGGAGCGGATCACCGTGTCCGGGTGCAGCAGATCCGCGACGATGGGGAACTCCAGCAACCCGTAATGGAGCTGGCGGGCCGCCTCCTCCTGGTCGAGTTCCTGGGCCGCGGTGGCATCCCCGGCCGCGGCGTTGCGGATGGTGCCGGTGATCACGTCCACCAGCCGCCGCACCGCCGCCTTGTTGGCCTGCTGGTCGCCGGCCAGGCCCGAGGCGGTCTCGTACAGGCGCTCTAGGCGCTGCTTGAGGTCGAGGATGGTATCGCTGTCCACATTGGCGTCGAGATCCACCGCCTCCTGGACGGCGACCTGCAGCTCCTCCTGAAAGGCCGCCCGTTCCTGCTGATCCCGGCGCTGGGCCTCCAGTACCTGGTCGTGGGCATCCTCCGCCACGGGGTCTTCGAACAAGGCATTGCCCATCCTGCGACGCAGATGGCGTTCGTGTCTTCCGGGTTTGTCGCTGAACGGTGGCTGCATGACTCTCCGAGGGTTGGGTTCTTGGGGGCCGGGGGCCGGGAACCAAGGACCAAGGACCAAGGACCAAGGACCAAGGACCAAGGACCAAGAAGAAACTAGCACAGGAGGTCCCCGGAATTCCAAGGGCTTATGGCCCCGTTATGGCCCGGGCCCACATCACATCACCTCCCGACACACGCCGGGGGCTGCCTGCATTAGCCTTTAGGAGGAACAGCTCACCACGATCTCGGGGCCCCCTTGCGGCGGCGGCTGGGCCCAGGCGGACCGGGCCGGATGCTCCTGGAAGGGGTTGTGCAGCACCTCCACCAGGTCCTCGACGAAGCCATGGTCCCCCGCCTCGGCCCGTTCGATGGCCTCCTGGGCCAGGTGGTTGCGCAGCACGAAGCGGGGATTGACGCCATTCATGGCCGCCCGGCGGACGGCCGGGTCCACGCCCTCGGTGGCCGTACGGGCATCATAGTCCGCCGCCCAGGCATCGAAGGCGGCGCGGTCTTGGAACAGGTCCCGCACGCTGGCCACCCCGCCGCCTTCACCACCGGCCGCCGGGGCGAGGTCGCGAAAGCAGCGGGTATAGTCCACGCGGTCGGCGGCCATCAGATTCAACAGGCCATGCATCAGCTCGTTGTCGCCCTGCCGCGGCTCCAGGAGACCGAGCTTGGAGCGCATCCCCGCGGCGTAGGCGGTGGCCAGGGCCGGCTCGTAGGCGGCCAGGGACTGGCGGGCCATGGCCGCCGCGGCCTCGCCGTCCTGGGGGTCCAGCAGGGGCAGGATGGCCTGGGCGAAGCAGCTCAGGTTCCACAGGGCCACCTGGGGCTGGCGATTGAAGGCGTAGCGCCCGCCGCGGTCGGAGTGGTTGCAGATGAAATCGGGGTCGTAGTCGTCCAGGAAGCCGAAAGGGCCGTAGTCCATGGTGAGCCCCAGCACCGACATGTTGTCGGTGTTCATGACCCCGTGGGCAAAGCCCACCTGCTGCCACTGGGCCATCAGCCGGGCGGTGCGCGCCACCACCTCGTCGAGGAAGGCCAGGTAGGGATGGGCGGCCTCCCCCAGGGCGGGAAAGTGATCCGCCATGACGTGGTCCGCCAGCACCCGTAGATCATCGAAGCGGTTGCCGTAGTACAGCACCTCGAAGGAGCCGAAGCGCACATGGCTGGGGGCGAGGCGCAGCAGCATGGCGCCCTTCTCCACCCGCTCCCGGTACACCTCCTCGTGGCTTCCCACCATGCACAGGGCGCGGGTGGTGGGGATCCCCAGACCATACATGGCCTCGCTGCACAGGTACTCCCGCACCGTGGAGCGCAACACCGCCCGACCGTCGCCGTCCCGGGAGTAAGCGGTGACGCCGGCGCCCTTGAGATGCAGGTCCCAGGATTCACCCCGGCCGTTGCGCACTTGTCCCAGCAGGATGGCGCGGCCGTCACCGAGCCGGGGCACGTAGTGGCCGAACTGATGGCCCGAGTAGAGCATGGCCAGGGGCTCGGCCCCGGGCAACGGGCGGGCACCGGCGAAGTAGTCCACGAACTCGGCACGGGCCGCCTCGGCGGGGTCCAGATCGATGAGCTCCGCGGCGCGGCGGTTGAAGGCTACCAGAAAGGGATTGGCCAGGGGGGTGGGTTCCACCCGGGTGTAAAAGCGCGGCCCCAGGTCGGCATAGGTATTGTGGATGTCCAGGTCTTCAAGGCGTTTCATGTCAGGGAGGATCGACGCCGCTCCCTCGGCCATCAACCTCGCGTCCCTGCGGTTATTGGCCTGGTGGCCGGTGGCCGGTGGTCGGCAAGACGCATGGCACCGCTTTTCCCCCTCCCCGCTCGCGGGGACAACTCCGCCGGGAGCGGAGTTGAACACCGCGTAGCGGTGGCCCGAAGGGCGGAGGGCAGGATGCCCGGAGTATGGCCGGGGTGGGGACACGGCGCCGGGCAACCCCGCCACACCGCCCGTGACCAACCCTCCATCAAGGGTCGAGAGACATCGCCGGCGCCGGTCTCCCCCCTCCCAACCATACTCCGGGCATCCTGCCCTCTGCCCTGCGGGCCAATGCTTCGCATTGTTCAAACCCGCTCCCGGCGGGTTTGTCCGCCACAAGTGGGGGAGGAGCAGGAAGGCGCGGCCTCCCGCCACCCCATTCACGATTCACGAATCCCATCACCCGTAGCCATTGGCGCCACCCCATACACCCCCTAGACTGCCCCCAACCCAAAACCCGCGCCGCGACCATGACCGAGCACACCGTCGACTTCCAGACCAAGTCCAATTACCAGCGTATCCGCAAGGACAAGGTGGTGCGCCTGCGCTACCTGCTGCGGGACACCGAGGCCGACCAGACCCTGGCCTACCGCGACGACATGGTCTACCTCCATGGCGGCTACGGCAGCGCCTTCCCCAAGGTGGAGGCGGCCCTGGAGGGCAAGGAGGTGGGCGATGGAGCCGAGGTGACTCTGGCACCCGGGGAGGCCTACGGTGAGCCCGACCCGGGCCTGGTGATCACAGTGCCCCATGCCGAGCTGCCCGGGGAGGTGCGCCACTTGGGCGCCCAGCTGGAGGGCGAGGCCCCCGACGGCAGCAGCCGGCCATTCAGGGTCGTGGCCATGGACGAGGCCACCATCACCGTGGACGGCAACCACCCCCTGGCCGGCCGCCACCTGGAGTTCCACTTCGAGGTGCTGGACATCCGCGACGCCAGCGCCGCCGAGATCGAGGCGGGCTACGGCTTCGCTCTGTCGGCCGAGGACTGAGGGACATCCCATTGCCATGGGATGGCATCCACCACGTCCTGGAAGTCCGGCGCCGGCGGGGCCTCGATCACCAGTGTCTCGCCCCTCAGCGGGTGGGCCAGGACCAGCCGCACCGCCGCCAGCAGCAGGCGCCGGCAGCCGTAGCGTTCGCGGAAGAAGGCGTTGTGGCGGCCGTCGCCGTGGGTGGTGTCCCCCACCACCGGATGGGCGATGTGCTTCATGTGGCGCCGGATCTGGTGGCGCCGGCCGGTGCGCGGCGAGGCCTCGACGAGGGAGTAGCGGGCGGTGGCATAGGGCCCCACGGCATGGGGCAGCTCCACGGTGGCGAGGCGCCGGTAGGCCGTGGCGGCAGGCTGGGGGTCCTTGTGGGGGTCGGCCCGGCGGTCCGTCATGGGGTCCAGCATCTCCCCCAGGGGATGGTGGCAGACCCCCTCCACGGCCGTGAAACCGCGCACCACCGCCCGGTACGTCTTGCGCACCCGGCCCGCGGTGAAGGCCAGGGTCAGGCGCCCCGCCACCCGGGGGTCGAGGGCGAACAGCAGGACCCCGGAGGTGGGCTTGTCCAGGCGGTGCACCGGATAGACCCGCTGCTCCAGGGCATCCCGGGCCTCCTGGAGGGCAAAACGGGTCTCGTGGCGATCGATGGCGGAGCGGTGCATCAGCAGGCCGGCGGGCTTGTGGAAGGCCGCCAGGGCCTCGTCCCGGTAGAGGAGCTCCATCACAGGACTTTAAAGTTATCTGAAATCAACAGATTTGATCCGCTCCCCATAATGCGCCCAGCCCCCGCTCTGGCCATCGTCTATCTGTGTAGCCGGGTCTATCTGTGCAGCGGGGCCGTGGACTGCAGAAAGTCCATCGACGGCCTGGCCGTCCCTGCCGCCCAGCGCCTCCGGGACCTTCTGCCAGCACTTCCCGCAGGGCGGGTCGGCGACCATCAAGCCGAACTCTTGCGCGAAGAAGCCGTCGATGGCCCGGTCGTGGGATATAAGACTGTCAGCACAGCTCTCGTTCAGCAATACGCTCGCGATGGTCGTGAGCAGCATTGCGAGGATGACACCGACCCGGCCTGGAACGCTGTGTTCTGTGCGGCCGTCATGGCTGGAGGGCACTGTCGGTTCGGGTTACAGGAATCTGTAACCCGCCTCGCGCTGGCTTCTGATCGCCAACACGAAGACGGAATCGACCTCAGGAACATAGCGGTAGAGGGCAACATAACCGCGAGATTGTCGACCGATGATCAGTTCCCGGGTGTCGTGACGAGCCGGGCGTCCCAGCAAGGGGTTGGATTCAAGCACATTGATTGCCTTGATGAGCTGATCGATCCGCGTAGCCGCCTCCGCGACCTCGTATTGTGCGAGGTGTTCCAGTACTCGATCGAAATCGTCGGCCACCTGCGCCGCCAGCTCAATGCGCGCCATCGCGACGAATGATCAGCGGGAGAGCTTACGAGCCACCGGAGCAGTCGGCTTCTTACCGGCCACTCGATCTTCCAGATAGGTACGCATCTCCGACCAGGGGATCGTCTCTCCCGATGCGACGATCTGGGCATAGCGATCTTCTGCCGTCTCGCGGAATTCATTGCGTCGCTCTTCCGCATCCACGCGTTCGGCAATCGCATCGAGGATGAACGCGTGGGAGGTCATGCCTGCCCGCTCTGCGGCACGCGCGATACGTTTCTTGAGATCATCGGGCAAACGAACGGTCGTCGTCGGCATCATGCAGGCTCCCAAGGGTTGCTTTGGCGAAATTGTAGCACATAAGTGCTACTACCCAAGATGACCCCGTACGGGTTGATGCCGTCGCTCCACCGGTGGTCCGCGCCATCCCCGATCTTGACATGGACTACCTCGAAGTACGTGTACCGGGCGTCGTCGGCACTACCCCTAAGGGCGGCTTCGAGCGGCGGGCGGCGATTACAACGGTGTAATCGTCCGTGGCGGCTGCACTTCAGGGCGCGTTTTCGTCCGCCACGGTGTTGGGGGCGCGTTTCGGCATGAGTCTACTTCAAGCCCAACCGCGCTTTGGCCTTCGCGAGCGGCAGCTCTCGGCCAGCGTCGAGGTCGGCGAGACCGGCATGGGTCGGCACCTGCTGATCGCCCTCGCACGACACGACCGAGTGGTCTATTGCGGGGCATCGCGGTGACCTCACGGTCCTCTTCGTTATTGCGAATTGTTAACGTGGTTTATAAGG
>JAABTG010000164.1 GCA_011389995.1 Thiotrichales bacterium
CCTCGAACTGCACTGCGGCGGCGCGGGCGCGGCGCAGGGTGATGTACTTGAGGATGATCATGGACCAGGACACCACCGAGGCCAGCAGCAGCAGCAGCATCACCAGCTGCACCAGCAGGCTGGCTTCGGCCACCAGGTGGAAGAGGGATAGATCAGTGCTCACGCGTTACTTCCTGTCGGATGGCGGGCGGAATGGCCCGGGGTTTCAGGGTATGGCTGTGGACACAGGCGATGCGCACGTGGCCACGGCACAAGGTGTGGCCGGCGGGCGGCCCCCACACCGCCTGGCTGAGCTCGAAGCTGGCCCGTGCCAGGCGTTCGAGTCTAACACCCACGTCCAGGCGGTCATTGAAGCGGGCGGGGGCCAGGTAGTCCACGGCGATGCTCGCCACCATGAACAGCACCCCCTCGGCTGCCAGCCGGTCCTGCTCGAAGCCCAGGGTGCGCAGCCATTCGGTGCGCGCCCGTTCCATGAACTTGAGGTAGTTGGCGTAGTAGACCACGCCACCGGCGTCGGTATCTTCGTAATAGACCCGCACCGGCCACAGGAACTCGCCGGGGGACGTCACGGCTCCTCGCCCCCGGGGGCCGGGTCCCCGAACAGATCCCCCGGGGTGCCCGGGCCGGCCGCCAGGCCGAAGTGGCGCCAGGCCTGGGCCGTGGCCACCCGCCCCCGGGGGGTGCGCATGAGGTAGCCCTGCTGGATCAGGTAGGGCTCGATGACGTCCTCGATGGTGCCCCGCTCCTCGCCGATGGCCGCGGCCAGGCTGTCCACCCCCACCGGCCCGCCCTCGAATTTCTCGATGATGGCCAGCAGCAGCTTGCGGTCCATGACGTCGAAGCCCAGGGGGTCCACGTCCAGCATGTCCAGGGCGGCGCGGGCCACCGTTGCCGTGATGCGGCCGTCGGCGCGCACCTCGGCGTAGTCCCGTACCCGGCGCAGCAGGCGGTTGGCGATGCGCGGCGTGCCCCGGGAACGCCGGGCCAGCTCGTGGGCGCCGTCCTCCGCCAAGTGGATGTCGAGGATGGAGGCGGAGCGCCGGGCGATGGTGGCCAGCTCCTCGTGGCTGTAGAACTCCAGCCGCTGGACGATGCCGAAGCGGTCCCGCAGGGGCGAGGTGAGGAGCCCGGCGCGGGTGGTGGCCCCCACCAGGGTGAAGGGGGGCAGGTCCAGCTTGATGGAGCGGGCGGCGGGGCCCTCGCCGATCATGATGTCGATCTGGTAGTCCTCCATGGCGGGGTAGAGCACCTCCTCCACCACCGGGCTGAGGCGGTGGATCTCGTCCACGAACAGCACGTCGTTGGGCTCCAGGTTGGTGAGGATGGCGGCCAGGTCCCCGGCCTTCTCCAGCACCGGCCCCGAGGTCTGGCGCAGGGCCACCCCCATCTCCTCGGCGACGATGTGGGCCAGGGTGGTCTTGCCCAGCCCCGGCGGGCCGAACAGCAGCACGTGGTCCAGGGCCTCGGCGCGGCCACGGGCGGCGGTGATGAAGATGATCATCTGCTCCCGCACCGCCTGCTGGCCCACGTAGTCGTCCAGCTGCCGCGGGCGCACGGCGCGGTCCACCGCGCGGTCGTTGCCGTCGGCGGCGGCGGCCACCAGGCGGTCGGGTTCGATCATGGGTTACGCTCCTTGAGGGCCTGGCGGATGAGGTCCTCGCAGGCCAGCCCGGGAGCGGTGACGGCGTTGATGCGCCGGCTCGCCTCCTGGGGCTTGTAGCCCAGGGCCACCAGGGCGTTGATGGCGTCCGCCACCGGGTCGTCCGCCTCCGGGGCGCCGGCGGTGGCCGTCACCGGCGGCGCGTCGGTGAGGGCGTCGAGGCGGTCCCGCACCTCCATGATGAGGCGCTCGGCGGTCTTCTTGCCCACCCCGGGCAGGCGGGTCAGGGCCGCCACGTCACCGGCGTGGACGCACAGGGAGAACTGGCGGTGGTCCATCCCCGAGAGGATGGCCAGGGCCAGCTTGGGCCCCACGTTGCTGATGCGGATGAGGGTGCGGAACAGCGCCCGGTCGGCCTCCCGGAGGAAGCCGTACAGCAGCTGGGCGTCCTCCCGCACCACGTGATGGATATGGAGTTCCACGGGCTCCCCGAGGTTGGGCAGCTCGTAGATGGTGGTCATGGGGGCCTCCACCTCGTAGCCGATGCCGTGGACGTCGATGAGCAGCAGGGGCGGGTGCTTGGCCCGCAGGATGCCATGGATGCGCCCGATCACCGCCAGCGCCTCCCGCTGGGGGCCTTGAGCTGGGGCAGGCGGGCGAAGGTGGCTTCGGTGTTGCCATGGCACAGGGCCACCGCCAGGGCATCGGCGGCATCCTCCTGGGGGGCCTCGGACAGTCCGAGGAGATGGCGCACCATGTGGCCCACCTGCTCCTTGGTGGCCCGCCCGCTGCCCACCACCGCCTGCTTTATCTGACTGGGGGCGTATTCGAACACGGGCTGGTGATGGAGCATGGCGGTGAGGATGGCGCCGCCCCGGGCCTGGCCCAGCTTGAGGGCGCTGCCGGCATTGCGGTGGACGTAGATTTGCTCGATGGCGGTGGCATCCGGTTGGTAGCGGGCGAGCACCGTCTCCAGGCCTTCATGGATCTGCAGCAGGCGCTGGGACATGTCGGCGGCGGCGGTGCGGATGCAGCCGCTGGCGACGTAGCCGTTGCCGCTCTTGTGGACGTCGATGATGCCATAACCCGTGATGCGGGAACCCGGGTCGATGCCCAGGATGCGGGACGTGCCCGCGCTCACGCGGGGTCCGGATCAGGCGACGGCCTCAAAGGCCTCGTCCGGGATATCCGCATTGGAATACACCTGCTGGACGTCGTCCAGGTCTTCCAGGTTATCCAGGAGGCGCAGCATCTTCGCGCCGTCGTCGGCGTCGAGGACGCTGGCGGTGGTGGCCCGCATGGTGACCTCCGCCTCCTCCGCGTCCAGTCCCGCCGCCTTGAGGGCGTCCCGCACGGCGGCGAAGGCATCGGGGGGGGTGATGACCTCGATGGAACCGTCGTCGTTGGTGATGACGTCTTCGGCGCCGGCCTCCAGGGCCACCTCCATCACCGTGTCCTCGTCGCTGCCGGGGGCCAGGCTGATCTGGCCCACATGGTTGAACAGGAAGGCCACGGAGCCGTCGGTGCCGAGGTTGCCGCCGGCCTTGGAGAAGGCGTGGCGCACCTCGGCCACGGTGCGGTTGCGGTTGTCCGTGAGGCAATCCACCATCACCGCCGTGCCCCCCGGGCCGTAGCCCTCGTAGCGCACCTCCTCGAGGTTGTCGCTGTCCTGGTCACCGGCACCGCGCTTGACGGCGCGCTCGATGGTGTCCTTGGTCATGTTGCCGGCCAGGGCCTTGTCCACGGCGAGGCGCAGGCGTGGATTGGTCTCGATGTCACCGCCGCCGTGGCGGGCCGCCACGCTGATCTCGCGAATGAGCTTGGTGAAGAGCTTGCCGCGCTTGGCGTCCTGCGCCTTCTTGCGATGCTGAATGTTGGCCCACTTGCTGTGTCCCGCCATGGTGTCCTCGAACCCTCGTTGTAAAGCGCAGGATTCTACCACCGGCGCGGGGGGGCCCCAAACGCCCGGCGCGGGCGGCGGCGGGCCTTACGTCGCCCCGGCCGCGCCGCTGGCGTCTCCCCGGGGGTCGAGGTTGGCGAGGAACTGGCGGGTGCTGGCCTCCCAGGAATAGCCCTCGGCGAAGGCGCGGCAGGCATCCCTGTCCACCTCCAGGGCCGCCAGGGCGGCGGCCCTCAGGTCTTCCCCCACGAAGCCGTTGACGCCATCCCGCACCACGTCCCGCGGGCCGGGGGCGGGAAAGGCCGCCACCGGCACACCGCTGGCCATGGCCTCCAGCAGCACCAGCCCGAAGGTATCCGTGAGGCTGGGGAACACCATGACGTCCGCCGCGGCGACACAGGCCGCCAGCTCCTCGCCCATCCTGTAGCCCGTGAAGTGGGTGTCGGGATGGCGCCGGCGCAACTCCGTCAGGGCCGGGCCGTCCCCCACCACCACCTTGGTGCCCGGCAGGTCGAGGGCCAGGAAGGCCTCGACGTTCTTCTCCACCGCCACCCTTCCCACATACATGAACAGGGGCCGGGGCAGGTCCAGTACCGACCCCTGGCGGGGGCGGAACAGGGACACGTCCACCCCCCGGGTCCAGCGCACCAGGTGGCGGAAGCCCCGGCTTTCCAGCTCCTGCTCCATGGAGCGGGTGGCCACCATGGTGCGGGCCGCCCGGCCATGGAACCAGCCCATGAAACGGTAGCTCCAGGCCAGGGGCACGGGGGCCCGCAGCCGCAGGTACTCGGGAAACCGGGTATGGTAGGAGGTGGTGAAGGGGTGGCCCCGGGCGACGCACCAGCGCCGCGCCGCCAGACCGATGGGGCCCTCGGTGGCAATGTGCACGGCGGCGGGGTCGAAGGCCCGGATGGCCCGGGGCACGCCGTGGCCCGCCCCCAGGGCGAGACGGATCTCCGGATAGGTGGGGCAGGGGATGGTACGAAAGCGCTGGGGCGCCACCACCTCCACCTCGTGACCCAGATCACCGAGGATCCCGGCGGTGGTGGAGAGGGTGCGTACGACGCCGTTAACCTGCGGGAACCACGCGTCCGTCGCTATCAATATTCTCATGGCTTTGCAGTTCGTCCAGCAGCCGGGCGCTGTCCGTGACCCAGTGGATGAGGGTCAACTCGCCATCCTCGCGCTCGGCCAGGGCGGTGCAGCTCTCCACCCAGTCGCCACTGTTGGCGTAGAGCATGTCGCCGTACCGGGTGATGGTGGCGTGGTGGATGTGGCCGCAGATGACGCCATGGGCGCCCTTGTCGCGGGCGGCCTTCACCACCGCCTGTTCGTAATCGCCGATGTAACTCACGGCCTCCTTGACCTTGTGCTTGAGGTACTGGGACAGGGACCAGTAATGAAAGCCCAGGCGGCGGCGTACCACGTTGTACCAGCGGTTGAGCCGCAGCAGCATGTCGTAGGCCCAGCTGCCGAGCTCCGCCAGCCAGCGGCTGTTCATCACCACGCAGTCGAAGACGTCGCCGTGGAGCACCAGCAGCCGCCGGCCGTCGGCGGTCTCGTGGACCGCCTCCTCCATCATCTCGATGCCGCCGAAGAGATGGTCCGAGAAGTCCCGCAGCAGCTCGTCATGGTTGCCCGGGATGTAGATCACCCGGGTGCCCTTGCGGGCCTTCTTCATCACCAGGCGCATGATGTCGTTGTTGATGCGGGGCCAGTACCAGCGGCTTTTCAGTTTCCACATGTCGATGATGTCGCCCACCAGGTACAGGTAATCCGATTCGGTGTGGCGCAGGAAGTCGTAGAGGTATTCCGTCTTGGCGTCGCGGGTGCCTAGATGGATGTCGGACAGCCAGATGGCGCGGTAGCGCAGGGTCTCCATGAGGATGCTCACCATGTGCGGACATGGATATGGTATATACGTGCCCCATGACCCTTGCGTTGCAGTTCCTTGATGGTTTTCTTGCCACGGTCATTTTGGGCGCCTCAGACGCCCGTTCTTTGCCGAACTGTGGCGCATTAATGAGAGTTTCATGAAGGACCTATAGTTTTCACCCCCCCTGTCATGACGATGAGAGCCCCATGAACGCGCCCCAGCGGGAGAAGGATGCGTTGCGTAAACCCGGTTTCAAGGGACTGACCCGGCTGCGCAATGCCTGCGGCTGGTCCCTGGCGGGCCTGGCCTCGGCGTGGCGTTTCGAGGAGGCCTTCAGGGTGGAGGTGGTGCTGTGCGTGATCCTCGCGCCCCTCGGGCTGTGGCTGGGGGAGGGCGGCGTGGAGAAGGCGTTGCTGGTCACCAGCCTGCTGCTGGTGCTGGCGGTGGAACTGATGAACTCGTCGGTGGAGTCCGTCGTCGACCGCATCAGCAATGAGGAACACGTGCTGTCCAAGCGCGCCAAGGACATCGGCTCGGCGGCGGTGTTCGTCGCCCTGGTGAACGTGGCGGTGGTGTGGGGGCTGGTGCTCGCCTTCTGAGGCGATGGCCGCGGTGAGGGTCAGGCCGCTGGGGGCTTGTCCGTCTTCACCAGGCGATGGTAGTTGGCCAGCAGGTCGTCGAGCCCTTGCTGGGCGCATTTCACGCCCGCCAGCTGGCAGCCGAAGGGCAGCACGCGATTGAGGGACTGCTGGTTCACCAGGCCGTGGATGACGCCGGCATTGAGCACGTCCCCCGCGCCGATGGTATCCACCACCTCGCCGTAGCCGTAGGCGGGGCTGTGGAATTCCTCCCCCTCGTAGGTGCGCGCCCATGCACCGTCCTCGCCCCAGGCACATACCAACAGGGCCCGCGGCGCCCGCGGGGCGATCTCCGCCAGCATGCTGCCGGGCTCATGAAAACCTTTGGCGCGGGCGTACTGGCGGGAGAACAGCAACACATCGGCCAGCTCGAACAACTCCTCGATGCCCTCCCGCGGCTTTTCCACCTCCAGGGAGCAGGGCAGGGCGGAGTGCTGGCCCCGGTAGTGGGAGAGCATGCGCCCGGTCTCCGCCACGTTGCGCCCCTCGAAGTGGAGCCAGTCGTAACGCCGCAGATCGAGGCGGCGGAAATCCTCGAAGCCGAACTCGGGGAGGTCGCGGTGGTGGATGATGGTGCGGGATTCGCTGGCCACGCTGTTGAGGATGTAGGACACGGGCAGGGCACCGTCGCGCTGGACGGCGATGTTGCCCGTCTTGACGCCGGCCCGGGCCAGGTCACGGCTGACGAAGTCCCCATTGCCGTCGCTGCTGATGGAACCGGCCCAGCTGGTGTCATGGCCGAGCTGGCTTAGGACCACCGCGGTGTTGGCGGCGTTGCCACCCCGCCGGGTGGTCACCCCCCGGGCCCGGATCTTGTCGTCTTCCCGGGGGAAGCCGTCCACGGTGATGACCACGTCCAGGGTGGCCACGCCCACGGTGAGAATTCGTGCCATAGGTACCGACTCCACGGTTTACGGGCCAGGGGTTTACAGGCCACGGGCCTACGCCCCCATGGTCCCGCGCCGGGGTCATGGGGAATGCCCTATCCTTGGGCCACGGCGGCCCCGCGTCAACCGCAGCCGCCGTCGTCGCCCGGCCCGCGGCGGCCTACTTCTTCTCCTTGAGGCGCAGGCGGATGTTCAGGTCCCGCAGCTGGCTGTCGGGCACCGGTGCCGGCGCCGAGGTGAGCATGCAGGCCGCCGTCTGGGTCTTGGGGAAGGCGATGACATCGCGGATGGACGACGAGTCCGTCATCAGCATGGCGATGCGGTCGAGGCCGAAGGCGATGCCGCCGTGGGGCGGGCAGCCATACTCCAGGGCATCCACCAGGAAGCCGAACTTCTCCCGCGCCTCTTCCTCCTCGATGCCCAACAGCCGGAATATGGCCATCTGGGTCGCCGGCTGGTGGATACGGATGGAACCGCCCCCCAGCTCAGTACCGTTCAGCACCAGGTCGTAGGCCCGGGACAGGGCCCGGTGGGGCTCCCCGGCGAGGACCGTCATATCCGGATTCCGGGGCGCCGTGAAGGGGTGATGCAGGGCGTACCAGCGGTGGCTGACCTCGTCCCATTCGAACATGGGGAAATCCACCACCCACACCGGCCGCCAGCCCGGGTTCACCAACCCCAGGTCCTCGGCCACCTTGAGGCGCAGGGCCCCCAGGGCCTCGTTGACCACCTTCGCCTTGTCGGCGCCGAAGAAGATCAGATCGCCGGTGGCGGCGCCGGTGCGCTCCATGATGGCGGTGACGGCCGCGTCGGGCAGGAACTTCAGGATGGGCGACTGCAGGCCCTCCCGCCCCGCCGTGTGGTCGTTGACCTTGATGTAGGCCAGGCCTTTGGCGCCGTAGATCCCCACGAAGCGGGTGTAGTCGTCGATCTGGGAGCGGGTGAGGCGCCCGCCCCCAGGCACCCGCAGGGCCGCCACCCGGCCCTCGGCATCGCGGGCGGGGCCGGAGAAGACCTTGAAGTCCACGTCCACCATGACGTCGCCCACGTCCACCAGCTCCAGGTCTACCCGCAGGTCGGGGCGGTCGCTGCCGAAGCGCGCCACGGCCTCGGCATAACTCATGCGCGGAAAGGGCTCGGGCAGGGTGGTATCCAGCACCTTCGCGAACAGCTCCCGCACCATGTCCTCCACCAGGGACATGATGTCGTCCTCCTCCATGAAGGACATCTCCATGTCCAGCTGGGTGAACTCCGGCTGGCGATCGGCCCGCAGGTCCTCGTCGCGGAAGCAGCGGGCGATCTGATAATAGCGGTCCATGCCGGACATCATGAGCAGCTGCTTGAACAGCTGGGGGGACTGGGGCAGGGCGAAGAAGCTGCCGATGTGGGTGCGGCTGGGCACCAGGTAATCCCGCGCCCCCTCGGGGGTCGCCCGGGTGAGCATGGGGGTCTCGATGTCCATGAAGCCGCGGGCGTCCAGGAAGGTGCGCAGGGTACGGGTGATGAGGGTGCGGGTGCGCAGCCGCTGCTGCATCTCCGGCCGGCGCAGGTCCACGTAACGGTAGCGCAGGCGGTTCTCCTCGTGCACGTCCTCGTCGTCCAGCTGGAAGGGCGGGGTGCGGGCGGTGTTGAGGATCTCCAGCTCCTTGGCCAGCACCTCCACCATGCCCGTGGGCAGCTCCCTGTTCTCGGTGCCCGCCGGGCGCCGGCGCACCCGCCCCGTGATGCGCAGCACATACTCGCTGCGCACCTGCTCCGCCAGGGCGAAGGCCTCGGGGGTGTCGGGGTCTATCACCGCCTGGGCCAGTCCCTCGCGGTCCCGCAGGTCGATGAAGATGACTCCGCCGTGATCCCGCCGACGGTGGACCCAGCCGCACAGGGTGACCGTCTGATCCAGAAGGGTTT
>JAABTG010000165.1 GCA_011389995.1 Thiotrichales bacterium
ACCCCGAAGGATGAAAGGTGCGCCATGTCCGTCCCCCACCCCGGCCCTCTCCCAGGGGGAGAGGGAGTCCAAAGGTGTCGCTGCGCGACTTTCACGTTAAAGACAACGGCTCCAGCCGCGGAAACTGAAGCCATGGGGAATCGAAAGGCCGCCCCGGGCGCGGTCGGCCGGGAGAGTGGAGATGAGGAGGGCCGGCGGCGTCATGGCGACGACGGGGGGATGTCCGCAGGCGCCGCCGGACCGGGCGCCGGCCCAATGACTACCGTGCCACGTGACACCAGGTCAGCCGGCGCCGGCGCGCCGTGATGGCGTCAGGCCTCGCGCCACTCGTTCATGCGCGCCTTGAGACGCATCAGGGCCTGGCCGTGGATCTGGCACACCCGGGACTCGCTGACCCCCAGCACCGCGCCGATCTCGCGGAGGTTGAGTTCCTCATCGTAGTACATGGACATCACCAGGCGCTCGCGCTCCGGCAGGGACGAGATATTGTCCGCCAGGCACTCCTTGAAGCTGTCCATCTCCACCGCTTCCGCCGGCCCCACGGTCCGGCCCTCGAGGCTCTCGGTGATGGACTCCTCGCCCACCGTGAGGTCCTCGAAGCTGAAGATCTTGTGTCCCGAGGCATCCTGCAGGATGTGGTGATAGTCAGAAATGGAGATGCCGAGACGCTCGGCCACCTCCGTGTCCCGCGCGTCCCGCCCCTCCTCGCCCTCGATGGTGCGTATGGCCTCGCTGACCTGGCGCACCTTGCGATGCAGGGAACGGGGGGTCCAGTCGCTCTTGCGGATCTCGTCGAGCATGCTGCCGCGGATACGAATGCCGGCATAGGTCTCGAAGCTCGCCCCCTGGGTGGCATCGTAATTGCGGGAGGCCTCCAGCAGCCCGATCATGCCCGCCTGGATGAGATCATCCGCCTGCACGCTGGGGGGAAGCCGGCTCATGAGGTGATAGGCGATGCGCTTCACCAGAGGCGCGTACTTGGTTACCAGCTCATCCTGAGGACCCGCGCGGGTCTCCGTGTACATAGCCAAACCACTCATGAAGCCCGCCTTGGTGAATTAAAATCCCTCTGATTGTACGAGGCGTTCCACGAAGAATTCCAGATGTCCTTGAGATTGCCGGGCACGCGGCCAGCGTTCGACGGCACCTGCCACCTGCTCGAAGGCCTTGGCAGCGGGGCTGCGGGGAAAGGCCTCCACCACGGAAAGCTGTTTCTGTACGGCCCGTCGCAGGTTGTCGTCGTGGGGGATACTGCCGGCGAAATCCAGGGTGACGTCGAGAAAACGCTCGGTGACCCGCACCAGTTTCTGGAACAGCGTCAGCCCCTCCTGGGAGGAGCGCACCATGTTGGCGAGTATATGGAAGTGGCTCTGTCCATGGCCGCGGTTCAGCACCTTGATGAGGGCGTAGGCGTCGGTGATGGAGGCCGGCTCGTCACACACCACCACCAGCACGTCCTGGGCCGCCACGGTGAAACGGATGACGCTGTCGGAGATGCCGGCCGCCGTATCCACGATGAGTGCGTCGGGCACCTTCGGCAGCATGCTGAAGGCGCTGATGAGTCCGGCGTGTTCGACGGTGGACAGGGACACCATGCGCTTGACCCCCGAGGCCGCCGGGAGGATCTGAATACCGGCCGGCCCCTCCACCATGATCTCCTCGAGGCTGCATTCGCCGTCCATGACGTGGGACAGGTTGCGCCGCACCTGCAGGCCCAGCAGCACGTCCACGTTGGCCAGCCCGAGGTCGGCGTCCATGAGCATCACGGACTTGCCGGCCCGGGCCATGGTCACCGCCAGATTCACCGAAACATTGGTCTTGCCCACGCCGCCCTTGGCCCCGGTGACGGCGATGACCCGAACCGGACGCCGTTCGCCGAAGCCCTCGAGCCCGGCCGCCTGACCGGCGACGGTGTCAGGCGCGTCCATCGAGACTCCCCCCGCCCATGGCCAGTTCCGCCATCTCATCGGAGAAGGCGGGCAGGGACTGCTTCATCCGCACCACCGCCCGCGTCACCAGGTTATGGGCCCGGGCCGGCTGGATGTCCTCGGGGACCCGCTGGCCGTCGCTGAAGTAGGCCACCGGTAGCTGGGACTCCGCCACCACCGAGATCACCGGGCCGAGGGACACCGCCTCGTCCAGCTTGGTGAGGATACAGGCCTCGGGGCGGGCCACGCCGAAGGCCTTGACGCTCTCCCGCAGGGCGGCCAGCTGACTGGTGGCGGCCAGCACCATGAAGGCCTGCACCACGCCCAAGCCCTCGAACTGGACCGCCAGCTGATCCCGCACCCGGGCATCCCGCTGGCCCATGCCGGCGGTGTCGATGAGCACCAGGCGGCGCTCGTAGAGGTCGTTGAGGGCGGTGTCCAGTTCTTCCCGGTTGCGCGCCACCCGCACCGGTATGCCCATCAGGCGACCATAGCTGCGCAGCTGCTCGGCCGCCCCCACCCGGTGGGTATCCATGGTGATGAGGCCCACCTGCTCCGGTCCGTTGGCGAGGGCGTAGCGGGCCGCCAGCTTGGCGACGGTGGTGGTCTTGCCCACGCCGGTGGGGCCGATGAGGGCGGCCACACCGCCGCGGTCCACCAGGCTGTCGCCGCTGGCGCGTATGCGTTGGGCGATGAGGGCCAGGGCGCGCTTCCACTGGCGCGGTGCATCCCCGTCCTCCTCCCCCGTCTCCACCGCCACCCGGCGGGCGAGTTCCGGACTGAGATCCATCTGCAACAACCGCCGCAGCAGTGCCGCGCGGCTGGGCCGGCGCCGTCCCAGGTCGCCCCAGGCCAGGGCCGCGAGCTGGTTCTGCAACATGTCGCGGATGGAGCCCACCTCTTCCCGCAGGGCGGATATGGAGGGGTCCTGACTCCATTCCACCGCCGCCGTGGCCGCCCCCCGGGGCTCGGGGGCCGGCCGTGGCGGGGCCTGTCCCGGCGGCGGCGATTCCACGGCATCTTCGGCCCGCGGGGCCTTGTTTTCGTGCCACAACACCGCTTCGTCGTAGTCCACGGCGGCCACCACCTCGATGCCCCCGTCCACCTTGCGGTTGGACAGGATCACCGCATCGGGGCCCTGGGCCTCGCGCACCTTGCGGATGGCCTGGCGCATATCCGCGGCGAAGTAGCGTCTGATCTTCATTGGCGTATCAATCCCCACACTCCGCTGGTGACCCCTTGCGTCCTCAGGCCGTCAATGCCGCTTCGCCGCCGATGGTGGCGACGATCTTCACCCGCCGATCATCGGGCACCTCATTGTAGGACAGCACCTTCAGGGCCGGCGCGATCTGGCGCGCGAAACCCGCCAACAGAGGCCGCAGGGCCTGGGCCACCAGCAACACCGGCGTGCGGCCCTGGGCCTCCTGCTGATTCACCACCTGGCCGATGGCCTGCTGGAGATTCTCCGTCAGCCCGGGTTCCAGACCGACGCCGTTCTGATTGGCGTTCTGCACTGCCTGTTGCAACAATTGTTCCAGGGACGGGTTTATAGTAATGACATCAAGTTCATCGTCTATTCCACTGATTTCGCTTACGATCATCCTGCCTAGGGCCTGACGCACCGTGGCGGTGAGCTCCCCCGGATCCTGGCTCTTTGCACCCACGGCCGCCAGAGTTTCGGCGATGGTGCGGATATCGCGGATGGGTATGTTCTCTGCCAGCAGGTTTTTCAGCACCTTCACCACCACGCCCAGGGGCACGGTCTTGGGCACCAGGTCCTCCACCAGCTTCGGTGCCGATTCCGCGAGGCGGTCCAGCAGGTGCTGTGTCTCCTCGTAACCCAGCAGTTCCTGGGACTGGTCCAGCAGGATCTGATTGATGTGGGTGGCGATGACCGTGGCGGCATCCACCACCGTATAGCCGTAGGTCTGGGCCTGGTCCCGCTGCTCCCCGGCGATCCATACCGCCTCGAGGCCGAATACCGGGTCCTTGGCCTTCTGGCCGTCGACGTTGCCGAATACCTGCCCGGGATTGATGGCCATCTCGCGGTCCGGCAACACCTCCGCCTGACCCACCGTGACCCCCATCAGGGTGATGCGGTAGGTGTTGGGCGCCAGGTCCAGGTTGTCCCGGATATGCACCGGCGGAACCAGAAAGCCGAGGTCCTGGGACAGCTTCTTGCGCACCCCCTTGATGCGTCCCATCAACTCCCCACCCTGCTTCTTGTCCACCAGGGGGATCAGACGATAGCCGATCTCCAGCCCCAGGGCATCCACCGCGCCCACGTCCTCCCAGCTGAGGTCCCGGGACGCCGGCTCCACGGTGGCCGCAGGTGCCGCCTCCACCTCCGCGGCCCCGCGGTTGCGTTCCATGATACGCCAGGCCCCGTAGCCGGCCAGTATGGCGAGGCTGAGGAACGCCACGTTGGGCATGCCCGGCACCATGCCCATGGCCCCCAGCACGGCGGCGGTCACTGCCAGACCGCGGGGGTTCTGAAACAGGTTGTCGATGATCTGGTGGCTGACATCATGGGTGGTGGAGACCCGGGTGACCATGATGGCCGCCGACGATGCCAGCAACAGGGACGGGATCTGGGCCGCCAGGCCGTCGCCGATGGTCAGCAGGCCATAGACCTGGAGGGCCTCGCCGATGGACAGGTCGTGGCGCATGGTGCCGATGACGACGCCGCCGATGAGGTTGATGATGAGGATCAGGATCCCGGCGATGGCATCGCCGCGCACGAACTTGCTGGCGCCATCCATGGAGCCGTAGAAGTCGGCCTCCTGGGCCACCTCGGCGCGCCGGGTCCGGGCCTCTTCCTGGTCGAGCAGGCCGGCATTGAGATCGGCGTCGATGGCCATCTGCTTGCCCGGCATGGCATCCAGGGTGAAACGGGCGCTCACCTCCGAGACCCGTCCCGCACCCTTGGTCACCACCATGAAGTTGATGATGATGAGGATGATGAACACCACGAAACCGACGGCATAGTTGCCACCGATGACGAAGCCGCCGAAGGACTCGATGACCGTACCCGCGGCACCGGGCCCGGTATGACCGTCGAGGAGCACGATGCGGGTGGAGGCCACGTTGAGGGAGAGGCGCAGCAGGGTGGCCACCAGCAGCAGGGTGGGAAACGACGAGAAGTCGAGGGGGCGGGTGTTGTAGACCGCCGCCAGCAGCACCAGCAGGGCCAGGGAGATATTGAAGGTGAACAGGGCATCCAGCATCACCGGCGCCAGGGGCACCACCATCATGGACAGCATGACCACGATGAGGATGGGAGTGCCCAGACCGCTGCCGAGGGTGTGACGCAATTGACCGAACCACTGATCCGGATTCATGGGACCTCGGGACCTCCTCGGGATTTGTTGCCGCGCCACCTGCGGGCGCCGAAACCCTCATCCGCGTCCTCCGGCATCGGCAGATCCGCGGGATTCAGCGGCGCCGGGGGCGGTCCGCCCTGCTGGCGATAACGACGCAGCTGGAAGACATAGGCCAGCACCTGGGCCACCGCCTTATACAGCCGCGCCGGAATCTCCTGCTCCAGCTCCGTGGTATGGAAGATGGCCCGGGCCAGGGGCGGGGCACTCATCAGGGGAATGCCGTGCTCCCCGGCGAGCTCGCGGATCTTCAGGGCGATGAGGTCCTGCCCCTTGGCCACCAGCCGCGGCGCCCCCATGCGCTCGGCGTCGTAGCGCAGGGCCACCGCATAGTGGGTGGGATTGGTGATGATGACGTCGGCCTTGGGCACCTCCCCCATCATGCGCCGCGTCGCCGCCTCCATCTGCAGCTGGCGGATCTTCTGCTTGATCTCGGGTTTGCCTTCCGTCTCCTTGTTCTCGTCCTTCACCTGCTGCTTGGTCATGCGCAACTCGCGCTTGTGGTTCCAAATCTGGAACGGCACATCCACCGCGGCGATGATGATCATGGCGGCGCTGAGCACCAGCAGGTTCCAGGCGATGAGCCTGACCGCGTCGGCCATGGCCGCCTTGTCGTCCAGTTGTCCCAGGATCATGAAATCCCACACCTCCGACCACAGCAGGGCGATGGCCACCACCAGCACCACCACGAACTTGGCCAGGGCCTTGGTCAGCTCCATCAGTCCCTTGGGCCCGAACATGCGCTTCAGGCCCTTCGTCGGGTCCATCTTCTCCCACTTCCAGGTCAGGGGATCCGTGGAGAAGGCGATGCCTCCCAGCAGGGAGGGCAGCACCATGGCCACCGCCAGGACCGCCACCATCAGGGGCGCCATGACCTTGACGGCGATCATGACGCTGGCACCCAGATAGACGCCGAGGCGGGTCACGTCGCGGGTGTCGGCGCGCTCCAGGGCGAGGCCGTTGCTCATGACGTCGGCGAGCCCTTCCACCATACCGGCGCCGGAGAGGAACAGCATGGCCGCCCCCGCCAGCAGCACGCCGGTGGTGTCGAGTTCCCGCGACCGCGCGACCTGGCCCTTCTCACGGGCCTTGAACAGCTGTCGCGCCGTAGGTTCTTCGGTTTTTTCCTGGGAGTCCCCCTGTTCCGCCATGATCAACCGGCTCCAATCAGGGCATTGAGGAACTCGAGGGCGCTCTCAATCAAGGGTTCCATCTGCCGCACGAACAGGGGTAGCGTAAAAAAGATGACGCCCAGCCCCATCAACAGGGTGATGGGGAAACCCACGGAGAAGATATTGAGCTGGGGGGCGGCGCGGGTCATGACGCCGAAGGCCAGATTCACCACCAGCAGCGCGGCGATGGCCGGCAGGGCGAACATCACCGCCGCGGTGAACACCCAGCCCATCTGGGCCACCAGGGCCCACAGACCGTCGGCACCCAGCCCCTGCTGGCCCACCGGCAGCACCCGGAAACTCTCCACCAGGATCTCGATGGCCACCAGATGGCCGTTGATGGCGAGGAACACCAGGGTGGCCAGGATGATGTAGAACTGCCCCAGCATGGGCATCTGTACCCCGCTGTTGGGGTCCACCAGGGAGGCGAAGTGGAGCGCCATATGCTGGGCGATGACCTGCCCCACCAGCTCGAACACCACGAATATGAGGCGGATGGTGAAGCCCATGGCCAGCCCCACCACCACCTGATGAAAGACGATCACGAGCCCCGCCCCGGAGATGGGCGATACGTCCGGGGGGGGCGGCAACAGCGGCGCCACCAGGAGCGTGAGCACCAGGGCGAGGCCCGCCCGTACCCGCGGCGGCACGTGCACGGCACTGATCACCGGCATCACGGCAAACATGGCGCTGATGCGCACCAGGGGCCACATGAAGCCCGTGGTCAGGGCCATCAGTTCCGCGACGGAGAATTGCATCCGCACACCCCCTGTTCCGCCACCCTGTCGGCCACCGGCTCAACCGATGACCGAGGGAATGCTGTGGTACTGGCGCAGGGTGAAATCCATCACATAGTCCAGCATCCACGGGCCCGCCATCGCCATCACCGCCAGCGCTATCAGAAGCTTGGGCAGAAAGCTCAGGGTCTGTTCGTTGATCTGGGTGGCCGCCTGAAACATGCTGATGAGCAGCCCCACCATCAGGGAGGGCACCAGCACGATGAGTATGAGCACCGAGGTCACCAGCAGGGTCTGCTGGCCGGCCTCCATTACCAGTTCCGGGGTCATGGGCTTCCTCCTGGGCGCGGGCGGCTCATACGTAGAAGCTGGAGGCCAGGGTCCCCATCACCAGGGCCCAGCCGTCCACCAGCACGAAGAGCATGATCTTGAAGGGAAACGAGATGATGAGGGGCGACAGCATCACCATGCCCATGGACATGAGGACACTGGCCACCACCAGGTCGATGATGAGAAAGGGCAGAAACATCAGGAAGCCGATCTGGAACGCGGTCTTGAGCTCGCTGGTGACGAAGGCCGGCATGAGGAGCGAGAACGGCACCTCGTCGCGGCTCACCAGGGGCCCGTGGCCGGCGATGTCGGCGAACAGCTTGAGGTCCGTCTCCCGGGTTTGGGCCAGCATGAACTGGCGCAGGGGCCGGGACGCCCGGTCCAGGGCCTCCTGGAACTCCATCTTCTCCGCCATGTAGGGCTGGAAGGCCTCGTCGTGGATGACGTCGAACACCGGCATCATGATGAAAAGGCTCAGGAACAGCGCCAGCCCCACCAATACCTGGCTGGAGGGCGTCTGGGCGGTGCCCAGGGCCTGGCGCAGGATGGCCAGCACCACGATGATGCGGGTGAAGGAGGTCATCATGATGAGGGCGGCGGGCAACAGCGTCAGCACCGTCATCATGAGGAGGATCTGGATGCTGATGGAGTAGGTCTGGCCGCCGTCGCCGCTGCTGGTGACGGCGAGGGCGGGCAGGCCCGGCTGGGCGGTGGCCGCCAGCGGCAGCACCAGCAGCACGGCCATTACCAACAATCCTTTATACACCACCCTTCTCCCGGGACGCCCTGGAACGCCCGAGGGCCTCGGCCAACTGCCGTGCGAAAGGCCCGCGCCCCGGAGTGGGGACATCGTCCTCGGGCAGGGGCGTGTCGAGTACGTGCAGGGTCTGGATACGGCCGGGGGTGGTGCCCACCACCAGTTGGGTATCGCCCACCTTGACCAGCACGATGCGTTCCCGCGGCCCCAGGGAAAGCCCCCCGAGGACGCGCATGCGGCCATTCATGGTGGGCTGTAGCCGGAACACCTGGCGCAGCAGCCAGGCCAACCCGAAGATGAGCAGCACGATGGCCGCGAGGCCCATCACCGTCTGCACCATGTGACCGGGCAACCCGGCGCTGCCCTCGGGGGCGTC
>JAABTG010000166.1 GCA_011389995.1 Thiotrichales bacterium
GCCTGAACCACCGTGATCGCCGCCGTCAGCGTCGTCTTCCCGTGGTCCACGTGACCAATGGTCCCCACATTGACGTGCGGCTTCTTTCTTTGGAACTTTTCCTTGGACATGGAATGGGACTCCCCAGCCAGTAGTTTCAGATTGTCAAATGCACACAAGAACCAGAACTGGAGCCCATAATCGGATTTGAACCGATGACCTCTTCCTTACCAAGGAAGTGCTCTACCGACTGAGCTATATGGGCTGAAACTTCTTAAACTCGGCGCAACCCCGCCGATTCATTGAATCCTTAATGGAGCGGGTGATGGGAATCGAACCCACACCATCAGCTTGGAAGGCTGAGGTTCTACCATTGAACTACACCCGCGAGCCTGGACCCGCCGCAGCTGCCCCACACATCCTGTGGCGCACCCCAGCGATGTCGTCGAACCTCGTTCGGTTCTCATCCTCCCCTGGAAACGCCGGAGAAGGGCCCGTGACCTGGTGGAGGGGGGAGGATTACTCCGGGCATCCTGCCCTCCGCCCCTCCGGGGCCGGCCTATGGCCGTTCAAATTTGTTCCTGACAAATTTGGACTCCGGGCATCCTGCCCTCCGCCCCTCCGGGGCCGGCCTGCGGCCGTTCGAAATCGCTCCAGGCGATTTCGTCGAACCTCCTTCGGTTCTCATCCTCCCCTGGAAACGCCGGAGAAGGGCCCGTGACCTGGTGGAGGGGGGAGGATTCGAACCTCCGAAGGCTGAGCCGTCAGATTTACAGTCTGATCCCTTTGACCGCTCGGGAACCCCTCCGAAACGTAAGCGGCGAATTGTCCATGGCGGCCCCGCCAGTGTCAAGGTCAATTATGGGGAGGGGGCCGATTCGCCGAGCCAGTCCCGCGGACGCAGGAAGTCACGATAGAGCCGCTCTTCCGGAGTGCCTTTGTCGGGGCTCCAGTCATAGCGCCAACTCACCAGGGGGGGAAGAGACATGAGGATGGATTCGGTACGTCCTCCCGACTGCAGTCCGAACAGGGTGCCGCGGTCGTAGACGAGGTTGAATTCCACGTAACGTCCGCGCCGGTAGAGCTGAAATTCGCGCTCCCGTTCCCCGTAGGCCTCACCCTTGCGGCGGGCGACGATGGGGCGGTAAGCCGGTATGAAGTGGTCGCCGACACTACGCAGGAACGCAAAACAGGTGGGAAAGTCCGGCTCGTTGAGGTCATCGAAGAACAGGCCGCCGATGCCCCGGGGCTCATCGCGGTGCTTGAGGTAGAAATATTCGTCACACCATTGCTTGTAGCGGGGATAGGCGCCGGCCCCCAGGGGCTCACAGGCGGCACGTGCGGTGCCGTGCCAGTGCCGGGCGTCCTCCTCATAACCGTAGTAAGGGGTGAGGTCGAAGCCACCACCAAACCACCAGACCGGCGCCGCCCCGGGGCTCTCGGCCATAAAGAACCTGACGTTGGCGTGGGAGGTGGGCACCCGCGGATTGGCGGGATGCACCACCAGCGAGACCCCCATGGCCTGGAAGGATCGCCCCGCCAGTTCGGGGCGGTGGGCCGTCGCCGAAGGCGGCAGGGAGTCGCCGTGGACATGGGAGAAGTTGATGCCGGCCTTCTCCAGCACCTCGCCGCCCTCCATGACGCGGGAACGGCCGCCGCCCCCCTCCTCCCGGCGCCAGGCATCCTCCCGGAACTCGCCCGTGCCGTCCTCCTCTTCGAGGGCCTGGCAGATGCCGTCCTGGAGCCCCAGCAGATAATCCCTGACCTGGTCGATATCCGGTTGTGTATTCACGTTCATACCCTGAGATAGGCCCCGGTGGCCGCATCCCGGATGGGGCTGGGCCGCGCTTCGCCGCCAAGGCGGCCGTGGACGATGAGATCGAGCCCCGTGGGAAAATAGCGCCGTACCGCCAATGCCGAACGGGCCGGCCGCGCGCCGTGGGGATTGGCGCTGGTGGACACCAGCGGGGCCCCGAAGGCCAGGCACAGTTCGCGCACCACGGGGTGGGCACTGATGCGCACCGCCACCGTGGTAC
Source organism: Thiotrichales bacterium (assembly GCA_011389995.1). Lineage (GTDB taxonomy): Bacteria > Pseudomonadota > Gammaproteobacteria > JAABTG01 > JAABTG01 > JAABTG01. The sequence goes on from JAABTG010000166.1 coordinate 2,016, forward strand.
GGCCACCGCTGATGAGGTCCGGCACGGTGGGGCGTGCCCGCAGGATCCAGGTCACGAAGCCGGGCCAGCTCTCCTTCACCCGCTGGCGCTGCTCACCGCCGGGCCATTCCACCAGGGAGTCCACCTGTCCCGGCTCCGCCGCCACCAGGATGATGCCCTGGGCCGCATGACGGCCCTTCAAATCGATGAGCCGCCCTACCGCGGCCCGGTTCCAGGGGTCGCAGCCCAGCCCCCATACCGCCTCCGTGGGATAGGCAATGATGCCACCGCGGGAGAGTACCCGGCGGGCGCGGCGCAGACGCCAGGGACTCACCGCCCGCCACCGGGCCGCGGCGTCCCGGTCCACCTCACCGCGTCCCCGACGGCATGGGCCACGTCCCTAGGGTCCTGCCCCGCAGGAACCGGGACAGAACACTAGCCCGCCTTGCGCGCACGCTTCTTGCGGGCCGCCTTCTTCTCGGGAGCGGCGGCCAGCAATGCCTTGCACTGCTCGAGGTCCAGATCCTCCGGCTCCTTGTCCTTGGGGATGCGGGCGTTCTTCTTGCCATCGGACACGTAGGGCCCATAACGCCCGCGCAATACCTTGATACCGTCGTCGGAGAAGACCTTGATCTCGCGGTTGGCATCCTGCTCGCGCTTCTCGGCGATGAGTTCGAGGGCGCGCTCCAGGGTCACGGTGTAGGGGTCATCATCCTTCTTCAGGGACACGAACTTCGAACCGAAACGCACGTAAGGACCGAAACGCCCCACGTTGGCACTGACCTCCTCGCCTTCCGGCGTTTCACCCAGCTGCCGGGGCAGCTGGAACAGCGCCAGGGCCTCCTCCAGGGTGATGGAGTCCAGTCGCTGGCCCGGCCGCAGACCGGCGAAGCGGGGCTTCTCCTCGTCCTCGGGGTCGCCAATCTGGACGAAGGGTCCGAAGCGTCCCATGCGTACCACCACCGGCTTGCCGCTCTCCGGGTCCTTGCCGATCTCCCGCGCCTTGGCCACGTCGCGCCGGGTCAGGGCGGCGTCCTTCTCCTCCACCTGGGACTTGAAGGGGCTCCAGAAGGACTCCATCAGGGGTATCCATTCCTTCTCGCCCCGGGACACGGCGTCGAGGTCGTCCTCGAGACGCGCCGTGAACTCGTAGTCCACGTACTTGCTGAAGTGGTCGGTGAGGAAATCGTTGACGATGCGGCCCACGTCCGTGGGCCGGAAGCGGCGGCTCTCCAGCTCCACGTATTCCCGCTGCTCCAGGGTCTGGATGATGCTGGCATAGGTGGAGGGCCGGCCGATGCCATACTCCTCCAGGGTCTTCACCAGGGAGGCCTCGGTATAGCGGGGGGGAGGCTCCGTGAAATGCTGTTCCGCGCGGATCTCCGCCAGGTCCACGGCCTGACCCTCCTCCAGGGGCGGCAGGCGCTTGCCGTCCTCGTCCTCCTTGGCGTCGTCCCGACCCTCCTGGTAGACCTTGATGAAGCCCGGATTGACGATGGTGGAGCCGGTGGCCCGGAAGATGCTGCCGTCACCGGCATCCAGATCCACGCCCACGGTATCTATGGTGGCATGGATCATCTGACACGCCACCGTGCGTTTCCAGATGAGGTCGTAGAGGCGATGCTGGTCCTTACTGAGATGGGCCTTGAGGTCGTCCGGATGGCGCGCCGCCGACGTCGGCCGCACCGCCTCGTGGGCCTCCTGGGCGTTCTTCGACTTGGTCTTGAACACCCGTGGCGAGGCGGGGATGTCGTCCTTGCCGTAGCGCTCCGAGATATAGGCCCTGAGCTCGTTCACCGCCTCCGCGGCCAGGATCACCGAGTCCGTACGCATGTAGGTGATGAGACCCACCGCGCCGCTGCCGGTGTCGATACCCTCGTAGAGCTGCTGGGCGACCCGCATGGTGCGCTGGGCGGAGAAACCGAGTTTGCGCACCGCCTCCTGCTGCAGGGTGGAGGTGGTGAAAGGCGGGGCGGGGTTGCGACGGCGCTGCTTGCGCTCGATGCGCGCCACCTTGAGGGCGCCCTGGGCCGCGGCAGTCAGGCGTTCCCTGACCTCGGCCGCCAGCTCGCCGTTGTCGATGCTGAACTGGCTGAGCTTCTCGCCATCGAGGTGGGTGAGCTTGGCCGAGAAGGGTTCCTTGCCGCTTTGGAGGTCCGCCTCCACGGTCCAGTACTCGCGGCTGACGAAGGCCTCGATCTCCTTCTCCCGCTCGACGATGAGCCGCAGGGCAGGGCTTTGCACGCGACCGGCCGACAGGCCGCGCTTTATTTTCTTCCACAGCAGGGGCGAGAGGTTGAAGCCCACCAGGTAGTCCAGGGCGCGCCGCGCCTGCTGGGCATTGACCATGTCCATGGAGAGGGTGCGGGGATTGTCCACCGCCTCGCGGATGGCCGCCTTGGTGATCTCGTGGAACACCACGCGATGCACCGGCTTGTCGTCCAGTACCTTGCGCTCCTTCAGCAACTCGTAGAGATGCCAGGAGATGGCCTCGCCCTCGCGGTCGGGGTCAGTGGCGAGGAACAGGGCGTCGGCCTTCTTCATGGCCTTGGCGATGGCATCGACATACTTCTTGTTCTTGTCGAGCACCGTATAGCGCATGTTGAAGCCGTCCTCGGTCTCCACCGCCCCCTCCTTGGGGACCAGATCACGGACGTGGCCGTAGGAGGCCACCACCTCGAAATCGGGGCCCAGGTACTTCTTAATGGTCCGCGCCTTGGCCGGGGATTCGACGACGACAAGCTGACTCATGGATTCGACACCATCTGGAGCTTCTGCTGAGTTGGGTTGGGGCGGGCGCCGAATCTAGCGAAAGACCACACGCCTTTGCAATGACCCCGCCATGAAGCGGGAGGACGATGCGGCCTGTATCAATGGTTCGCCATGGCCGCCGACGAAGGGTTCAATGCAGTTGACCGGAGTCGTCCGCGAATACCAGGTTTTCCAGCCAGGCCTTGTCCTGGTCATCGTCCACCGGGTGGTTGAACAACACCATCTGCACCACCCACTTGACCTGATCGAGGTCCACATCGTCGCTGTCCAGCCTCATCACCTGGTCTATCACCAGTTCGCGACGGGTGGCATCCAGCAGGTTCACCTGCTCCAGAAACAGCAGGAAACCACGCGCCTCGGCGTCGAGGCGCTCCTCCTCGCCCCGGGTGTAATGGCGCAGGGCCGTGGGCGCGGTCTCGACGGTGGGGGCCGCTCCGTCCTCACCGGGGGCGAGGCCCTCCAGCCAGGACAGGGCCTTGTCCACGGTGCGCTCGGTGAAGCCCTCGCTCACCAGATCATTCTTGAGGTGTTCCTGGTCGGCACCGAGAACCACTTCGTCCTCGAAATAGTTCTCGAAGAGGTACATCAACACGTCCAGGACGGTTTCCTTCATGGGATGGCTTCTTTTGAGATTCGCGCGTAAAGGCCGCCGGCCACCGGGCCAATGTGCCCTTCGAGTTCCAGAAGCAACAGCATGGAGGAAAGGACATTGGCCGTCAATCCGGTCCGTTCCACCAGCTGATCCACACTGACGGGGTCATATCCCATGGCCTCCAACAGGGCGATATAGTCCTCTGCGAGGCCCCCGGGAGCGCTGGCGGACGGCCCGTCCGCGGCCCCGCCGCCGGGTGCCGCCACGTCCATCAGGGGCGGCAGTTCCTCGAGGATATGGGCCGCCGTCTCCACCAGCTTCGCGCCCTGACGGATGAGTTCGTGGCAGCCCCGCGCCATGGGATTCTGAATGGAGCCGGGGATGGCGAACACCTCCCGGCCCTGCTCCCCCGCCAGGCGGGCGGTGATGAGGGAACCGCTGCGGCTGGCCGCCTCCACCACCAGGGTGCCCACCGCCAGCCCGCTGATGATACGGTTACGCCGCGGGAAATGGAGGGCGCGGGCGGAGGTGCCGAGGGGGAATTCCGACACCACCACGCCGGTCTCGGCGATCTGCCTTGCCAGGGCCCGGTTTTCCGCGGGGTAGACCCGGTCCACCCCCGTCCCCAGGACCGCCACCGTGTAGCCCTCCGCCGCGAGGGCGCCGCGGTGGGCCGCGGTGTCGATGCCGCGGGCGAGACCGCTGGTGATCACCAGACCGTTGCGGGCCAGGAAGCGGGAAAACGCCGCGGCCGTCTCCCGTCCGCCGGGGGTGGGATTGCGTGAACCCACCACGGCCATCTGGACCTGGCCCAGGACATCCGGGTCCCCCAGGTAGTAGAGCAAAGGCGGCGGGTCTGCTATGGACCGCAGCAATCGGGGGTAGGCGGCGTCACAGAGGGCCAGGATGCCCCGGCCGGGGCCGTCCCTCAGCCAGGCGAGGTCCGTCTCCACCAGCCCCTCCAGGGACTGCTCCGCCAGGGGTACCAACTGGCGCCGCCGGGCCTCGGCGAGGGCCGCAGCGGCCGATGGGGATGCCGCCAGCAACTCGGCCAGAGGGCCGGTCTGGTAACCGAACAGCCTGGACAGGCGGACCCTGCTCTCCAGCTCCTCCATGGAGCCCGGCTCCAGACCGCAATCAGGGGTTGGTTACGCTGTCATAGAGATGCATGGCCCGGCTGGCCTCCATCACCAGGGCATAGCTCACCTTCTCGAAGGTGCGGAATACCATCACCAGCCCGGCGCGCTCGTCGGGCAGGGCCACCAGGGGGGGCTGTTCCTTGCGGATGCTGCCCACGGCGTCGCTGATGCGATTGAAAAACTCGCCCATGTCCGCCGCCAGACTGCCATTGGATTCCTCGTAGCTCGCCGTGCGCCGATCGGGCGGCTCGACGAAGCGGTCCTCCACCAGGGGGCCCTTCTGCCACACCGCCAGCACATGGCCGGTCTCGATACCCTCATCCTCACCCACGTTGAGCACTACCACCTGGTTCGGGCCGATCTGGGTCACGCCATCGAATACCGAGATGATGCTGCCCCGCACCTCGCCATCGGGGGCGTGGGGCATGAAGGGCCTGGTGAAATGGTCCTCCGCCAGGGGCAACAGGCGGTCACCGGCCAGCAATTCGCGGTTGCTCCGCAACACCCTGGCGGTGGCGGGGTCGCCCTCGAGGACCACCTCCACGTCCGCCACGTGCAGGGCCTCGTGCCCCAGGTACGCCCCGCCGCCGGGGCCATCGGCATCGGTGTAGGCGCGTCCACGGCGATAGACGGCGAAGCGCGTGGCGCCGTCCTCGATCCCCCTGACGTAGACCTCGCCGAGGGGACTGCCGATGAGGTGCTCCTTGCCCACGGATACCACGTAGGGTGCCGCCGCGAGGGTCTCGTCCGTCACCACCCGGGAGGCGTTCAGGAAGGGGCCGATGGCATCCAGGGGGATGGCCGGCACGGCGGTCTCCAGGGGTTCGCTTCTGACCTCCGGGCTAAGGCGCACCACCGGCCGCCCGCCGCCGCCCCGGCGCACGGTGAGCATGGGCTTGCCGTCACGATAGACCAGGCTGACGACGTCACCGGGATATATAAGGTGTGGGTTGTCTATCTGGGGGTTGCGTTCCCAGAGTTCCGGCCACTGCCACGGCTGCTGCAGAAAACGCCCGGAGATATCCCAGAGGGTATCGCCCTTCCTGACCACATAGTGGTCGGGGTGGTCGGCCGCCAGGGTGGTCGGTTGGGCGACCACGGCGCCGCCGAGGGCCCACGTCATGATTAGGATTGATAGATGCTTCATGCCCATCGCAGTCACCTGTGGTATCAACTCACGCCCGCCCCTGATGCGGTCCAGGGATCAATATGCATAAAGTTAGCACAATTATGTAGTTAGAACAGTATTTTTATAAAGAACATTATAAAAGACCCGGCGTGCCTGCCAATACCTGCCGTCTAAACAGAAACTTACCATCTTCCGGGGTTGCCTTTCCGGGGCATATCCCCCACATTATCTTTCAAACGCATATTTTCACACCGGCGGTGTTGTCGGGCTGCCGCTCCGCTCCACCCCCCACACATCAGTTCCCAGCAACCATGGCCAAACTCGACATCCTGCATTTTCCCGATCCCCGCCTGCGTCACGAGGCCCGCCCGGTGGAGCGTGTGGACGACGACGTCAGGCGCCTGGTGGACGACATGTTCGACACCATGTACGACGCCCCCGGCATCGGCCTGGCGGCCCCCCAGGTCAACGTATCCCGGCGCGTCATCACCATCGACATCTCCGACCACAGGGATGCCCCGCTGTGCCTGATCAACCCCGTGATCCTCGAACGCCGGGGCGAGGAGATGAGGGAGGAGGGCTGCCTGTCGGTGCCCGACTTCTTCGAGGAGGTGCGACGCGCAGACTGGATTCGCTTCTCGGCCCTCGACCGCGACGGCAAGACCATGGAAATGGAGGCCGAAGGCCTGCTCGCCGTTTGCGTGCAACACGAGCTGGACCACCTGGACGGCAAGTTGTTCGTCGACTATCTGTCCTCCCTGAAGCGCCAGCGCATACGCAAGAAGCTGGAAAAGACCCAGCGCCAGAGCCGCGCCCCCCAGCCGGGCTCCCGCCCCCATACCGCCCTTTAACGTGAAAGTCGCGCAGCGACACCTTGGGACTCCCTCTCCCCCTGGGAGAGGGCCGGGTTGAGGGACGGACATGGCGCACCTTTCATCCTTCGGGGTGGCCTCGCGCCATGTCCGTTAGG
>JAABTG010000167.1 GCA_011389995.1 Thiotrichales bacterium
CGCCGCGCGCAACCTGCCCATCGGCTCGGGCGTTATCGAGGCGACCTGCAAGAGCCTGGCTACACAGCGCCTGAAGCGCTCGGGCATGCGCTGGCGCCACCCCGGCGGTCAGGCCATCCTGACCCTGCGCGGCTGGCTGCAGAGCAATCGCTTCGAGCAGGCATGGCATCGGCTGTCAGAGACCTACCAAACCGAGGTGGGACTGCCAGATAACGGCATCCCACCCTCGGGTAAGCAGGCCGCGTGAAGGATCAATTTGAGAGCCACACCCTTACGTTTCCTTTGTTTCTCCATTTCTTCCCTCGCGCTATACCATCTCCACCTGCCTATTCCACTCTGAGCACAACTTCCGAAAAGACCTGCTGCCATCGTAGGCCGCCTGTAGATCCATCTTTGCAGAGAACGCAGGTTGGTCAGTAGTCGTACCGTAGGCACCACCGGCCATACGCGCCTTCATCCAGCCCTTGGCGTCCCTCGGGGTCTCGGGATCAATCCCGTCCATCGAATCGAAGTTGAAACCACGCTGCCCGTGGAGCGACTGGGCTGCGGCGATGAACCAGGCCTCGAACTCGCGGTTTGCCAAAACGACTGAGATGCGGCGGTGCGGTACGCAGTCCCGGGCGCGCCTCAGAATATCGGGCCCCAGCTCGGCTGGGCAATCGTCGTCCGCATCCAGGACGACCAGAATCCAGCCATCCGCTTCGCATTTCGCCGCCGCGAGCTGCAAGTAGCGGTTGAACTCTTCGCCACGGTTGAGAAAGCGGTCTCGGCGGACCCGAATGGGTGGGAGTGGCTGAACGAACGACTCCGGCGTCCGCCACTCACCGAGGCGCCGGAGTAATATCGGGAGCGCGGCCACCTCGCCGTCACCCTCTACAACAGACGCCACTTTCACGAACCTGCGTCTCCGAACAGATCAGCCTGCCGTTGATCCTGGGCGGCCAGTTCGTCCCGGTCCGGGGCCAACTGATTGAGGCGCAGCAGTTCACCCGCGGAAAAGAGCTGCTTGCGCATAGTCTCCCGAGACGCCTCGTCGAGGGGCGCAATGCGCGTTTCGCCACCTTCAGAAACTACGGCAAGAAAGGCCTCCGGGCCAAGACTTTGATCGTCCAGGAGATCAGGGCTGTGGCTGGTGACAAGCACCTGCATTTGCCCTGATGCCCGTGATAAGGCCTCCCGCAATGCGGCACTGGCTGCTGGATGCAATGCCGTCTCCGGTTCTTCGATCCCGACTAACATCGGCGAGTAGTCGTGGTTACCCTGAAACAGCGCGACCAGCACGCCCAATGCCCGCAGAGTACCATCAGACATGTTCTGCGCCATGAAGCGCCAAGGGTGCTTGGACCCGGCCATATCCTGGCGGAATTCCAATGTTTCCATTGGACCCACCTGCATACGTTCCACGCCGTGCACCATCGGTACCACGGTCTGCAGATACTCCTGAATAATGGCCAATTGGTCTGGCGCCACCCGTTCCAGATGGCCGATCACGCTGGCGATGTTCTCGCCGGCAGGCTTCAGCAGCCTCCCCTCCTGGGGCTTTTGCAACTCTTGCATCAGTTTCGGATTGAGGTTGTAGAATCCCATCGCAGTGAGCGCGTCAAATACTGGGCGGAAGGCGGTCAGACCGGAGGCCGCAACCAATGCGAGTCGATCCGATGTAACTGACGGGAATGTGCTCCCGCTGCTGTCGCGCAGCTTGCCGCGGTCGATTCGGAAAAAGGGGCCTTTGCCGATACCCTCGATGACACATTCCTCTGTCTGTACCTCGTAGGCGCGATCTTTGAGCGCTCCAACGTTGAAGGCATACCGGCCGTGCTGACCGTTTGGCAATGTGAATTCCAGGCGGATACCAAAATGCGTCGGATGACCGCTGGAGCGACGCCTGACCTCGTTCAGTCCTCCACGTTCGTTCAGTGCGTTGTCCAACGACCCTGTGAGCGCATCGCGGATCAGGTGAAGCGCATCTAGAAAGTTACTCTTGCCTGATCCGTTGACGCCCACCAGGTAGTTCAACGGCCCCAGCTTGACGTCGCAGTGGCCGATGCTCTTGTAGTTGCGGAGGATGACGCGGGTGAGGAAGGCGGGCTGAGTCATTTGGGAGTTATCCACAAAGGGCACGAAGGGTCATGAAGGCGTTGTGTTTGATCACAGGGTATCTGAGAACGCTCAATGGAGTAACGAATCAGACACGAGATTTTTGTGAACCGCAGCCATATGTTGCTGCGTCTGAATGCTCTTTGCCTCACTAATCCGATCCATAAAAGCTCCTTGGTCGCTGCTCGGCGTTATTCATCGGGTCAGGATAGCCGCCAACGTAGAGGTGTTCACGGATCTGGTCGACTTTGTGTCGGGTTTCAGGTGTCAGGGGCATGGGCTACGGCCTCATTAACGAGGTCTTGTCCGGCGCCGTGCGGGTGCCGCAGCCACGCATCTGGCAATAGAGGACGACCGAGGGCGTGAAGCGCAGCATCACCGCCGAGGCGGGCCCGTGCCAATCACAGAGGACTTGCTCGGCCAAAGTCCCATCAGGCAGCTGGTACTCGTAGCGCACGCGGTGGCAGTCGGTCAGGTCCCCGCCTACACCCTTCAGCTGGGCGTCGATTAGAAGAAGAACGGAAAAGGGGCGGAGGAATTAAAGGATATTCTCTCCACCCCCATTCTCCTTCGATTTTACGTCCGAGGTGAAGGACCTCATGGATTTCCTGCGCGAGCGCCGCCATGGCGACCCCCAGGATCAGGTCACCGGCAAAGCCGGCACCGGGTGCAGGCGCCAGATGTCCGCGTTGTACTGGTCCATGGTGCGGTCGGTGGAGAAGCGCCCGCTCGCCGCCGTGTTCGCGATGCTCATGCGGGTCCAGCGCTCCCGGTCGCCATAGGCCGCGGCTGCCTGGGCCTGGGCGTCCACGTAGGCACGGAAGTCCGCGGCGATCATCCACGGGTCGTGGGGATCGGTGATGGCCTGGACGACGGGGGCGTAGCGGGCGGGATCCGTCGGACTGAACAGCCCGGACTCCAGCATCCCCATGACCCTGGCCAGATCCTCGTCTTCCCGCATGATGGCTGCCGGATCATAGGCCTGGTGGCCCGCCTCCACCTCCTCGGCGGTCAGCCCGAAGAGAAAGAAGTTCTCCTCGCCGACGGCCTCCCGGATCTCGATGTTGGCGCCGTCCAGGGTGCCGACGGTGACGGCCCCGTTCATCATGAACTTCATATTGCCGGTGCCGGAGGCCTCCTTGCCGGCGGTGGAGATCTGCTCGGACAGGTCCGTGCCGGGACAGATGCGCTCCATGGCGGTGACCCGGTAGTTGGGCAGGAAGGCCAGCCGCAGGCCTTCGCCCACGTCCGGGTCGGCGTTGACCACGGCGGCCACGTCGTTGACCAGTCTGATGATGCGTTTGGCCATGAAATAGCCGGGGGCGGCCTTGCCGCCGATGAGCACGCAGCGCGGCGTCCACTGCCCGGTGTCGCCGCGCTTGATGCGGTCGTAAAGATGGACCACGTGCAGCACGTTGAGGAGCTGGCGCTTGTACTCGTGGATGCGCTTGACCTGGACATCGAACAGGGCCTCGGGGTTGAAACGCACCCCGCAATCGGCCTCCACCATCTCCGCGAGCCGGGCCTTGTTGTGCAGCTTCACGGCCTGCCAGCGCTCCCGGAAGGCGGCGTCTTCGGCGTGGGGCGCCAGTTCCCGGAGCCGATCCAGTTCCGCGATCCAGCCATCGCCGATGCTCTGGCTGATGAGCCCGGCGAGGGCGGGGTTGCAGCCCGCCAGCCACCGCCGCTGGGTGACGCCGTTGGTCTTGTTGTTGAACTTTTCGGGCCACAGGGCGTGGAAGTCCCGGAACAGGCCCTGTTGCAGCAGGTGCGAATGCAGGGCGGCCACGCCGTTGACGGAGAAGCTGCCGACGATGGCCAGGTAGGCCATGCGCACCTGGGGTTCGTGGCCCTCCTCGATGAGGGACATGCGGCGCAGGCGCCCCACATCCCCCGGCCAGCGCCGGGCCACCTCCTCGAGGAAGCGGGCGTTGATCTCGTAGATGATCTCCAGCAGCCGGGGCAGGAGCTGGCCGAACATGCGCACCGGCCACTTCTCCAGGGCCTCGGGAAGCAGGGTGTGGTTGGTGTAGGCCATGGTGCACGAGGTGATGCCCCAGGCCTCGTCCCAGCCCAGCCCGTAGTCGTCCATCAGCAGCCGCATCAGCTCGGGCACCGCGCACGAGGGATGGGTGTCGTTGAGCTGGAAGCAGTTCTTCTCGGCGAAGGTGCTGAAGTCCTCCCCGTGCCAGTGACACCAGTGGGCGATGACGTCCTGCAGGCTGGCGGAGGCCAGGAAGTACTGCTGGCGCAGCCGCAGCTCCTTGCCGTTTTCGCTGGCGTCGTTGGGATAGAGCACCATGGTGATATGCTCGGCGGCGTTCTTGGCCGCCACCGACTCGGGGTAGCTGCCGGCATTGAACTCCTCCAGGTCGAACTCGTCGGTGGCCGCCGCCGACCACAGCCGCAGGGTGTTCACCGTACCATTGCGGTAGCCGGGCACGGGTATGTCGTAGGGCACCGCCAGCACGTCGTGGGTGTCCACCCAGCGGGCCCGCCGGGCCCCCGCGGCGGTGCGGTAGAATTCGGAGCGCCCGCCGAAGCGGATGCGGCGGGTGTACTCCGGGCGTTCCAGCTCCCAGGGGTTGCCGTCCCGCAGCCAGTGGTCGGGCTCCTCCACCTGCTCGCCATCCTCGATGTGCTGGCGAAACATGCCGTACTCGTAGCGGATGCCGTAGCCCTGCACCGGCAGCTGGAGGGTGGCGCAGCTGTCCAGGAAGCAGGCCGCCAGTCGACCCAGGCCGCCATTGCCCAGGCCCGCGTCGTGCTCCACCTCCTCGATCTCCTCCAGCACCAGACCCAGGTCCGCCAGGGCGCGGGTGGTCGCATCGGTGATCCCCAGATTGAGCATGGCGTTGCTCAGGGTCCGTCCCATGAGGAACTCCAGGGACAGATAGTAGGCCCGCCTGCAGGCATGCTGCTCGCAGGCGTAGCGGGTGTTCTTCCAGCGTTCCATGAGGCGGTCCCGCATCATCAGGGCCAGGGCCTCGTAGGCGTAGTGGCGGGAGTTGCAGTGCTTGTCCCGTCCCAGGGTGTGGCTGTAGTGGCGCCGGTAGTCATGGGCCAGGTCCGCGGGCGCCATGCCCAGGGGAGGCAGATCGGTGAGCTGCGGGGCGGGCGTGCTCTTACGCAGGTACTGGGAGGGACGAGGAGTCATCATGTGATCCTTGAAGGTGGGCCGCCGGCGAGCGCCTTCGGTGTGTGCGGATTATATCCAAAGGAAACCATGGCCGCGTCGGTGCTGCCGGCCACCGGCGCGAGGATGGCTGCCGGGTGCGCCGCGGCCAGTACGGTTGAGACCCGGGGCAGTGCAAGAGCGGGCTCCCGGGCCCAAATCCCCGCCACGGCCCTTGGTCCGACGCCCGTTAGCGCCTTTTGAGTACCCAGATCTCCAGCAGCGCCCATTCCTCGTCGGGGTAGTTCTCGCGTTCCAACGGCGAGAGCCTGCGGTGGCGCGTCGCGGTGCTGCCGACGAAGTCGAGGCGTTCGAGCAGCAGGCGCTTCGTGGCGTCGGCCTTCTCCAGGCCGAAGGGATTGAGGAAGTTGACCATCACGTAGCCTTCGCGGTCGACCCCGGCGAAGGCATCCACCAGGTCCTCCATGGCCTGGGTGTCCAGGTAGACGAGGGCGGCGGTGGAGATGAGGATATCGGCCTCGCTCATGGCCTCGTGGACCCGCTGTCTCTGCTCCGGCGAGGGGGCGTTGAGGTCGGCCACGATGACCTCATCGAACAGGCCCCGGCCCTCGCCATAGGCCATGGCGTTGGCCGATATATCGATGCCCGTGGTGTGGGCGGGGAAACGGCGGTCGGCCATGATGGTCATGCACGCCGTCTCGTCCTGCCAGTTCCTGCAGATGGCGTCATAGTCCATGCCGTACACCGTGGCCATGGTGGTGTTGCCGAAACAGGCGCAAAGGTCCACGAAACGCACCGGAGAGTCGGCGCCGCGCTGCTCCACCCAGGGCAGGATCAGGCGGTCGAAGGTCTGGCGGTTGAAGTCGTCGGAGACATACTCGAGGGCATCGAGGATGCGCTCCTTGAACGGAACCGGCGTCTTTGCCACGTAGATGTCGTCGAAGTGCTGCTTCTTCTCATCGGTCTTGATGGTCGAGTCGGCCATGAGCCCCCCTGCTGTTGGATAAAGACCTGGGAGGATACGCGAGTCAAAGAAGCGCTGAAAATCCTGCTTCTTCCCCCGCCGTTGGGTTCATGGTGGGCCATAACCACGGACCGGGTGGCTTACGCCCCCGAGCGGGCATCCTGAGGCCATCAGCCCGCGACCGCGGATGGGCTGGCGTACCCCTCCGACAGCGGATCGTGCGCTACTGGAACGCGATGGACTCGTAGGCCTCGCTGGTGGCCGCCGCACCCCATTTCCGCGGTGGGGTCGGTGCCTTACCGCCGTCCATGGGCAGAAAGGTGCCCTCCTCCGGCTCGTCGAGGGTGACCGTGCCGTGAATGTTCTCCACGTCGATGGCGCCGTCGATGATCATGAACCCGTAGTGCAGCTGCCCTGGAGGCATGCCGGTCTCGAGGGGACCGCCGAAGAAATCCGTGCCACGGATACCGATGGTAGCGACCGGCGTGCGCACCCGCACCCGCGTGCGGTCGGCCTGGCCGATCAGCCCGGTCACGAAACGAAACGTGCCCCGCAGCAAGCGGATCGCCTGTGCTCCGGGATTCGCCGGGGCCGCCGGGCGGTGACGGAACTCGTCGAGCAGGACGGTCGCCTTCTCGCCGATAGTGATCACAGAATTGTCGTCGAAGCGGATCTCGAGGCGCGCACCGCGGCCGGTGATGATCCTGCCGCCTTCATGCACGCGCCCGCCCGCCACCAGATCGTAGTTCAACGCCCCGGGAGCGGCCTCCACCGCGAAACCCTGGATGCGGGTGACGCTGCCGATGGTCTGGGGCTGCGCCATTGCCGGCGCCGCCAGCAGCGCGAGCCCGGCGCACAGGGCAGCCAATAGGGAAAGCGGTATCTTGAGCATGGGCACGGCCTTTCGGTTGACGACGAAACTTGGCTTCGCGGGGCAGTGCCCACTAACAAGCCGCGAGCATAGTCCCCAATGCGCCGCCGCTTCAAGCGGCGCCGGACACAACCGGGACAGGATGTGTTCACGCCACAGACCCTGCCGACATGTAACGAGCCCTTCGATGACCGTCCCTGGGAGGCTATCGGTTCTCTCGCCACCCGCTATCCGCCAGTGCTTCGAAACCAGTGGCTTCTCGTTAACCAGCCCGAAACAGGGTTTCCATGCTAGTGCCCTGTCCCGGATGATTATGAACGCTCTTGCGAAATAGAGCGGGCTCTTGTTCCCGCAACTGCCATCATGCGCGGTGGGGAGTAGCTCGGCGCACCGGAATCCACTCGCCGCCATGGCGAAAAGAAAATGTTTTGATGGCCTTGATTTGCAAGAAGTAGCCTGGACAAACCTGTCCGGGAACCGGGTTCAGCTCACCCGAGGTACCGGGCGCCGGGTCCAGCGCTCCAGCCATGGGCACGTTACAATCAGCGATGAGGTGACGCAGCGCCTGTGCCGGGTCGATGGCGCCCTCAGGCTCATGCGGGATGAACTGCACGACTGCGAAGATGCCCGCGATGGCCAGCATGCCGCCGACGCGGTCCGGTTGCTTCGGGAGGAGTTGGCTCGGCTGCGGGGCAAGCTCGATGAAGCCATCTATACATCGATGAAGACGCCGCAGAAGGACGCCGATTCACTGACCACCCAAACCTACGGCCCCACGCGAAAAGGCGGCTCCGGCCGCCATGGTGCTACTCAAGACCGCCCTCGAGGGCGGCTGTATCTTTCAAGATTCCCAGCTAGAACCGCATTCCCAAATTGTTGCGCTTCTGGGATTAGCGAAACATCCGCCTCCGTGGGACCCCCGCGCAGTGACGCTGGAGCGTCTGAGCGACCACCGACCGGCGGGGCCAACATAGGCACGGGGGACTGACGGCGGACGAACAGGTGGTTTATATTCCCTGCT
>JAABTG010000168.1 GCA_011389995.1 Thiotrichales bacterium
TCCCGGGGGGCGCGACCGGGCGCGCCTTCGCGAGCTGATGGCTGCCGAGCTGCGGCGGGAGGAACGTATCTCCATCGCCTTTCGCCGCCTCGAGGTGGGGGAGATCCGGGACGGCCGCGTCACCGCCACCCTCAAGGGGGTGCTGGCGGAGGGGGACGTGAAGGGCGCCAGCATCTCCGAGGTGCTGCCCCGCAGCATGGGGGCGTGGCGTTTCACCCTGGAGTTGCGCCGGGACGATGGTCGCTGGCTCATCACCCGCGGCGAGGAGCAGCCCATCCCCCCGGCCACCTTCCTGCTGGGGTCGCCCTAGCCGCGGCGCCATTGTCGGATAACCTTACAATTCGCTTGTTCGATCTAAGCCATTGAAATAAAAGCCTATCAATGGCCGTGACGGGCGCTGGCGGGGCCGATCACCGGGGCCGGGGTCGGGTTTCCTGTCGGCCACGTTTACATTCGCGTCCATGGCTGCCTGATATGGCGAAAGAAATATAAGTAAAGTCAATGGGATAGGGGGCGTCCGGGGTGGTGCCGGCGTTGGCATGAATTTCGCCTAACGGATCCCGGGCCTAGAGCATGGGGCCACCGCTCTCCGGCAGCGGTGGCCGTGAAAACAGATTCACCCTGGGCATTGGTTCAACGTTCCGGCCATCAGACCACATGACGCCATCACACTAGCAAGGGGATTGACATGAAACCAAGTAAGCCGCTGTTTTCTCCACAGCCGGATGCGCCCCGCGCTCCGGTTGCCCTCGCCGTGCTGCTGGCCTTGGGCATGGCTCCCGCCGCCCACGCCACCGTAACGAATGTCTGTAACATCACGCCCGGCGAACGCACCTCGGCCGTCTTCGATAGCGTGATGAACCCATCGGCCGGCGAGTACGTGTACAGCTACGAGGTCTGCAACTCCTCGGAGGACCAGTATTTCCCCATCAGCATCCTGCGGGACTGGGAACTGCCCTTCGACGGCAGTGGTGAGGGCCAGGATATCTTCACCAATGTCGCCAACATCCGCGATATCGTCACCCCGGAGGGATGGGACTGGGCCATCGAGAAGCGGGGTGTGGAAAACGAGGCGACCGGCTGGGAGGGCTCCATCGAATGGCAGGATCCGGGCGATCCCTTCTTTGACGACAAGTTCGCCGACCATGAATACGTCCTGCACTTCTATACCGACTGCTTCGAGGGTGGGGGCGACGGCCAACAGGGATCCTGTCCCGCTGGTATCGATGAAGGCGGCCTGCTGGGCGGTTTTGGCTTCACGGCCGATATCGCACCGGGAGCCGCCCCCTACCAGGCCTCGTGGTTCGAGGAGCCGCCGAATACGGGGGATCCCGCCTTCCCCCTGGCGTCCGGCATTCCCAATACCGCATTCGCCTCCACCGTCCCGGAGCCCGGCACCCTCGGCCTCTTTGCCGGTGGCCTGGGTGCCGTGCTGGCGGCACGCCGGCGCCGGCGGCGTTCCTCCGGGTACGGGACCTGAGACGCTGATTCGGCCGACGGTGGTGAAGGGGGGCGCCTTGGCGTCCCCCTGCCGTTTCTGAACCGTCATGGGTGGGGGTGAGGGGCCTGCAGCGGCACATCGGATCGGGCTCCACGGCCCCTGGGGCATCTGGCGTACCGCGGCTCTGCGCGGTACCGGCTTTCCCTATGGTCGCCTCGACCCTCTGGTGGCGCCGGAGACCGCCGCCGCGGTGCGGCGGGCCGCGGTTATGGGGCAGGCCCGGGACGCCGCCTGCCAGCGGCTGAGGGCGGACTGTGTCGCTCATCTCGCCACCCCTGACGAGAGCGAACGGCGGCTGTTGCAGAAGGCCATCCGGCGCCTCAGGCGCGGCGCCCTGCCCGCCCGGCTGCCGGCGGTCCCCCGCCTGCAACGCGGTCTGGCCGCCCTGCGGGATGCCGGTGCCGGTGCGGAGGAGGCCCTGGCGGCCCTGAGGCGGTGTTATGAGGGGGCGTGGGATCAGGCCCTGGCGGCTCTGGAGGAGGCGGCCCGCGAACCGCGCTTCAGGGCCGCCCTGGGGTGGCAGAACCCCCGTGTCCTGGAGACGGCCGTGGCGCCCTTGCTGCGCCGGCCCGCCGGTCGCCTGGTGGCGGAGGATCGCAAGCACGCGCTGCTCATTGCCCGTTATCTCCAACGCTATTGCGCCAAGAACGAGACCATCGGCTTCTTCGGGCCCCTGGCCTGGGCGACCCTGGACGACGGCCCTCTGGCCCTGGATTGCGCGGCCGCGGGCGGGACGTCAGGCCATTGCACCACCCGCTTCGAGCATTGGGCCATCGATGGCCTGAGCGACACCCTGGCCGCCGATCCGGCGTTGCGTGAGTGGCTCGCGCCGCGGCTGGCGCCCACGTGGCGGTTGGAGCCCCATGGCATCACCGGGCCGGGCGGACAGGTCGTGGCCATCACCGAGCCCCAGCATCGCGTACTGAGCCTGATGGATGGTGCCACCGCGGCCCGGGACCTGCCGGGGTTGCTGGGGCTCGCCGGCGCCGGGGCGGTAGCCGAGTTGATGGCATTCATCGGCCTGCTGGCGGATGGCGGCCTGGTGATCTGGCGCCCCGTGCTGCCGGTGGCGCCAGGCGCGGAGGGGCGGTTACGGACGCTGCTGGAGACCGTGGGTGATGACGGACTGCGCCGGCGGCTGACGGCGCCCCTGGAGGAACTGGAGGCGGGGCGCCGGCGGTTGGACGCGGCCACCGGTGGCACCGAATTCGAGGTGGCCTTGGCGGCCCTGGACCAGGCTTACCAGGCCGTGACCGGTCGCTCCCCCCGCCGCGCCCCCGGCGCCGAGGCCGCCGGCCGGGGCCTGGTCTACCGGGACTGTGTCCGCGACCTGCGCTGCCGGCTGGGGCGCGATTTCCGCACTCGTCTCGGCCCTCCCCTCGCCCTGGTGCTGGCCAGCGCCCGCTGGTTCACCTGGCGCCTGGTCCGGCAGTACGGCGAACTGGTGGAGGGCCTGTATGCCGCCTGTTGCGCGGAGCGCGGTGAGTTCACGGTGCCCCTGGAGCGGCTGTGGCTGAGGTTGCAGGCCGAGGGCGAGACCCTGTCCCTCGTCGTGGATGACGTGGTGGAGCAGGTGACGGAACGCTGGGCCTCGCTAATGCTCGGCGGCGGTGCCGGCGGCGGTCCCAGGTGCTTTGCGGTGGCGGATCTGGCGGCCGGGGTGGAGGCGGCCTTCGATGCGCCGGGCCCGGGCTGGCCGGGGGCGCGTTATCATTCCCCCGATGTCCTCATCGCGGCCTCCGACATGGCGGCGGTGCAGGCCGGCCGTTACACTCTGGTGCTGGGTGAACTCCATGCCTCAGGCAACTCCCTGTTGCAGCAGACCTTCCTCGACCTCCATCCCGACCCAGGCACGCTGCTGGCCGCGGTGGAGGTGGACCAGCCCGAGCCTGAACTGGTGGCCGCGGTGTCCCGCCATCGCCTGGGCCAGCGGGGCGTATACGACCCCGCCACGCCCCATGACTTTCACTTCGAGTACGACGACACCCCCTCCTGGCGTCCCCGCCGGCAGGTGTTCCGGATCGCCGATCTGGTGGTGGAGAGGGGGCGGGAGGGCCTGCGGGTGCGCAGCCGTGACGGCGCCCATGACTTCCCGGCCATCGCCTTTTTCGGCCCCCAGTTGAGAGGATTCTGCGCTCGCCGTTTTCGCCTGCTGGCACCCGCCGCTCACCTGCCGCGGGTGACCATCGGCGACCTTGTAGTGGTGCGGGAGAGTTGGCGCTTCGCCGCGGCCGAACTGGCCTTTGCGGTCGCTCCCGACGCGGTGGCGCGCTACGCCGGCCTGTGGCGCCTCGCCCTCGACCATGGCCTGCCACGCTGGTTGTTCATGGCGGTGAGCGGCGAGAAGAAACCCGTACATCTTGATCTGCACAGCCCCGTCCTGTCCGAACTGGCCAGCCGTTTCATCCGCGCCGCCCGCCGCGAGGACGGTTGGGTCTCCTTCACCGAGATGTTGCCGGCGCCGGGGGACCTGTGGCTGGCGGATGAGGAGGGCGGGCGCTACAGCTGCGAATTGCGCTTTGCCGTCCTGGACGGTCGCGGCCATGCGCCCGCCGGCGGCGGGCTGTGAGGATCGGGGCGTGGCCTGCAGGCGTGCTGCCGCGGGGCCGGGGATGGCGGTGGCAGCGACAAGGTGTGATCACCGCATGGGCGGTACCCGCGACGGCGAAACCGGCGGCCCGCAGGCGATGAGTGCCATCACGGGCGACCGCTCATGAGCCGGGTCCTCATCGGTTGGGAACTGGGCGCCGGCTACGGCCATGTGGATGGTTTTGGGGGTATCGCGCGGGCCCTGCGGGACGCCGGTCACGAGGTTGGCTTCGCGCTGCGGGACCTGTCGCGGGCGGAGCAGGCCCTCGGCCATGAGGGCTTCACCCTCCACCAAGCACCGGTATGGCTGCCCGCAGCACCGAGGGAACTCCCGCCACCGGCCAACTTTGCGGAATTCCTGTGCCGCTTCGGTTACCTCGATACCCAGGCCCTCACCGGGATGCTGAAGGGCTGGCACGCCGTCTATCGTTGCGCGGCGCCGGACTTGGTACTGCTGAATCACGCCCCCACGGCCTTGCTGGCCGCGCGGGGTCAAGGCTTCGGCGTGGTTCGCTTCGGCACCGGCTTCGAGTGCTGGCCGGCCGGCGACGTGCGGCCGGGCCTGTTGCCGGGACCGACGGCCCCCGCCGGCCGCAGTCGCCGCTTCGAGCAGCATGTCGCGCGGGTGATCGACTCGGCCCTGGCCCGTACCGGAGGTCCCCGGCTCGGTGTTTTTCGCAACCTGTTCGCCCACAGCCCGGCGTTGTTATGCACCCTGGAGGAACTGGACCCCTTTCGCGAGATGCGGGCGGCCCCGGAATACTTGGGCCCGCTGGTGGTGAATCGCGGGCGGGCGCGGGTGGGGTGGGCGGGCAGAGGCGGCCCGCGGGTGTTGGCCTACCTGAAGCTGGAAGACGGCCGTACCCGGCGGGTGCTCCATGAGTTGGCGGCGGCCGGTGTGGACCTCCTGGTCCATGTGCCCAACCTGGACGACGCGGTCCTGGACCAGTTGCGCAAGGAGGGTGCCACGGTGGTACGGGAGCCCATCGACATGGCGGTGCTGAAAGAGGGCTGCGACCTGTTGGTATGTCACGGCGGCCACGGCACGGTGGCCACGGCGCTGCTCAGCGGTTGTCCGTTGTTGCTGGTGCCCAGCCAGGGCGAGCAGTTGATGACGGCCAGCCGCGTGGAGGCTTGCGGGGCCGGGCTCTATGCCGCTCCCGACGAGGGGCCGGAGGGATTCCGCCGCAAGCTCGAACAGATGCTGGGATCGACGGCCTTCGGCGCGACGGCCCAGCGGATCGCGGCCAGATACGGTGGCGACGATGGTAGCGCCGGCATCAGCGCCTTCGTGCACCGAGTCGAGGCCCTCATGGCGCGGGGGGTGAAAGGCTGAGAGTGCAGCCGGACTAGGGAAGAGGTGGCCAACCTTACGGGGCCCGACGAGCAATGGGCTTCGGGGTCTGCAGTACGGCCAGCAGGTCCGAGAAACAGGCCGCGGGCGACAGCCGCTCGTGGGCGAAGGCGAGGGCGGCACCGCCGACGCGCCGCCGCACTTCTGGGGACGTGGTCAGGGTACGCAGGTGGCCGGCGAAGTCCGCCGCCGAGTCGGCCATCAGGAAGGCATGGTCGGCACCTTCCTCGATACCGCTGGCCCCGTGGCGGGAGGTCACCAGCGGCAGCCCGTGGCCCAGGGCCTCCACGGACTTGATCTTGAGTCCGGCCCCAAAGCGCACGGGATTGATGACCATGTCCATCTCGCCGTAGGCGGTCGCCACGTCTTCGACGGTGCCGCGGGCGTGAACCGTCGCATCGTCCACCTGCGTAAGGGCCCTGCACACGGTGCCGAAGACGTGAAGGCTGAGTCCGCAACCGGTCAGTTGAGGCCACACTTCGCGCAGGAACCACTGCAAGCCATCCCGGTTCGGCGGATAGCTGCTTGCCAGGAAGCCCACCCGTGGCGGTCCTTCGCGCGGCGGATGACGGTGCAGGGTCACCGGGTGGGGGGCGAGGAGGGCCGCCCCGCATCGGAGCTGTGGGGCCATGGCCCGGTAATCGTGCTGCTGAATCAGCATCACCTGGTCGAACAGGGCGTACGTCGCCAACTCCTCCTCCGGCGACAGATCCCGGATGGGGGCGGCCCCGAAGGCACGGAAGCTCGCATTGCGGTGAGCAATGATGTCGTGGGTGTCGAGCACGGCGCGTACCCCGGGTGGCAGGCGGGCACGCAGCGGCGCGAGCCTGAGGAACTCGAAGATGCAGGCATCGAGCCGTTGCGAGCCCAGGAAACGGTCGAAGGCGCGCCGGGACTGTTCGGCGTTGCGGCCGTCCGCCAGTACCAGATGAATGTCCCATGCTGCCATGATTGCCACGATCTCCCGGGCCGCGGCCCCCCCGTGGGGCCCGGGCGGGGACAGGAATAGTATGCGTAAGTCCGTGTGCTCGTTGAGGAAACGTACCAGTGCGGCGATCCGCGCGGCATCCCCGCGCCCACCGCGCCAGAAGGCGATGTCCGTTACCACGGCGACCCGCGGTAACGCTTGTTCCAGGCCCTGTCCCATCAGGGTGAAACCCCGGGCGCGGTGCGCAAGGCGCCGGCCGCCGCCAGCCGGTGAAGGGCCTGCAGAATTTCCAGGTGGCGCTCCCACAGGGCCGGTATATGGTGGGCCACCACCTTGGCATGCCCTTCCAGGAGGCGGGATCGCGGGTTATGGCGCAGGGTTGCCAGGATGGCCTCGTCCCACTGCTCCCGGGGGCCTTCCCGGGGGGGCGGGCCGGGGAATGGCGTGGTCAGCGACCACAAGCCCCAATCCTGTTGCAAGAGAAAGTGATGCGCGTCGGTGAGGGCGGGCGCGCCTGGCCGGGTAGCTATGACGTGCAGACGGGTGAAGATGTCGGCCAGCTCCCGGCCTCGCTCCGCCACCGGGACGGTACGGCTCAGCTGGTCCGGGCGCCAGGTGAAATAGTCGGCCCAGGCCCCGGGCACGTGCAGGAATTCGGCTCCGAGCACGGCGGCGAGGCTGATGTATTCGCGGTCCATCGCCACCCGCCGCCGCGGATGAAACGCCTCGATCCCATGCAATCGTTCGGCCACGGAGCGATGCAGCAGATAGGCATTGGGCGGCAGCCACATGTCCTGCAGCAGGCGCAGCAGGAAATCATCGAACTGGGCGAGCCGCAGCCTGCGCTCGAGATGTCTGGAAGGTGTGCTCGACAGTACCCATCGCCGGACCCCGTAGGCCACCGCGGTGGATCCCGAGACGATGGCCTGGGCCTGACTACGCCAGTCATGGCCGGACAGGGGAAAACGCCAGCGCCAGTCGCCGTAGGCCACCGTGGCACTGCCGTGTCGTTCCAGCGCATTCACCTGAAGGGCCACCTTGTGGGGATGGATGGTGTCGTCGGTATCCAGCCACTGGATGTAGTCACCCCGGGCGAGG
Source organism: Thiotrichales bacterium (assembly GCA_011389995.1). Classification (GTDB taxonomy): domain Bacteria; phylum Pseudomonadota; class Gammaproteobacteria; order JAABTG01; family JAABTG01; genus JAABTG01. Next base: position 7,471 of record JAABTG010000168.1, read on the forward strand.
CCGAAGCCCTGGTTGCGGGCGTTGTTGGCCCCCGGCACGGGGCAGTGGGCCAGGGTCAGGGGGGTGTCATGGCGCGCCGCCAGCCCTTCCACGATATTCACGGAGTCGTCCCCGGAGCCGTTGTCCACCACCACCACCTCCAGACGTGGATGGGTCTGGGCGTACACACTCTCCAGGCAGCGCCGGAGGGTGGCGCCGGCATCGCGGCAGGGGATGATGACGGATACCAGGGGGACGGTCATGGCCGCCGGGCGGGCCTCGGCCCAGTGGCTCCGGGAGCAGCGGGGCGGCTGTGTCCAGTGGTCACCGGTGGGCCTCGTATGCGGGTATGGAGGGGCCCACGCTACCCCATGGGAAGGGGTGTTGTCAGCGGCCGCGCACCGTGGCGTCCCCAGCGGGTGGGGTATCGGCGGAAGAGGACGGCGGCCGCGGGGGTGCTGCCGCCGGGGCGGATTGCCGTTAGTTGTTCTCGATGACGATGCTGGGGAAGGCCTGGGTGTAGTCCTTGCCCTTGAGGGACAGCTTGGCCGCGGCGCGC
>JAABTG010000169.1 GCA_011389995.1 Thiotrichales bacterium
TCCAGGGTGCCTACACTTTTGCTATTCCCTATTCCCTATTCCCTATTCCCTATTCCCTATTCCCGGGTCCCCTGCCCCCCGTCAGACTGCCGCCCCGCCCTTCGTCCCGCGCTCCTCCTCCTCCGCGCGGCGGCAGATCTCCCGGGTCAGGCCATCGAAGATCACCTTGTGGGCCGGCTCCAGGGACAGCCAGTACATGAGCCCCCATACCCCCGCGGGATGCCAGTAGGCGGTGGCCGTGACCCGCGTGTAGCCCTCGGATTCCGGTACCATCTCCAGTTCCAGCACCCCGGCCCCCGGGGCCTTCATGCCGAATGACAGGGTGAGGCGCCGTTCGGGCTCGATGCCGAGCACCGTCCAGGAATCCACCCGATCCCCCACTCGCAGTTCCTGGGGGTGGCGGCGGCCGCGCTTGAGGCCCGGCCCCCCCACCACCCAGTCCAGGGCCTCCCGCAGGGTCCACAGGGAATTGAGGTAGTAGTAGCGGTTGTCGCCGCCAATGCCGGACAGCACCTTCCAGATGGTCGCCGGTGCGGCCCGGGACAGGGCGCTGCCGGAGGCACGCTTGGCGTAGTAGGCGTAGTCGATGCGTCTGTTTCGCATGGTGAAGGCTCCTTCGGTCCAGCGGGCCTGGACGGTGTGGTTGCGTTCCGCCTCGAAGGCCGCCTCCACGGCCTCCCGAAAGCCCAGCAGCCGCTGGGGCACCAGCCGCCGCAGGGCGGCGTCGTCGGCGCTGAAATCGTGCTTCAGGCCCTCGATGAGGGCGCGGGCCACGTTGGTGGGCACGGCCGTCACGAAGCGCAGCCACAACGCGGACAACCGGGGCGTGAGGACGGGCACGGAGATGATGAGGGGTGGGCGCCGCCCTGCCACGGCGGCAAGCTCGCGCATCATGGCCTCGTAGCTCAGATACTCCGGCCCCGCCGCATCGTAGATGCCGCCGGCGGTCTCTTCCAGCTCCGGCACCCGCACCAGGTACTCCAGCAGGTTGTCCAGGGCGATGGGCGGGGACACGGCCCGCACCCAGCGCGGCGTGAGCATGACGGGCAGGTGGAACACCAGGTCCCGCATCACCTCGAAGGCCGCCGAACCCGGCCCCACGATGACCCCGGCCCGCACCTCGGTCACCGGCACCGGGCCGGCCCGCAACACCTGGCCGGTGTCCCGGCGGGACACGATATGCTCGGAGGCGGCATCCTCGGGCACCAGGCCGCCGAGGTAGACGATGCGCCCGACCCCCGCGGCGGCGGCGGCATCGGCGAAGTTGGCCGCGGCGGTGAGGTCGAGGCGTCCGAAGTCCCGGCCCGCGGCCATGGAGTGCACCAGGTAATAGGCCACGTCCACATCGGCCAGGGCCGGCCCGAGGCTGGCCGGGTCCAGCACGTCGGCCCCCACCACCTCGACGCCGTCCCAGCCCCTGCCCTCCAGCACCGCCGGGTTACGGGAGCTCACCCGCAGGGTCACGTCCTGCTCCAGTAGTCGCCCCACCAGGTGGGTACCTATGTAACCGCTGGCGCCGAACACCAGATGGCGGGGGCGGCCGGTCATGGCGGAGCAGCGTGCCAGTGTTCCAGCATCAGGGACTTCACGTCGGTCATGGCGAAGCCCTCCCGCTCCAGATCCCGGCGGCTGGCGATGAGTACCGGGCCGTGGTCGGGGTGCGGCGCGGCCCGTCCGTGACTGCCGCGTACCAGCTCGGGGGTCAGGGGGATCACGTCCATCAGGGTACGCAGGCCGAGGCGCCGCTTCAGCAGGCGGCGGCCCACCGCCAGGCGGGGAAAGGGCAGGCGGGGGTCGATGAAGAGCTCCACGGGGTCGTAGCCCGGCTTGCGGTGAATGTCCACGGTGCGGGCGAAATCCGGGGCCCGGGCGTCGTCCAGCCAATGATAGTAGCTGAACCAGCGCCGGGGTTCGGCCACCGCCACCAGTTCGCCGGCGCGGGGGTGGTTAAGACCCACCCCCGCCAGGGCGGGACCATCCAGCACCGTGTCGATGCCCGCGGTGGCCGTCAGCAGTTCGGCCACGGGGGCGACGTCGGCGGGGCTCGCCACGTAGACGTGGGCCACCTGGTGGTCCGCCACCGCGAAGGCCCGGGAGGCCCCGGCATCCAGCTCGTCCCACAGGGGGGTCTCGCGCACTGCCAGGTAGCCGTGGCGGCGCAGGATGCGGTTGATGGGCACCGCCCCGTCCACGGCGCGGATGCCGTATTCCGACACCACCAGCACGTCGCCGCCCGCTTCCCGCACATGATCGGCCAGATCCCCGGCCATGGCGTCCACCTCGGCCACCGCGGCGAGGGACAGGGGATGGTCGGGGCCGCGGCTCTGGAAGCTGTAGTCCAGGTGGGGCAGGTACACCAGGGTGCAGGTGGGGCGGTGGCGGTCGAACACCAGGCCGGCGCAGGCGGCGATCCAGCGGCTGGCCCGGGCATCGGAGGCCGGGCCCCAGAAATGGAAAAAGGGGAAGGCCCCGAGCTCGGCCTCCAGTTGCCGGTGGAGGTCGGGGGGGTTGGAGTACAGACCCGGCAGCTTGCGGCCGTCGGCGGGATAGACGGGGCGCGGGGTCACCGACCAGTCCACCGCCGCGTACATGTTGTACCACCAGAAGAGCTGGGCACAGGTGAAGCCCGGCAGGCGCGCCCGGGCCGCCTCCCACAGCTTCTCGCCCCCCACCAGGTGGTTGGACTGGCGCCAGAACATCACCTCGGCGAGATCACGGAAGTACCAGCCGTTGCCCACGATGCCGTGGCCTGCAGGCGGCGCCCCCGTGAGCATGGTGGCCTGGGCCGAGCAGGTGAGGGCGGGGAAGGTGCCGGCGAGGGGGCGGGCAAAGCCGTCGCCCGCCAGGGCCGCCAGACGGGGGGCGTGGTGGCGCAGCAGATGGGGGGTGAGGCCCACCACGTTGAGCACCACCAGGGGTCTGGGGGTAGGGCTCACGGTGCCAGCAGGCCCCGGCGCTCCATACGCCCCTCCAGCCAGTCCAGCTCCGCCCCCAGTCCCGCCGTGAGGGCCTCGGGGGTGGCCGGCCGCAGCCGGGGTGGCAGCACGGACCAGGTGTAGGTCTCCACCTCCAGATGGGGCGAGGCGTCGGGTCGGGCCGCCAGGGCGACCAGCAGGTCGTCGATGGCGTCCCGGGTGGTGGCGAGGCCGGGGAAGTCCAGGTTGGCGGCCTGGATGGGGACGTGGAAATGCACCCGCCACTCGGTCCCCCGGGGGCCGTCGGCCAGCGCCCCGTCGAGATCGTCCGTGCCGCGGACGGCGCCGTCCGGGTCCCGCCAGCGCACCTGGTGGAGGTAACGGGGTTCGTCGAAGCGAGCCAACGCCTCCCGGGTGGCCGGGTCGCCGGCATCGGCCACCCTGAGGGCGCTGGATACCTGGACCTTGCCCACCCGTACCCCCGCCGCCGCCAGGGTCGCGAGGCCGTCGTCCACGGACTCGAACATCACCGCCTGATGGCAGACGTCGTAGCACACCCCCAGGTGATCGGCGATGGCCGCCGCGGCCACGCCGCGACTGCGGGCCCGCGCCGGCAGGGTTTCCGCGAGCAGTCGGGCGGCCGCGGCCGAGGTCTCCAGCAGGCAGCCCGGTTCGGGTTCCAGGCACACCCGGACGTGGCGGCCGCTGCGCCCCCGCAACGTCGCGAGGGCCGCGGCGAGGGTCACCAGTTGGTTGTAGGCCCGTTCCAGGGCCTCGCCACCCAGAGTGCCGGCCGCCGCCACCGGCAGGGTGGACAGGGTGAGCTCCTCCCCGGGTGCGTCGGCCGGGGCGCAGGCCGCGAGGACCCGGGCCAGGGCCAGGGTGTAGCTGAGGCGGTCGGGGGTGGACCAGTCGGGATGGTAGACGGCGTGCTTGACCCGCTCGCGGTGGAAGCCGCCGTGGGGGAATCCGTTGGCCGTCACCAGCCGGATGCCGGCCTCCCCCAGGGTGGCCCGGAAGGCCTCGAGGGCGGCCGGCTGGCGGTCCAGGAGATGGGCCGCCGCCGCCGGCAGCCACAGGCCGGCGGCCATGTGTTGGAGACCGCGTTCCTCGCGCACCGCCGTCACGTGGCGGGCCACGGTGTGATGCAGGTCGGCCAGCTCCTCACCGCCATGGACGTTGGAGCAGTAGCCCACGTCCGCCCGCGACCAGCGCGGAGCGGTCACGGCACCACGGGCGTCTGGCCCCGCAACACCGAGTTATCCTCCCACAGGCGGGTCTGGTCCACGCTGATGGGGCCGAGGTCCTCCCGGGAGATGCGCCCGCTCATGGCATAGAAATCCACGGGGTTGTGGAACAGCACCTTCTCGATGGTGGCCTCGTCGAAGCCCGCGGCGGCCATGGCCCGGCCCGTCTTGGGCACCTTGAGGGGGTCGCTGCGGCCCCAGTCGGCGGCGCTGTTCACCACCATCTTCTCGGTGCCGTAGCGCTGGAGCAGGGCCACCATGCGTTCTTCGGACATCTTGGTATGGGGATAGATGGAATGGCCGCGCCAGCATCCCGTCTCCATCACCAGGGGCAGGGTCTGCTCGTTGAGGTGATCGATGATCACCCGCTCCTCGTCGATGCCGCTCTCCCTGACGATGGCGATGGAACGCTCGGTGCCCCGCTTCTTGTCGCGGTGGGGGGTGTGGATGAGCACCGGCAGGTCGTGGTCCATGGCCAGCCGCATCTGGGCCGTGAAGAAGCGCTCCTCCGCCGCGGTCATGTCGTCGTAGCCGATCTCCCCCACCGCCACCACGCCGTCCTTCTCGCAGTAGCGGGGCAGGGCCTCCATCACGGCCTCCGCCAGGGGTACGTTGTTGGCCTCCTTGGGGTTGATGCCCATGGTGCAATAGTGGTGGATGCCGAACTGGCTGGCGCGGAAGCGTTCCCAGCCCACCAGGCTGTCGAAATAGTCCAGGAAGGTGCCGGCATGGGTGCGCGGCTGCCCCTGCCAGAAGGCAGGCTCCACCACGCCGATGATGCCGGCCGCCGCCATGTGCTCGTAGTCGTCCGTGGTGCGGGAGAGCATATGGATGTGGGGATCGAAATATTGCATGGTCGGGTGTCTCCGTCAGGGATGAGGGGGATGCCAGGGGCGCGGCACGGCGGCGCGCACCGTCTCGTCGTCCTCCCGGGCGAGCATGTCTTCCACCGCCTCCCGCAGGCCGGGGTCGGCGGCACCGGCCGCCACCATGGCCGTGGCGGCGTGGCGCCGCTGGGCCGGGTCCGCGGCGGCGAGGGCCGCCATCACCTGGGCCCGGCCGCGGGGGCTCATGCGGGGTACCAGGGCCAGCCAGATGTCTGCCGGCACCTCCCGTCCGGCGGCCCGGCGTTCATCCACATAGTCTTCGCACATGCGGGAGAGTTCCGCATTCGCTCGTGCCGGGAGGCCGACCACGGCAGTGATGGGCAGCCCCATGAACAGGGCCTTGAGCACCAGCTGATTGAACTCGTGGTCGTCATAGACGGCGGCGGGATAGGGGTTGTGCCCCACCAGGGCCGCGAACAGGGCGAGGTTGTTGGTGCGCCCGGCCTCCAGGGCGAGGTCCCGCAGGCCGGCGTCCGCCACCACCAGGGCCAGCGCACGCACCAGGGAGATGCGTTCCCCCTCGTCGCCCGTGGCGTACAGGGCCCGGCACCGCTCGGGCCGTGCCGGGGCGGGTGCCGCCAGCACCAGCAGGGCCCGGCCGGCGTCCCCGGGGCTCCAGGGGCCGAGGTGGACGGCGCCATGGGGCGTGGCCAGGGCCGTGGCGGCGCCCGGACAGGGGGTGCGCCCGAGGCGCCGGGCGGCCATGGCACACAGGGTGGCCAGCCGCTCATGGGCGATGTCCGGGGCCGTGGCCTCCCGCCACGCGTCTTCTAGCCACTGGCGGCCACGGCCATCGCTGCAGCTGCGGATGTAGGCGTCAAGGGCGCCGCGGTGGTCTTCGCTCATTCCCGTGGGGGGCTCATTACGGTGTGGGGGTCATGGCTCGGGCCCGCCACTATAACCAAGGGCCCCGGGGCGGGCCATAGGGCGTCCGGAAGGGTTTCAGGTGACGTAGATGGCCCGCGCCAGCAGCCGCGCCGGCACCAGCAGGGCCAGCACCGCCAGGGCCTGCCACGGCAGGCCCGCCCCCAGCACCAGCAGCGCATCGAGGGGGATCACCCCGAGGATCAGCACCGTCATCAGGCCCCGCACCGCCCCGGCATCGCCGTGGACCATGAGCCCCAGGTGCCGCCACAGCAGGTAGCCGCCGGCGGGAATCACCACCAGGGGCAGCCAGGGAAAGGGCAGGGTGCCCCGCCACCACAGCACCAGGATGACCGCCAGGGCCGCCGCCAGGGCGAGGGCGGCCATGGCGATACCGAGCCGCGCCGGCGTGCCGGTCTCCTGGCGCCCCAGGGTGGTGACGCCGACGATATAGAGGCCGATGGGCAGGGCCAGCAACAGCTGTTCGGTGCCCAGGGCCACCAGCGAGAACCCCAGCAACCAGTTGGTATAGCGGCATGCGGCCATGGCCAGGGGTCCCAGACGGGTGCCCTTGAAGAAGCCGTCATAGGCCACCACCAGCACCGCCAGCAGGGCCGCCACGGCCAGGGCCCGGGGCCCCGCAGCGGCGGCCGCGGCCAGCCCGCCCAGCAGCAGCCCCCAGCCCAGGGCCCACGCGCCACGGCGGGGGATGAGGCCCGCGGGCAGGGGGCGCGCCGGTCGCTCCCGGGCATCCGTGGCGAAGTCGAAACAGTCGTTCAGCACCATGCCTGCGTGGTAGAGGGCCAGGGATGCCATGACCAGGAGCAGGGCCTCGGACCACACCGGGGTACCCCCGGTGGCGATGAACTGGGCGGCCAGGATGTTGGACACGGCGGTGAAGCCGGCGGGCAGCCGGGTGAGTTGGGCGAGGGCCTTGAGGCGCTGGGGACGGGACACGGCAGGGAACCTTCAGTCGGAAAGGTTTACAGCTTCGCCCGCCGGCGACGGCGATGGAAGGCCCCCATTAATGTGACACAGTTCAAGAATATCCATGGAAATTCCCGCGTCGCCATCAGCGCGCCCTCACGGCCCCATGATCCGGCGTCGGATTTTTTTACAATGTATCAGCCGTCCCCCCCCATGGCGACGGCGCCAGCTTCCGAAATCAAGGGCTTACGGTGGCTGGCTTGGATCTTGTATAGAGAAAAATGCCAACGAATTCGCCGGACTCCGTGCAATTCCCCATGGGCCGGCCATTCAACGTGACGATTGGAGACACCATTCCATGACATGCCAACCCATCTCCGCCGGTCTGGCCTTGGCCGCCTTGCTCCATGCCGGGGCGGCCGCCGCCTTCATCGACCTGAACCAGTTCGGGGTCGCGGACCCCGAGGTGACCATCCTGGACAACGGCCCGGACATCGGTTTCTCGGCCCGGTTCGACGAGTCCTCCTTCATCGCCGACGTGCTGCTGGAGAACGACCCCTTCTGGGACCCTGCCATCATCGAACCCGCGGCGGGCCTGGCCCTGAGCTTCGACTACACCTTCGTCAATCCGGCGGGGGACAACACCTTCCTTGCCCGCCTGACGGACCCGGACACCTTCGACGACGTCAATAAGCCGTTCAGGTTCGACACCCCCGACACCGGCCTGGTGCCGGCCCCCATGATGGAGTTTTCCACCCAGACGCCGGGCTCCGGGGCGGTGACCTTCGACCTGTCCCCCTTCGCCGTGGACTATCCTGAGCTCGGCATGCAGTTCTGGCTGCTGACGCCCCTGGATGACGCCGCCCAGGATGCGAGCCTCACCGTATCCAACCTGCGGGTCAGTGCCGTTCCCGTCCCCGGTGCCGCCGTGCTGCTGCTCTCGGCCCTGGCGGGCCTGACGGCCTTCGGACGCCGGCGTCGCGCTCGGGCTTGACCCTCGCGGATTGATTCCCCGCTTTGATCCCATGGGCAACGGCGGCTGAGGTGCCCCCCGCAACCGCCCCTCAATCGGCGGCCGCCCGGTCCACGTCACACTCCAGTTGCATGTAGGCGCAGCGGTGACAGA
>JAABTG010000170.1 GCA_011389995.1 Thiotrichales bacterium
GCATGGGGCATGGCGGTCTCCTCTCGCACGCAAACGTAGGCTGGGATGGAGCGTAGCGGAATCCCGGCATGACCACGGTACGTCGCCGGGCGCCGCCCATGCCGGGTTTTGCTTCGCTCAACCCAGCCTGCGGGCTGATGGCTTGGGGCATGGTTGTCTCCTCCGGTGCCTGGGCGAGAACCATCAGGGGCCGGTGCTGAGGCGGTCCATGATGAAGAAGCCGCCGGCGCTGACGGCCATCATGGCCAGCCCCCAGCGGTAGTTCCAGCGGATGATGTCGGCGGCGCGCACGTGGTAGCGGCCCTGGAGGGCGAGGCCGACGCCGGACAGGGGGCTCATGGGCAGGCCGATGGCCCAGCCGGCGAGAAAGCTCATGGCCAGCAGGTTGGGATTGGGGTCCAGGGGCGCCAGCAGGGTGCCGAAGGTGGCGATGGTGACCACCGGGTGGATCCCCGCCACGGCCGCCGCCACGATGACCAGCAGGACCACGGTGGCTTCGAGGGGGCCGAAGGCCGTGAAGGGCAGCCAGCCGCCGAGGTTGACGAACAGCACGCCGAGCCCCGCCGCCAGGACGCCGGCGGCGATGAACAGCAGCAGCTCGTTCAGCAGCCGCGGCAGGCCGGCCTCCAGGTGCTGCCGGACCGCGGGGGCGGCGGCCGGGCCTTGTCGCATCCCCAGCAGCAGGAGGGTGATGGCGGGGGCGCTGATGGCGATGACGCTGAGCACGGGGATGGCGGGCCACAGCAGATGGACGGCCAGCACCAGGGCCGCCAGCAGGCCCGGCACCCACAGCCCCGCGAAGTCCATGGGGTAGCCGTGGAAGCCGCCATCGGCGGCGGCGGGGCGCTCCCATACCGTGAGGACCAGGCCCACGGCGGCCAGGGGCAGGCCCAGGGCCATGAGCAGGTGGAGGCGCGCCCCCTCGGCCCAGGTCAGGGCCGTGGCCATGGCGGCGAAGAACGGGGACCAGTAGGCCGCCAGCACGAAGCCCCGGGCCAGCAGGGTGGCGCGGCGGCGCCCCAGGGTGCCGTTGCGGGCGAGGCGGTCGCCGACGATGAACAGCATGGTGATGTTGATGACCGATGAGAACAGGTGCAGCCCCAGGAGGGTGCGCCACAGGGCCCGGCGGCCGCCCGGCGTCTCGCCTTCGAGGGTCCCGGCGTGGCTCACCAGGCGCAGGAAGCTCACGGCGATGAGCATGCCGATGAGCAGGGCGTTGGCCCCCAAAGCCTGACGCCAGGGCAGGAGTGCCCCCTGCACCAGGAAGGGGGCCATGGCCAGCCCCCCCACCCCCACCAGCACCACCGACTGGCGCCGTGCCCGCAGGGGGATGTCCCGCCACATGAGGAGGGCGGCGAGCCAGGCGGTGACGCCGCCGGGCCAGCGGGGGGCGTCGGGCCACAGGGCCGGCGCCATGGCCGTCAGGAGGGTGGCGGTGAGCAGCCCGCCCGCCAGGCGGTGGCGCCCGGAGGCGGTCACAGGATGACCAACAGCACGGCGGGGATCACCGCCAGGGCCGCCAGGTTGCCGAAGCTCACGATGGCGGCCACTTCGGCGGGGAAGGTGTCGTAGCGCTCGGCCATGAGGAAGTTCATCACCGCCGGTGGGAGGGCGCCGAACAACAGCAGCACGTCGGCGGTGACGGGGTCCAGGTGGAGGATACGGATGGCGGCCAGGGCGCACAGGATGCCGGTGGCGGGGGCAAGGAGGGCCCCCACCAGGCCGATGCGCCAGTGGGACAGGTCCAGGCGGTTGAGGCGCACGCCGAGGGAGACCAGCATCAGGGGTATGGCCACCTGGGACATCATCTCGATGCCCGGCAGGAGGATGGCGGGGGCGTGGAGATCCATGAGGTTGAAGGCGACGCCCGCCACGGTGGCCACGAAGATGGGGTTGGTGGCGAGGACGCCCAGGTCCATGCGGCCCTTCAGGATCCACACCCCGACGCTGAAGTGCAGGGCCACCTCCACCACGAAGGCCACCACCGCCAGGGGCAGCACCGCCTCGCCGAAGGCCAGCAGGGCCAGGGGCAGGCCGAGGTTGCCGGCGTTGTTCATCATGGACGGCGGCACCAGGGCCTTGACGGGCATGCCGGCGAGGCGGGCCACCGGCCAGGCCAGCAGCCCCGAGCCCAGCACCACGGCGGCCGCGCCGAGGGTGATGCCGCCCCACGGCAGGTCCGCGGGGATCTTCTCCGACAGCACGTAGAACAGCAGGGCGGGGATGAACAGCACCATGTTGACGCGGTTGGCCGAGTCCATCTCCGGGCCGTGGTGGCGGCCGAAGACGTAACCCAGGGCCGCGACGAGGAACACCGGCACGCTGACCTGGAGCACCTCGGCGACGAGGTTCACCGCCGATCCCGCTCCAGGGCGTGGCGCAGCAGCCGCATCACGGTGCGGGTGTGGGGGGCGTCGCGTCCGGCGGACCGGCAGCGGGCGATGACGGCGCCGCAGATGGCCTCCATCTCGGGCTCGCGGCCCCGTTCCTTGTCCACCAGCATGGAGGGCTTGATGGAGTCGAAGGTGGAGATGAGGCGGTGCATGGCATCCACGGCGTCGCCGTCGAGGGCGACGCCGTCGGCCCGGGCGGCGGCGGCGGCCTCCAGCATGAGCTCACGGACCAGCTCCGACAGGCCGGGGTCGGCGAGCAGCGGCCCCGTCTCCTCGCCGAGGAGGGCCGCCAGGGCGTTGACGCCGTTGTTGATCACCAGCTTGCGCCACAGCTCCCTGTGGATGTCGGGGCTCACCTCCACCGGGATGGCCGCCCCCTTCAGGGCCGCGGCCAGGGCCTCGATGGCGGCGTGGGAGGGGGCCTCGGGGTCGCAGCGTATATCGTCGGGCCAGCGCCCGAGGATGGTCTCGGCCGGGCCGGTGGCCCGCACGTGGCCGGGGGCGACGATATGGGCGCCGATGCGTCGCGTGAGGCCGCCCACCACCCGCCGGGTCCCCAGGGCCGCCACCAGCACGGCCTCGTTGTCCACGCCGTTCTGCAGGGACACCACCAGGGGGCCGCCGGGCTCCTCCGGGCCCGGCAGCAGGGTCGCGAGGTGGCGGGCGGCCGCCGCCGTGGCGGTGGATTTGAGGCACACCAGCACGTGGTCGGCGGCCATCAGACGGGCCGGCGTGAGGTCGTCGCCGGCGACGGTGTCCACCGGCCCGGCGTAGGGATGTTGGGGATGGTCGAGCACCAGGCCCCGGGAGGCGAGGGCGGCGCCATGGTCGCCCTGCACCACGAAGGTCACCCGGTGGCCCGCCTGCAACAGGCGGCTGCCGAAGTAGGCGCCGATGCCGCCCGCGCCGAGGATCAGGAATCTCATGGTTTCGTGGCGGTCAGTCATCGGGATGATGGCCGGCCCTTCCCTCGGGCCCGGTTTTGCGGTGTAACGAAGGACTCGCCGGCGGTCAATCCGTGACGCCGTCGGGCACCGCCTGGTACTTCTTCAGGCGGTAGGCCAACTGGGGGCGGGTCATGTTGAGCAGGCGGGCGGCGGAGCTGAGGTTGCCGTTGCTGCGCTCCACCGCCTTGGTGAGCATGATCTGCTCGATCTGCTCCAGGGACGCACTCTGATTCAGGGCGCTTTCCACCATGTGGTCCAGAGACCCCGCGGCCTCCCGGGGGGCCTCGCCGCCGGGGCCGGCGCCGGCGCCCGCCATGCCGCGGCTCAGGTCCACGCAGGGGAATATCTGCTTGACGTCGATGTGCTGATTGGGCCCCACCAGGATGACGCCGCGCTCGATCATGTTCTCCAACTCGCGGATGTTGCCGGGCCAGTCGAACTTCATCAGGGTCTCCATGGCGCGCTCGGTGATCCCCGTGACCCGCTTGCCGTGGCGCGCCGAGTATTTTTCCAGGAAACGGTTCACCAGCAGGGGGATGTCGTCCTTGCGCTCCCGCAGGGGCGGCACGATGACGGGGAAGATATTGAGGCGGTAGTAGAGGTCGGCGCGGAAGCGTCCCGCTTCCACCGCCTGCTTGAGGTCCACGTTGGTGGCCGCCACCAGCCGCACGTCCACCCGGCGGGTGCGGGTGTCGCCGATGCGCTCGAACTCACCGTCCTGCAGCACCCGCAGGATCTTGGCCTGGGCGGAGGCGGAGAGTTCGCCCACCTCGTCCAGGAACAAGGTGCCGCCGTGGGCCCGCTCGAAGCGCCCGGGGCGGGAATGCTGGGCCCCGGTGTAGGCCCCCTTCTCCACGCCGAACAGCTCCGACTCGATGAGCTCCTCGGGGATGGCGGCGCAGTTGATGGGCACGAAGGTGTTCTTGGCCCGGGTGCTGATGCTGTGGAGGGAGCGGGCGAACACCTCCTTGCCCACGCCCGTCTCCCCGAGCAGGAGCACCGTCACCTGGCTGTCCGCCGCCTTGTGGATGAGCTCGCAGGTGTCGCGGAATGCGTTTGAGGTGCCCACCATCTCCCCCATGGCCACCTGGTCGTCGATGGAGTAGCGCAGGTGTTGCACCTCCTCCTGGAGCTGGATGATCTGGTCCGCCACGCGGATAGGCTCGAAATGACGGGCCTCCGCTTCGGCGTCCTCCCACTCCTCGATGGGCTTGCCGATGATGCGGCAGTGGCGATCGCCGCAGCCCGCGCATTCCACCTCCTTATAGAGGATACGCTTGCCGACGATGGCGCTGGTGTAGCCGCAGGCGTAGCCGATCTGGATCCAGCACACCGCCTCGGGGGACAGGCCCATGGATTTCACATGGACCTCGGCCTCGAAGGAGTCCTCCCACAGCATCTCCGCGTAGTACTTCTGGTTGGCGATGTCGATGTCGAGCTTGAGGGGCGAGACCCGCACGATGCCTTCGGCCGAATGCATCATGGGCCCCATGAGCAGCAGGTCGTCGTCCGAGGCATTGGGCATCAGGCGCCGCACCAGGCCGGCGTCGAGTTCCCCGGAGACGAAGCCCATGCGGGTCAGCACCCGCCGCGCCCACTCCATGCCCAGGGTGTCCATGAGTTCCCGGCGCAGGGAGCCCATGGCGCCCGCGTGCAGCATGAGCATGCGGTGTTTCTCGAGGGTGATACGGCCCTTCTGGAACTCCACGCTCAGGGGAGAGGGCATATCCATGTAGCTGTTCAGTTCGATGGACGGCATGGCCTTACCTGTGGACGGGTGGAAAACATCAAATTTTATCTATTCGTCAAAAGGCACGGGTTGTGACCTGCCCATTGTTGTGACAAATTATCGTAAATGTATATTTTTGTCGATTTTAATGGCGAAAGCCGAACAGCCGTTTAATTAAATAGTCAGATTCTTTTGTAGGCTTGAAAAGTTGACTATTTGGTAAAGGCATTCTGAGGTGTTTTTTATCAGTTCAGCAAGCAGTGAACGGCCTATATTTCCAACTATCTGATATTTAAGGGAATAGAGACATGGCATGGCATCTGCATAAGGCCGTTCCCAATACCTCCGCGTGGTGGCACAAGCAATGAAGCAAGACAGCAAGGTTCTCCCCCTGGAACGGTCCGCCGGCGCGACGGACATGACCAAAGACAAATACGTGTGCATACGCCGCATGCGCGACGACGGTTTCGTGGAGTTCGATTTCTCCATCGGCGACCCGGGCCTCTACGTGGAGCTCATCCTGCCCACCACGGCCTTCAATGAGTTCTGCAACTCCAACGGCGTGATCTTTCTCGATGAGGCCGATTCCGCCGCCATCGAGGCCGACCGCAAGCGCTGGCGGGAAGGTTTCATCTCCCAGGAGGGGGACGAGGTGCGGGAGGACCCCAAGCCATGAACGCACGGGCCGTGAACAGCGGTGCCGTGAACGGCGCGGCCATGAACAGTGGGCCCATGAACATAGTGGGCGATGGGTCGAGCCGGCGCGGCGCGGGCTCATCAGATACGCAATGCCAATCAACTGAAAGACCGGAGAGCGTCAGATGCAGATAGACATCAGGACCACCGACATCAAGCCCATCCGCCAGACCTTCGACAACGTGGCGCGGCGCATCGGCGAGGGCAAGACGGCCTCCCGGTACCAGGAGGCCACCTTCGATGTCCAGCCCATGGTGAATTTCCACTACCGGCCTTTCTGGGACCCCCAGCGCGAACTCTACGACCCGCGCCGCACGGCCATCCGCATGGAGGACTGGTACACCTTCAAGGATCCGCGCCAGTTCTACTACGGCACCTGGACCATCACCCGCGCCAAACAGCAGGACAACGCGGAGCGCAACTTCAGCTTCGTGGAGAAGCGTGAGCTGCTGAACCTCATGAGCGACGAGTGGCGCGCCCGCGTGGCGGCGGTGTTGCTGCCCCTGCGCCACGTGGAGTTCACGGCCAACCAGAACAACTGCTTCATCGCCGCCTACGGCTACGGCACCGCCATGACCCAGACCGGGGCCTTCGCCATGATGGACCATCTGGGCATGGCCCAGTACCTGTCCCGCATCGGCCTGCTGCTGGACGGCAACAGCGGGGACGCCCTGGTGGAGTCCAAGCGCCAGTGGATGGAGGAGGAGGGCTGGCAGCCCCTGCGCCGCATGATGGAGGACATGATGGTGCTGGACGACTGGTTCGAGGTCTACGCCGCCCAGAACTTCGTCATGAACGGCCTGCTGTACCCGCTGATCTACGACCGCTTCGATCTCGCCGTCTCCGAACACGGCGGCTCCACCCTGACCATGCTCACCACCTTCATGGTGGACTGGTTCGCCGAGAGTAACCGCTGCGTCGATGCCTACATGAAGACCGCGGCGGCCGAGTCCGACGCCAACAAGCAGCAGCTCGAGACCTGGTGTGCCCAATGGACCGAACGGGCCCGGGAGGCCCTGGCCCCCCTGGCCAGCCTGGCCCTGGGGGAAGAGGGGTCGGGCGCCCTCGCCGACATGGTGGCGGAGTTCAAGAACCGCGCCGCAAAGAAGTGCAACCTGGAATTCTAGGGAGAGTCCGATGTCGAAAAACATGGTGTACATCGCCCTTCAGAACAACGAAGACGCGCGCGGGGTCATAGAGGCCATAGAGCAGGACAATCCCCACGCCACCATCAGTCATTTTCCGGCCATGGTGAAAATAGACGCCCCCGGACGGCTGGTGGTGAAGCGGGAGACGGTCGAGGAATTGATCGGGCGGGAGTGGGACCCTCAGGAGATCCACGTCAGCCTGATCTCCATCTCGGGCAACGTGGATGAAACCGAGGATGAGTTCATCCTCGAGCGAAACAACTGATTCGGCTAGGAGATAGTGATGGCCAAGAAACTCAACCTTCGCGACAAGTACGCCCTGATGACCCGGGACCTCAGTTGGGACCCCAGCTATCAGCCGTTCGAGAAACTGTTCCCCCAGATGGAGATGGAGGGCATCAAGATCGATGACTGGAGCAAGTGGGAAGACCCCTTCCGCCTGACCATGGACGCCTACTGGAAGTACCAGGCGGAGAAGGAGCGCAAGCTCTATTCCATTATCGACGCCTTCGCCCAGAACAACGCGCACTTGAACGTGACGGACGCCCGTTACGTCAATGCCATCAAGCTGTTCCTCACCGGCGTGTCACCCCTCGAGTACCAGGCCCACCGCGGTTTCGCCATGGTGGGGCGTCAGTTCCCGGGGGTGGGTGCCCAGGTGGCCTGCCAGATGCAGTCGGTGGACGAGCTGCGTCATGTGCAGACCCAGATCCACACCATGAGTCACTACAACAAGTACTTCAACGGCTTCCATGACTGGAGCCACATGCATGACCGGGTGTGGTACCTGTCGGTGCCCAAATCCTTCTTCGACGACGCCATGACGGCGGGACCCTTCGAGTTCATCACGGCCATCTCCTTCTCCTTCGAGTATGTGCTGACCAACCTGCTGTTCATGCCCTTCATGTCCGGTGCCGCCTATAACGGCGATATGGCCACCGTGACCTTCGGCTTCTCCGCCCAGTCCGACGAATCCCGTCACATGACCCTGGGCCTCGAGGTCAT
>JAABTG010000171.1 GCA_011389995.1 Thiotrichales bacterium
GTGGACCTTGCCCCCGGCGAACGGGCAAGCCATGGAAGGCTTGCCCCGGCCTCGCCCGCGGTGCAGGACAGCACCGCTTGGCGAGGGCCGCCGCGCCAGTCGCGTAAGCGACTGACAGCGCGTGAGGTTGTGCGGACATGTGCCGCACAACCGTCGCTGAGCAAAGCCAGTGACGGCTTTGTTCAGCGTTTTCCTAAGAAAAGGCAGATTTAATCCGTCCTGGATTAAATCTGCGCCGCCCGACCCGGTACTCGCCCGGGTCGGGCTCACGCATTTCAATCGCTTATGCGATTGATGCGATGGTCCATCCATGGACCATACGGAAAGCGCTGAATTGTTCAGTGCTTTCCTAACGACCGCGGAGGAATGGCCATGAAATTCCCTGGAAGTCTCTTGCTGCTGTCTATCATCCTGGGGGCCTTTGCCGGCACCGCCACGGCCCAGGCCACCCGTGCCGGCGGTGGCGACCAGGCCCTGAAGCGAGCCCAGTACATGCTGCGCATGCTGAACGAGGAAAAGAGTGCCCTGGAGGCCGAGGTGGCGAGGCGCGGGGACGAACTGGCCGCCCTCGAGGCGGAGATGGAAAAACAGCAGGCCCGCAACCGGGACCTGGAGGAGCGCCTCGACCAGGCGGGTACCCTCAGGGACAAGCTGATGGCCCGCGTTCGCGCTGATGCGAAGAAGTACCGGGAACTCCGGGACCGCTATCAGGAGAGCGTGCGCACGGTCAAACAGGCCAATGCCGACAACCGCTTCCTGGTGGAGGCGGTGCGGGAACGGGAGGAATGGATCGACACCTGCCAGGGGCGCAACGACGAGTTGTTCGCGGCCAATCACGACCTCATGGAACGCTACGCCGCCGCGGGTTTCGAGGCCACCGAGGGCATTCTCGGCCTCAAGCGGGTGGCCCTGGAGAACGAGGTCCAGGAGTATCGCTTCCGCATCGAGGACCTGCAGGTCACGGAGTACCGCCCCAGCGCGGATATGGCCCCCCACCTGCGGGATGCCGGTCAGGGGATGCCGCGGTCCGGGGGTGTCGGCAACCTCAACTGAGTAAGGTCGCGAACGGCAGGGATCAGGCCCTGAGGTGGGGCGGCAGGGTGTATGACAGGAGATGGGAGCCGGTGATGCCGGTGGGGGCGAGGTCGTAGCCATCCACCTTTTCCAGGGTGACGGCGTCGAGGAGGCACAGGGCCTCGGGGGGATTTCCCATGCCATAGCTCACGGCGAAATGGTCGCCGTCCCGGGTGAGTTCGATGCCCCGGGGGTTCGGCAGCCGGTAGTGGCGCTTGAGGCGGCCACTGTTCATATCCCAGAAGGTCAGCAGGTTGCCGGCGGGGGTGGTGGCCCCCACCACGCCGGTGGGGCGGTGTATGCACACGCTCAGGCTCTCGCCGCGCAGGCTCCCGGTGATCCCGGACGGCTCGGTGAGGGTGCGGAACGCGCCGTCGGGCAGGCGCAGGGTGATGCCGCCGGGACGGTCATCGGGCAGACCCTCCCGTTGGGCGGACACCACGGCCAGACCGCCCTCCGCCCCGAGGTCGAGATGCCCGGCGTTGATGGCCGCGTTGTCGAACTCCAGGCGTTCCAGCAACCGCTCCGAGGCCACGTCCACGTAGGTGACGCTGGGGGCCACGCCGCCCATGGGGCCCCCGCCGTTGGTGACTACCATGGTGGCGCCGTCATCAATGAGCCGACAGTCGTGGGGGGAGGCGCCATGGCTGGGGAAGGTCCCCAACTCCTTCAGGGTGTCGGCATCCCGTACCGCGATCACCCCTTCGTAGTCCCCCGATACCACCGTCTCGGTGCTGTAGAGCAGCCGGCCGTCGGGGGAGTAGGCCCCATGGCCATAGAACTGGCGTGCCGCCGTGGTCTCGATGGGGCGGGTGACGCCCCCCTCCTTGAGATCGATCTCGCAGCCCCCCTTGCCCCTCTTCTCGAATACCGCCAGCCGCTGGGGATGGACGGGATGGGGGCACACGCCGTGGCCGAAGAAGGTCATGGGGATCAGGGTCAGGGCCCGGTCGGGGTCATCCAGGTCGAGCACGCAGAGGTCGTAGCGACGCTGGCCGTTGGCGGGATTCAGATGTTGGCCGGGGCCCATGAGGAGGCCGAGGCGCGGCGTGTCCACCTGGGTCACGGGGAGGGCCTCCCCCCGGAAGGCGGGGGCGCGCAGGGTGGTGGCGAGGGTGTCGGTCATGGGAGGGGCCTCCGCAGGATTGGGCTCGGCGGTAATGGGCTCAGCCACCCGGCAGGCGCCAGGCGCCCCACCAGCATCGGGTGTCGCCGCTGCCGTCGTTCACGGCCTGGCAGTACTGCAGGTATTGGCAGCCGTAGGTTCGGGTCATGATGTCGGCGGTGGCCCGGGTGCTGCCGGCAGGCAGCCGCTCGGGACAGTTGTTGTTGGGCCAGGGTTCGGCGTCGTCCAGGGGCAGTTCTTCCTCGGTCTCGTCTGCCGGGCTTGCCGTCGCGGTGTCTTCCCCGCGAGACGGGTCGGCCGGGTCATCCAGGGACGGTGCCTGGGCGTCGGAGGTGCCGGAGGCCGGAGGCTGGTCTGACGTCAACCCGGGAGGGGTGGCTTCAGGGGTGACTGCAGGAACGGGTTGGGGCGCGGTGGCATCGGGGGTCCCGGTTGCCGGCGCGGGGGCCGAAGGAGGGAGGGGGGCTGCGCGGGTGGCCAAAGTGTCCTGCGGCGCAGGGGCGCGGCCCGCAATGGCCCCCGAATGGGTGCGGTAAGGGGAATTGCCGGACGTCCCCGTCTCCCTGTCGTAGGCGCCTGGCCGGCCGCCCTCTCCTGACTCGACGGCGTCTCCAGGCGCGCGGCTGGCCGTGGGGCGCCCGGGCCGGACCTCCTCTGTCAGGTGGACGGTCCCCGCCCCGCCCCGGCCCCCGGGCGCGCCGGGGTGGTCCTCCATTCCCTGACCGGCCGCGGGGATGGGGCTCCCGGGGGCCATGGGACCATGGGTTCCGGTGACGGTGACAGTGGCGGCGTCGGTTCGGGGGGCAGGGGGCGGGGCCCCGGGTGGCGCGCCATGCACCGTGACGGGGGCATCGTCGAAGGACCAGTGCTGGACCGCCACGGCTGCCGCCACCACCCCCAGGAAGGTGAGGCCGGACAACAGCAGCAGGCCGCGGATCATGGTGTCGGTGCGCATGGATGCAGATTAGTGGACGGGGTCAGAGACGGTCGCGGTGGAGGCGTCGAACGCCGTTGGATTGATCATTATTCCCCTCCATTGTTACGGGGCCGTTGCAGGGAGCCAGAGGCCCCTGGCGATGGCCGGAGTAACCTGCATGTCATACGCGTGGGTGAACATACGGCGTTTATGTTGCCCTCCAAGCCAACCATCGCCCCGTTGCGCCAGGCCCCCGGGGAAACGCCGAATCATTCAGCGTTTCCCCGGGGGCCCGGGAATGGGCCGCCCCATCGATGCCCTAAGCGATTGAGAAGCGCCCGCGTGCTTCGGACAGGTACCGGGTCGGACGGCGTCGATTCAATCCGGCACGGATTAACGAAGCCTCTTCCCGGGTGCCGTCCATGAGGTGGCGGGCGGCACTGATGCTGGCGGTGGCTTTGGGGACCGGGTTTGTCGGCCCTTACCGGGTTGCGGCCGAAGGGGACGGGGCGCCCACCTTCAACGTGTGGGAATTCCGGGTCGACGGTAACACCCTGCTGGAACGCACCCAGGTGGAACGCACTGTCTACCGCCACCTCGGACCCGACCGCACCATCGACGACGTGGAGGCGGCGCGGCGGGAGCTGGAGTTGCTGTACAGAAACTCGGGCTATCCCACGGTGGTGGTCAACCTGCCCGAACAGGACGTTTCGGACGGCGTGGTGTCCCTGGAGGTGGTGCAGGGCAGGGTGGATCGCCTGCGTATCTCCAACGCCCGCTATTTCTCCCTGGGCCGCATCCGCGAAGGGGTGCCGGCCCTGGCGGAGGGCGAGGTGCCTTACTTCCCTCAGGTGCAGGAGGAACTGGCGGCCCTCAATCGCGCCAGCGGCGACCGGCGCATCACCCCCATCTTCCGGCCGGGGCGCACGCCGGGGGCCGTGGAGGTGGAGCTGCGGGTCAAGGACCAGCTGCCCCTGCACACCACCTTCGAGCTCAACGACCAGGCCTCGCGGGATACCTCGCGGCTGCGCGCCTCCCTGAACCTGCGCTACGCCAACCTGTGGCAGCGGGAGCACAGCCTCTCGGTGCAGGCCCAGGTATCGCCCCAGGACAGCGATGATTCCCGGGTGCTCTCGGCCACCTACGTCATGCCCCTGGAGAACCGCCACCTGCTGGCGGTGTATGGGGTGAGGAGCGAGAGCGATGTGGCCACCGCCGGCGATATCGCCGTCATCGGCAACGGTACCATCCTGGGCACCCGCTACATCATGCCCATGGCAGCGGACGATGACTACTTCCACAGTGCCAGCCTGGGCGTCGACTACAAGGATTTCGACGAGAGCGTGGAGTTGCTGGGGGGGGACACCCTCACCACCCCCATCGATTACCTCAACTTCAGCGCCGAATACCAGGGCACCCGCCTGGGGGAGGGCGCCGAGACGTCCTTCAACCTGGGCGCCAACTTCGGGGTGCGCGGCCTCGGCAACTCCGAGGAGGAGTTCGCGAACAAGCGTTTCCAGGCCCGGCCCAACTATTTCCACCTCAATGGCGGGGCCGACTATGCGGGGGAACTGACCGGCGGGCACCAACTGATGTTGTCCCTGGAGGGTCAGCTGGCGGACGGCGCCCTCATCAGCAACCAGCAGTTCAGCATCGGCGGCATGGACAGTGTGCGGGGCTACTATGAGTCCCAGGTCCTGGGGGACGACGGGTTGCGGGGCAGCCTGGAGCTGTCGTCCCGCTCCTTCGCCAGCGCCTTTTCGGAGCAATTGCGCAGTCTGCGCCTCTTCGCCTTCGCCGACGGCGGCTACGTGCGCACCCGCGACCCCCTGCCGGGCCAGGAACGCCACCAGGAGATCTACGGCACGGGCATCGGCCTGCGGCTGCTCGGGCCCCGGGGACTCCGGGTCGAGCTGGATTGGGCCTGGCCCCTGAAGGACGAGGGGGAGGTGCAGAGAGGGGACAGCCGTGGCCATTTCCGTATCGAGTACGAGATGTGATGCCGGACTCCCGTGGACCCCGGGCCCGGCGATGAACGGGTTGTGACGCGGCCCACGACATGACCCCTGGCGGTGCCCGTGCCGGCGAGCCGAAAGGGGTTATAATCCCCGCATGTTTCAGGCGCGGCCGGCGCTGGAATTCAGCGTGGCCTTCGCGGGCCGGAATGGCCTGCCATTACCCAATACAACAGTCGAGATTTCAATGAACTACGCAACGAAGCTGGCAGCCACTCTGACCGTGGCGGTATTCCTGGCGGCCTGCGGCGGGGCCGAGGACCGCAAGGCGGAGTATCTGGAGAAGGGGCGCGCCCTGTTCGAGGCAGAGAATTACGAAAAGGCCCGCCTCGAATTCAAGAACGTCCTGCAGATAGACCCCAAGGATATCGAAGGCCGCTTCCGGCTGGCCCAGACCCTGGAAAAGCTCCAGCAGTGGCGGGGCGCCGTGGGCCATTATCGGGCGGTGATCGAACAGGACCCCGCCCATCTGGAGGCCCGTAATGCCCTGGCCAAGCTCTATCTGGTGGGCAATGCGCCGGACCAGGCCCTGGAACTGGTGGAGGAGGTGCTGGCCAGCGAGCCGTCCAATGCCGACGCCCTGGTGGTCAAGGCCGGGGTGCTGGCCAGGCAGGAGGATATGGCAGGGGCGCGGGAGGCCACCCGGGCCGCCCTGGCCACGGACCCGAATCATGCCCAGGCCATCTCGCTGATGGCCTCCCTGCACTTGCGGGACGGCAATCCCGACGAGGCCGAGGCCCTGCTTCAGCGGGGCATCGAGGCCCATCCCGACAACACCGCCCTGCGCCTTAGCCTGGCCAATGTCTATGCCAACAGCGACCGCGTGGCGGATGCCGGCCGGGTGCTGGAAGAGATGGTGGCCATGCAGCCGGAGGATCTGGGGGCGAAGGTGCGCCTCGCCTCCTTCTTCGCCAGGACGGGCGATATCGCCAAGGCCCGGAGCGTACTGGATCGGGCGGTGGCGGAGCATCCCGACGACATTACCCCCAAGCTGGCGCTGGTGGAACTGGTGGCCAAGACCGAAGGGACAGCGGCGGGTATCGGCGTGATGGAGGATTTCGTCGCGGCGGCCCCGGACAGCCACGACTTGCACCTGACCCTCGGCCAGCTCTATGCCCGCACCGACCGTCGCGACGAGGCCAAGGCCGCCTATCGCCAGGTCATGGAGGCGGACGACCTTGGGGTGGCGGGCCTCAAGGCCCGTAACGAACTGGCACGCCTGGCCCTGGGGGAACGGGATCTGGAAGAGGCGGCCCGCCTGGCGGAGGAGGTGCTGGCCGAGAATCCCAAGGACACGGATGCCCTGGCCCTGCGCGGGGATCTGGCCATGCTCGAGGGCGATGCCTCGTCGGCCATCGCCGATTATCGCGCGGTGCTGCGTGACGCCCCGGATAACGCCAAGGTCCTGCGGGCCCTGGCCTCCGCCCATCGCATGAACGGCGAGGACGACCTGGCGGAGGAGGCCATGGCCAAGGCAGTGGCCGCCGCACCCGACGACGTACAGGTGCGCTTCTCCTACGCCGAGACCCTGTTGCGCAAGGGCGACGTGGAGGCTGCCCGGGAGCAGCTGGAGCAGGTGCTGGCCACCGCGCCCACCGATGCCCGGGCCCTGGAGGGGCTGGTGAAGCTCCACATGTCCCGCAACGAGCTGGACATGGCCCGCCAGTATGCGGATCGCTATCTGCAGGCCTATCCGGACCGCCCCCAGGGCCACTACTTCCTGGGCCTGATCCAGCAGTCCCAGGGCGACATGGACGCCGGCATCGCCTCCTTCGAGGCGTCCCTGGAGCGCGGACCCAGCGCCTCCCAGCCCCTGGCGGCCGTGATCAAGGCCTACCTGGTGCAGGAGCAGTACGACGAGGCCCTGGCGCGTCTCGACACCGCCATCGCCGCAGACCCCGACAATGCCACGCCCCACAATCTGAAGGGTGAGGTGTTGTTACTGCAGAAGGAGTATGGCGCCGCGGCGGAGGCATTCGCCGCCGCCCTGGAGCGCAAGCCGGACATGGTGTCCGCCCACCGCAACCTGGCCCTGGCGCGTTTCGCCGCAGGTGATCGGGAAGGCGCGGTGGAGGCCTTCAAGGCGGGCATCGAGGCCACCGGTTCGGCATTGCTGCAGGTGGGGCTGGCGGGCCTCTACGAGGGGCTGGGGCGTACCGACGAGGCCATCGCCGTCTACGAGCGGGCCCTCGAGAACAACCCCGATTCCAGGGCCGCGGCCAATAATCTGGCCATGCTGTTGGTGACCTACCAGGCGGATGCCGGGGGCCTGGCGCGGGCCGGCGAACTGGTGTCGGTGCTGGAGGGGGCCACCGAGGCGGCCTACCTGGATACCCTGGGCTGGGTGCGTCACAAGCAGGGGGACCACGAGGCCGCCCTGGAGCACCTGCGGGCGGCGGTGGACAAGGCCCCCGAATCGGCGGAGATGAACTTCCACCTCGCCATGGCGTTGCTGGCGACCGGCGACCAGGCCCGCGCCCGGCAGCACCTGGAGAAGGCCCTGGCCAAGGAGGTGCAGTTCCGCGAGAAGGCCCTGGCCGAGGAGACCCTCGCCCAACTGGCCGACGGCTGACACCCCCCGCATAGGAAAAGGTGTCAGGAACCGTTTCCAGGAAACGGTTCCTGACACCTTTTTTTATGCCGGGTTTATTTCACCAGCTGGTTCAGGTCGAAGATGGGCAGCAGGATGGCCAGGACGATCACCAGCACCACCGCACCCATGAGCAGGATGAGCAGGGGCTCGAACAACCCCAGGAAGGTGGCGATGA
>JAABTG010000172.1 GCA_011389995.1 Thiotrichales bacterium
AAACGTCGGTAGCGCCTTCGTCCTCGGGGCCTTCCTGTTCCTGGGCCTGGCGGTGCTCGGCTGGCAGGCCGGCCGGGCGGCCGTCGAGGTCAGGCTGTTGGAGCGCAGCGTCACCGTGAAGGGCCTGTCGGAGCGCGAGTACCCCGCCGATGTCGTCATCTGGCCCATCCGGTACACCGATGCCGGCAACGACCTCCAGGCCCTCTATGCCTCCCTGGACGACAGTGCCCGCCGCATCCGCGAGTTCCTGGGCGGGCAGGGCCTGGACGACTCCGAGGTGACGGTGTCCCCGCCGGTGATCACCGACAAGTCGGCCCAGCAATATGGCGGCGGACCCCGGGCCGAGTTCCGTTACAGCGCCCAGCAGAGCGTCACCGTGTACTCGAAACAGGTGGACAAGGTGCGGGGCATGATGAAGCGCCTGTCGGACCTGGGGCGCCAGGGCATCGTGTTCTCCGGTGGCAACTACGACGCCCAGCCGGAGTACCAGTTCACCCGCCTCAACGCGGTCAAGCCGGAGATGATCGAGGAGGCCACCACCAAGGCCCGTGAGGTGGCGGAGAAGTTCGCCGCCGACTCCAGAAGCCGCCTGGGCAAGATCCGCCGCGCCTCCCAGGGCCGGTTCTCCATCGGCCCGCGGGACCGCAACAACCCCCATATCAAGAAGGTGCGGGTGGTGTCCACGGTGGAGTACTACCTGTCGGACTGATCCCATGACCGTACCCGCCAAGGTGGAGCGGCGCGCCGCCGAGCTGCGCGATGCCATCGCCTACCACAATTACCGCTATTACGTGCTGGACGATCCGGAGGTCCCGGACGCCGAGTATGACCGTCTGATGCGGGAGCTGGAGGGCCTGGAGGGCCAGTACCCGGAGCTGGTGACACCCGACTCTCCCACCCAGCGGGTAGGGACTGCGCCGGTAGCGGCCTTCGGCGAGGTGACCCACGGCCTGCCCATGCTGTCCCTGGGCAATGCCTTCGACGAGGAGGAGGTGGCGGACTTCGACCGCCGGCTGCGCAAAGAGCTGGGGGTGGAAGAGGTGGAGTACGTGGCCGAGACCAAGCTGGACGGCCTGGCGGTGAGCCTCACCTACCGGGATGGCGTGTTGGAGCGGGGCGCCACCCGGGGTGACGGCACCACGGGCGAGGACGTCACCCACAACGTACGCACCATTCGCGCCATACCCCTCCACCTGCGGGGCGGGGGCTGGCCGCGGCTGATGGAGGTGCGGGGTGAGGTGTTCATGACCCTGGAGGGCCTGGCGCGCCTCAACGCCCGGGAGGCCGAGAGGGGCGGCAAGACCTTCGCCAATCCCCGCAACGCCGCCGCCGGCAGCCTGCGCCAGCTCGATCCCCGCATCACCGCCCGCCGTCCGTTGCGCTTCTTCTGCTACGGCACCGGCCTGGTGGAGGGGGGCGAGCTGCCCGGGAGCCACGGCGCCATCCTCGAGCGCCTCCGGGACTGGGGCCTGCCCCTGTCGCCGGAGGTGCGCATCGTGCATGGCCTCGCCGGATGCCTGGATTACTACCGCGACATCGGCATCCGCCGCCACCAGCTGCCCTACGAGATCGACGGCGTGGTGTACAAGGTGAACGACCTCGCCCAGCGCGAGACCCTGGGCTTCGTGGCGCGCGCCCCGCGCTGGGCCCTGGCCCACAAGTTCCCCGCCCAGGAAGAGCTCACCACGGTGCGGGAGATCTGGTTCAGCGTCGGCCGCACCGGCGCCGTCACCCCGGTGGCCAGGCTGGAGCCGGTGTTCGTGGGGGGCGTCACCGTGAGCAACGCCACCCTGCACAACATGGACGAGCTGGGGCGCAAGGATGTCCGCGAGGGCGATACGGTGGCGGTGCGCCGGGCCGGGGACGTCATCCCCGAGGTGGTGCGGGTGCTCACGGAGCGCCGTCGGGGGGACCCGCCCCGCCCGCGTCTGCCGGCCAGCTGTCCGGTCTGTGGTTCCGACGTGGTGCGGGTGGAGGGCGAGGTGGTGGCCCGTTGCACCGGTGGCCTGTTCTGCGGCGCCCAGCGCCGGGAGGCCATTCGCCACTTCGCCAGCCGCCGGGCCCTAGACATCGAGGGCCTGGGGGACAAGCTGGTGCAGCAACTGGTGGAACGTGAGCTGGTGCGGGACCCGGCGGACCTCTATGAGCTGACCCTGGAGCAGCTCGCGGGCCTCGAGCGCATGGCGGACAAGTCCGCCCGCAACCTGCTGGATGCCCTGGAACGCAGCCGCCACACCACCCTCCCCCGGTTCCTCTATGCCCTCGGCATCCGCGAGGTGGGTGAGGCCACGGCCCAGGCCCTGGCGGCGGGCTTCCCGCGTCTGTATCGCCTCATGAAGGCACGGGAGGACGACTTCATCCAGCGCAGCGGCGTCAAGGGCATCGGCCCGGCCACGGCGGAGAACCTGGTGGCCTATCTCGCGGACCATCCTGAGTTGGAGGCGCGATGGGAGGCCTCATCGGCGGCCGGGCCGGAAGCGGCGGGCGAGTGGGCGGCATGGCTGGCGGCCCTGCCGGTGCGGGGCCTCAATGCCGGCAACGCGGCGCGACTGGCGGCGGCCTTCCCGGATGCGGCGGCCCTGCGCCGGGCGGCACCCGCGGATCTGTACTATCAGGAACGGGCCCTGGTGGAGGGAGTGGGGCCGGTGGTGGCGCGCCACATCGTGGCCTTCTTCGGCGAGCGCCACAATCGCGAGGTCATCGTCAAGCTGCGGCGGCGGGCCCGCATCCACTGGGAGACCCCCCGCCAGCCGGCCGCCGCCGCCCGTTCCCTGGCCGGCCTCACCTACGTGCTCACGGGGTCTCTGGAGTCCCTGACCCGGGAAGAGGCCAAGGAGCGATTGCAGGCCCGGGGGGCCAAGGTGACGGGCAGCGTATCCAAAAAGACGGATTACGTGGTGGCGGGCCGCGAGGCGGGTTCCAAGCTGGCCCGGGCCCAAGCCCTCGGCGTGGCCGTCATCGACGAGGCCGAATTGTTGAAACAACTGGCGGGTTGACGCGACGATGGAAGCGATATCCGCACGGGCCTGAGGTGGGATGGCATGGACAATGAAACGAGAGAAGACCGAGAAGACCCGGGGGCCGCGGACAAGGCCTACCTGCGCAACCTTATCATCGCCAAGGCAGTGGTTCTCCTGGTGGTCCTGGCGGTGGTGGGCCTGATGCTCCTGGCCTTGTGAGGGGCGCCGCCGTTCGCGGGCAAGCCCGCTCCTACGGGGCCGGGGAGGCCCCCCCCTGTAGGAGCGCCCTTGGGCGCGAACGGACCACGGTGCTCTGTTCGGGCGCCGGCGTTCGCGGGCAAGCCCGCTCCTACGGGGCCGGGGAGGCCCCCCCTGTAGGAGCGCCCTTGGGCGCGAACGGACCACGGCGGCCCGTTCGGATGTCGGCGTTCGCGGGCAAGCCCGCTCCTACGGGAGATATCCCCCACGACCGGGAATGGGCCCCCTGTAGGAGCGCCCTTGGGCGCGAACGGACCACGGCGGCCCGTTCGGGTGTCGGCGTTCGCGGGCAAGCCCGCTCCTACGGGAGATATCCCCCACCGCCGAGGAAGGGCCCCCCTGTAGGAGCGCCCTTGGGCGGGTTCAGGGCGCCAGGGCCACCCGGTTGCGGCCCTGTTCCTTGGCGGCGTAGAGGGCCTGGTCGGAGCGGAGCAGGACCCGGTCCGGGGACTCGTCGTCGGACCATTGGGCCACCCCGGCGCTCACGGTGAGCCGCAGTTCCTGGCCGTCACAGTGGATGGTGCGTGCGGCCATCGACCCGCGTATGCGCTCGGCCAACTGGCGGGCCCCCTCCCGGTCGCTGTTGCTGAGGAGGATGGTGAATTCCTCGCCACCGAAACGGAACAGGGTATCGCTCTCGCGCATGCATTCCTGGAACAGGCGTGCCGCCTCCTTCAGCACGCAGTCGCCGGTGATGTGGCCGTGGCGGTCGTTCACCCGCTTGAAGTGGTCCAGATCCAGCATGATGACGGAGAAGGGGGTGCCGTGACGTTTGGCGAGGCCGGCGTCGCGATGCAGGCTCTGCTCCAGGGTGGCGCGGTTGTAGGCCCGTGTCAGGGAGTCCTTGGCGGCCACCAGCAGGGCCTGCTGGTAGAGTTGCGCATTGCGCAGGGGATAGAGCAGGTGGCTGGCCAGGAAGTCCAGCCCCATGGTCTCCTCATCGGTGAACGGGGTGGCGCGACTGAAGGTGACCTCGCCCAGGCCTTTGGTTTCCAGGGACAGCCGGTAGCTGCAGGAGTGTCTCGCGGCAGTGCCGATGTGGAGGCGCGTGTCGTCGGCCTCGTGGACGAAGTCAAGGCCATCGAAGGGCACCACCTTGGAGCACTCCTGGGCGAAGAGTTCCAGCAGCCGCTGGACATTGAGGGTGGTCTGCAGCGTCTGGGTCAGGCGCAGCCGCTCGTCCTTGCCCACCACGCCCCCGCGGGGCGAGTCCGGTGCTCCAGGGACGTCGTTTGTCATGGCGTCGCCATCATCCATCGCATCCCAAATCACGTCGAGTTGCATCGCTCCGCCCCTTCTTTATTGACTTGATTGCGCCCCTTGGGTCGGCGCGGGACCCCACGGGGTCTATGTAGTCAAAGCGAAAAGCGTGCCAATGATGCAATGTGATATTAAAAGCTTTAAATACAAGGGGTTATTCTTTTTCTGTTGATGGCCGGGCGGCCCTCGTCAAAGTTTTGGCGCTTTTGGCGGCCGCCGTGCGGCAGCAAATCGCCGCTACGGTGACTGGGCGAGATGGCGATGGCCGGAGATGCCCATGCTATCCGGCCCCATGAGGAAAAGGTACGCCGGCATGATGGCCGCGGGCAGGGCCAGGCGGGCCGGGTTCTCCCCCGGATAGGCGCGCTTGCGCAGGGCCGTGTGCACGGCGCCGGGGTCGATGGCGTTGACCCGCACGGTGGTGTCCTCCAGTTCATGGGCGAGCACCTGTCCCAGGTTCTCCAGCCCGGCGTTGGCCGCCGCGTAGGCCCCCCAGTAGGCGCGGCCCCGGGCGCCCACCGCCGCGGTGGTGAGGAGGATGGCGGCGTCGCCGGCCTGGCGCAGCAGGGGCAGCAGGGCCTGAATGAGCAGGAAAGGGGCGTTGAGATTGATATGGAGCACCTGGGCCCAGGTCTCGGGCGGATAGTGGTCGATGGGAGTGAGGTCGCCGAGCACGGCGGCGTTGGACAACAGGCCGTCGAGGCGGCCGAAATTGGCCGTCAGGTTGGCGGCCAGGTCGGCGTAGTCGTCGGGCGTGGCCCCCAGCAGATCCATGGGGTAGATGGCCGGCTGGGGCCCGCCCGCGGCCTCGATGTCGTCGTAGGCCCCTTCCAGCCCGGGCACGGAGCGGTCCAGCAGGATCACGGTGGCGCCGTGGCGGGCATAGGCGAGGGCGGCCTCGCGGCCGATACCGCCGCCGGCGCCGGTGACCAGGATGACGCGTTCTGCCAGCAGGTCCGGTGGTGGCTCGTAGCGACGTATGTCTTGCTCGTTCAAGGAGGGCCCTCGGTGTGGTGATGGATTTCCCGGGCGCATTGTAGCCCGCTCATCACTGCGCCTTCGAGGGTGGCGGGATAGGGGGTGCGGGTGTAGTCCCCGGCCAGCCACAGCCCCGGCAGGGGGCCGCGGTGGGGCGGGCGCAGGTGGTGCTCGCCGGCGCGGCAGGCGAAGGTGGCCCGGCGTTCCCGGATGACCCGGCTCCACAGGGGGGCCGGCCAGGCCGGGAAGTGATGGGCCAGCTCCGCCTGGACCCGCTGGGCCAGGGTCTTCCGATCCAGGGCCATGTGGGGGCCCGCGGCGGAGACCACCACCGCCATCAGTCCCCGGCGCCCGTCGCTGGCACGGTCGAACACCCATTGGGCGATGCCCCCGCCGAGGCCCACCATGGGAAAGCCCGGCCCGGTGGTGGGTTCATACTGCAGGTAGACGGTGCAGATGGGCTGGTGGTCCAGGCGCCTCAAATTCGCCGCCGGCGCGGCGCCGCCGGGCAGGGGGGCCAGCAGCCGGGCCGCGCCGTGATGGGCGGTGGCCACCACCACGTGGTCGGCGCGCACTTCCCCCCCGGCGGTGGCCACGCCAGTGACACGACCCGCCTCCCAAACCAGCTCCGTGACCCGGCGGCCCGTGAGGACCCGGCCGCCGTGGTCGTGGATGAAGGCCCGCGCCGGTCGCGGCAGCAGGCCGCCGAGATCGCCGCGGGGGATGAGCAGGTCCGCGTCCCGCCGCCGGTAATGGAAGGCATCGGCCAGCACCCGCAGGAATACGGCGGCGGATGCCTGGTCCACGGGGGTGTTGAGGGCGGCCAGGCACAGGGGTTCCCACAGGGTGCGGCGGACCCGCGGCGGTTGCCCGGCCAGCCACTGCTCCACCGTGCAGTCCCGGGCGGCGGTGGGGGGCCTGAAGAAACCGCGCAGCGCCAGGCCGAGGGCGGCGAGGCGCTCGCCGCGGGACAGCCCCTCACAGGAGGCCAGGCCCCAGGCGAGGTGGAGGGGGGCGGGCAGGGCACCGGCCCGCAGCCGGATGGCGGGGCCGTCGCGCTCGAGCACACGCAACTCCAGGGGCAGGCGCAGGAAGCCCGCGGTCGGGTCGACACCCACGGTCTCCATCATGGCCAGGGTATGGGCATAGGCCCCCAGCAGCAGGTGCTGGCCGTTGTCCAGGGCCATGCCGTTGACCGTCAGCCGGCGCGCCCGGCCGCCCACCTCGGCGGCGGCCTCCAGTACCGTCACCCGGTGGCCGGCGCGCACCAGCTCCACGGCGCAGGACAGGCCGGCCCAGCCGGCGCCCACCACCAGCACCGACGACATCGGTCCGTTACCGGCCGCGCTGGTTGACCGGCACTGGGTTCATGGCCGGTGCATCCATGGGCACTGGGTCCATGATCAGGGCGGTCCCCCGGTCTCCACCTGGGGCCGGCCCCGCAGGTAGCGGCGCTGGCGGCGCTTCTCGGCGGTGGCCGTTCGCCAGGCGATCCACAGCTTGCGTATGGGGGTGAGAGAGACCCGATGGTCCAGCAGGGCGAAGCCGTCGCGGCGGATCTCCTCCAGAGTGGCGCGGTAGATGGCCGCCATGATGATGCCGCTGCGCTGGGCGTAGCGGTCCTCCTCCGGTAACAATTCCAGGGCCCGCTCGTAGTAGGTTTCGGCGCGGTCCGCCTGGAAGCGGAAGAGTTCGATGGCCCCGGGACCGGCCTGGCCGCGGCGCAGCTCGTCGGCGTGCACGCCGAAGCGGGCCAGCTCCTCGGCCGGCAGATAGACGCGGCCCCGCATGGCGTCCTCACGCACGTCCCGCAGGATATTGGTGAGCTGGAAGGCGAGGCCCAGATTGTGGGCATACTTCTGGGTCTGGTGATTGCGGTAGCCGAACACCTCCGCCGCCATCAACCCCACCATGCCGGCCACCCGGTGGCAGTACAGGGCCAGCTCGCCGAAGGTCTCGTAGCGGGACTGTTCCAGGTCCATCTCCATACCGTCGATGACCTCGTGGAGCTGGTCGGCGGTGATGTCGAAACGGGCCACGGTATGGGCCAGGGCCAGGGCCACGGGGTGCTGGGCACCACCCTGGAAGATGCGTTCCACCTCCTGACGCCACCATGCCAGCTTGGTGCGGGCCAGGGCGGCGTCGCTGCACTCGTCCACCACGTCGTCCACCTCGCGGCAGAAGGCATAGAGGGCGATGATGGCCCGCCGGCGCTCGGGCGGCAGGAACAGGAAGCTGTAGTAGAAGCTGGAGCCGCTGCGGGCGGCCTTCTGCTGGCAGTATTGGTCGGGAGTCATGGGCAGGGCGGACCGGGTGCTGGAAGGGAATGCCGACTCAAACCATCCCGCCTTGAATCAGCCAT
>JAABTG010000173.1 GCA_011389995.1 Thiotrichales bacterium
CTCCTACAAGGAGATCCTCCCCGGCCCCCGTAGGAGCGGGCTTGCCCGCGAACACCGGCGCCCGAACGGGCCGCCGTGGTCCGTTCGCGCCCAAGGGCGCTCCTACAAGGAGATCCTCCCCGGCCCCCGTAGGAGCGGGCTTGCCCGCGAACACCGGCGCCCGAACGGGCCACCGTGGTCCGTTCGCGCCCAAGGGCGCTCCTGCAGGGGCCATCGCCATTTGAGCGCCGACCGCCGGCGCATTAGAATCGGGTCTCCCCCGGTCGGCGCTCTATGGGCCCGCAGCAATCAAACGAGGTCCGGCATAAGGACCGCTGCAGGCTCAAGGCCCGGCACTCTCCCGCCTCTGGATGATGTCGCGAGAACACCGGCCATTCCGCCCCGGGCCCCAGAGTATTGCGCGTACCTATAATCCATCACAGAGGTTGACTGGCATGTGGACACAATTTCTTCTCTCCGGCTTCGGGCTGGCCCTGGTTCTGGGCGCCATGGCCCACAAGACCAATTTCTGCACCATGGGGGCGGTTTCCGACTGGGTGAACATGGGTGACACCGGGCGCATGCGGGCCTGGCTGCTGGCCATATTCACCGCCATGCTCGGGGTCATGGTGCTGGAGGCCACCATGGCGGTGGACATGACCATGACGGCGGACAACGCCGAGTCCTTCCCGCCCGTGCGCACCGGCAACTTCGTATGGTTGCGCCACCTGCTGGGAGGCCTCATATTCGGCGTGGGCATGACTTTAGCCAGCGGCTGCGCCAACAAGACCCTGGTGCGGGTGGGCGGCGGCAATCTGAAATCCGTGGTGGTGTTCCTCGCCATCGCCTTCGCCGCCTACATCATGGTCTACACCAACTTCGACTACGTGATGTTCCTGCAGTGGATGGATCCCCTCGGCATCGATCTCACCAACCACGGTGACGGCAGCCAGGAACTCGGCTCCATCATCGCCGGCATGTTCGGCGCCGGCAGCGGCTTCGGCATGCATCTGCTCCTCGGGGGCGTCATCGTCACCCTGGTGCTGCCCCGCATCTTCACGCGGGATTTCCTGGCCACCCCGGACAACGTCATCGCCGGCATCGTCATCGGCCTGCTGGTGGTGAGCGGCTGGTACGTGAGCGCCGGCCCCCTGGGCCAGGCCCTGCTGGAAGAGGCCGCCTTCATGGACCAGCGCCCCCAGGCCCTGGGGGCCCAGTCCTTCACCTTCGTGGCCCCGGCCTCCCACTTCCTCCATTATCTGGGCAGCGGCTTCGAGACCCGTCTCATCACCTTCGCCCTGATGGTGGGTCTCGGCGTGGTGGTGGGTTCCTTCGCCTATGCCATGGTCCAGCGCAGCTTCCGCTTCGAGTGGTTCGCCGACTGGCGTGATTTCGTCGCCCACCTGGCGGGGGGACTGCTCATGGGAGTGGGCGGCGTGCTCGGCCTCGGCTGCACCTTCGGCCAAGCCATCAGCGGCGCCTCCACCCTGGCGGTGGGCTCCTTCGTCACCTTCGGCGGCATCGTCTACGGGGCGGCCCTGACCATGAAGATCCAGTACTACGGCATGCTCTACGAGGAGGCGAAGTTCAAGGACGTGGCCCTCACCGCCCTGGTGGAGATGCGGACCCTGCCACGGAGCTTCCGGCGCCTGGAGGCGCTGTAGCCTTTTCAGGGTATTCGTGGCCTGTTCGCGCTGTTGATCAAAAAAACATTATCCCTCACGGAGGCACGGAGGCACGGAGAATCAAAACGAGAGCGCATTGCTTTCCGTTGGTTACGCGGAATAGGGATCTCTCGCCACGGCCGCCATTCAGACCCAACCACCTGTCTCTCTCAGTGCCTCGGTGCCTCCGTGAGAGACTATATTGCAGGCCTGCTTAATATCCCGGGGCCCCGGAACAAGACGAACGGCATCTGGTACCAAGGATGAGCCGGTGTCTCAGGCCGCGAAGTGGATGCAGACCCTGAGGCCCTTGCCCTCGGAACCGTCCTCCAACCGCACCTGGGCATTATGGACCTTGGCGATGCGCTCCACGATGGACAGCCCTATTCCATAGCCCACGCCCACGGCGTCGGGGAGGCGGCAGAAGCGCTGGAGCACCTTGCTGCGATCCCCGGACGGGATGCCGGGCCCGGTGTCCTCCACATGCAGTTGCAGGCCCCCGGCCGCGCGCCCGAGGCGTAACCGCACATGACCTCCGGCCGGCGTGCAGCGGATGGCGTTCTCCAGAAGGTTGCGGATCAACACCCGCATCAGTTCTTCGTTACCGTAGACGTACACCGGCTCACGGGCGTCGAAGGAGAGCTCGAGGCCCTTCGTCAGGGCCTTGGGGGCCAGGTCGCTCATCACGTCCCGGGCCAGTTCCGCGAGTTCCAGCTCGCCGTTCAGCAACAGCGCCTCCTCGGTCTCGAGGCGGGCCATGAGGAGAATCTGCTCCACCAGCAGGCCGCAACTGTCCGCCGAGCGCAGCACCTGCTCCAGGGCATGACGCCGTTCGTCATCGCCGGCCCCGGCGAGGCCGGCCTCCGCCTGGGCGCGGATGGCGGTCACCGGCCCCCGGAGCTCGTGGGCCGCATCCGCGGCGAAACGGTCAAAGCGGCTGAAGGCCTCCTCCAGGCGTCCCAACATCCCATTCAACTCGCCCACCAGGGGCCGGATCTCCGCCGGCACCTGCCGCACCCCCAGCGGCTCCAGGTGCCCCACGTCCCGTTTCGCTATCTCCCTGGAAAGCAGGGCGAAGGGCCGAAGGCAGATGGAGACCCCGCCCCACAGGCCCAGGGCCGTGAGGGGCAGGGCCATGAACAGCGGCGCGAGGGCCGCCTGGAGGGCGTCGGCCACCCGTTCGCGGCGCTCCGATTCGCGGCTGGCCACCACCAGGGTATTGCCGGCGGCGTTTCGGGTGTTGAAGTAACGCCAGGCTACACCCCTGCGTTCGACGGTCCCGAAACCGGGCTCGCCATCGGCCAGCGGGAGCAGCGGTGCCCCGCCACTGGACCCGAGGAGCCTCCCCGCCGGTGACCATTCCTGGTGGATGATGGGAATGACGTCCCTCGCCATCACGCCCTGCACCGGCAGCGGCCGGCCGGGGTCCGGCAGCGCGGCCAGGGACTGGGCGGCCTGAACGAGTTGGGCGTCCGCCTGCAGCCCCAGGGCATGCCGGGTGGTCTGCACGACCCCCAGGGTAATCGCCAGCCATACCGTCAGGAGAATGAGCCCCAGGGTGGAGAGCAGACGCTGGCGCAGGGACATCATGGGGCCGGCGAACCGATGGTATAGCCCAGTCCGTGGACGGTGCGGATGGTCTTGTCCGGTACCTTCTTGCGCAGGTTGTGGATGTGGACTTCTATGGCGTTGCTGGAGATATCGCCGTAGACGCCATAGAGACTCTCCTCCAGGCGGCTGCGTGAGATCACCTTGTCGCGATTCTCCAGGAGGCATTGCAGAATGGAGAACTCCCGGGCCGAGAGTTCGAGCCTCGCACCGTCGAGCCATGCCGTACGGCCTTCCACATCCAGCTTGAGGCCGCCGTGACCGATGACCCCCGCGGACTGTTCGCGGTAACGGCGACAGATGGCCGCCAGCCGGGCACGCAACTCCGCGAATTCGAAGGGCTTGGTGAGGTAGTCATCGGCGCCCAGCTCGAAAGCGGAGAGCTTGTCCGCCAGGGTATTGCGGCCCGACAGCACCAGCACGGGTACCTTCTCGAAGACGGAACGGAAGCCTTTGAGCAGGTCGAGACCATCGCCCCGGGGCAGGTTGAGGTCCAGCACCACGGCATCGAAATGCCCCTGGGGAAGGGTATGCCGGGCCTCGGGCAGGTCGGTGACCGCGGTCACGCAATGGCCGTGGCCGTCAAGCAGCCTCTTCATGCTATCGACGAGGACCGAATCGTCTTCGATGATGAGTAAGTGCATATGCCGCTCTCCCGTCCGTTGTGGCCCGCATGCCGCGGTAACCAGTACCGGGTCATGCCGACACGAAGCCCTTCGCCCCCCCATGGGACAGTGCCTTGACTCTCTGGAACAGGTTGGCTGCGGAACTCCCCCTGTCGACCGGACACCGCAACCCGGCGTCGCAACCGTTATTATGGTTTCAGGCCATTAAAGCCCCATCCGGATCATATAGCCACCGGGCCGAACCCCGAGGTTGATCTACATCAAGATGGACCTTGACGAGGGGCCGTCAGCGCTACTCAGGGCAGGAAACGGCCCTGATGTCGCAGGCGGTGGCGGCCATCCCGACGGGCCGATGGCGCCATGGACTCCAGCAGACCGATGGTGGCCTGCCCTGCCGTCGCCGTGGGCACCAGCAGGAGCTCCAGACTATAGCCGGGCCCCGCCACCAGTTCCACGTGGCCGTCCACCTCCACCTCCCCTCCCCGCGCCTCCAACCCCAACCGCCCATCGTCAAGGACCGCCGTGACCCGCCCCAGGCCCACGGAGGGGCCGGCGGTCACTGCCGCGTCCCGCCAGTCCAGGCGCCCCTCGCCCGAGGGTGCCTCCTCGACGGGCACCGTCAGGCCCGCGAGGTCCAGACGGAAACCACCTTCCAGTCCCACGGGCAGGGCAAGGACCCGGGCGACCCCCGTTCCCGTGCCTTCACCGTGCAGGTCCGACAACGACAGCCTCCGGGACCACAGGCCGAAGGCGACGTCGCCCGTCAATTCGAGCCCGGGGGCCGCCAGCCGGGCCTGCACCGCGGCCTCACCGAGAGCGAGCCGCCAGGGCCGGAATCGCCATTCGAGGCTATCCAGCCGCGTCCCCCGCCACCACGGCCCCTCGAGGCCCCCGGCCCAGACCGTTCCCCGGGCCTGGTCCCAGCCCGCTTCAGGAGGCAGCTCGGCATGCTGCAACACCACCGCAGCGGGCAGACCGGCCACGAGAAAGACCACATAGGCGGCCACGCCGACACCCACATAACCCACTACCCCGGCCACGTCACCGCACCGCCCGGGCCAGGGTGATGCGGCCGTTGACCCGGGGTGTAAGCTCGATGCGCTGCAGGTCGAGGCTGGCCGCTTCCACCCCACGCCCCCGCAGCCAACCGAGCCAGCGGGCGACGACATCGAACCCCACCGCCGACAGGGACACCATCACCCGCTCATCGTCCACGGGTTGAATATTCTCCACCTGGTCGGTAATCCCCACCGCCTTGGTGGAGATATCCACCAGGGCCAGCAGGCTGCGTCCGGACGAGCCCTCCGTGGCCTCCGAGGACCCTTTCAAGCCCCGCAGCTCGGCAGCCGCCCCGCGCATCCACTGCAGGTCCTCCAGGTGCATGGCCCGCAGCTCCTGCAGCCGCGCACGCTCGTCCTCCAGGGGCTCCCACACCCCCGCCCACAACCCCAAGGCCAGCAGCAGCAGCATGCCGGCCACCAGGGTACGCCGCTCGCGGACCTCGAGGGACATCCACCACGCCCTCATGACTGGCCCTCCGCCAGGCGCAACGCCACACGCACGCCGTCTCCCGTCTTCTCCACCGTCTCCACGTCGACCTCCAGACCCGCCGTCTCTTCCAGGGTCCGCTTGAGGCGGTCGAGGGCCTGCAGACCACCCACGTCCAGAGACAGGGACAGCTGGCTGGCGCTGTAGCGCATGGCGAGGATGGAGACCCCGTTGGCCGGCCCCAATTGCTCCTTGGCACTATGGAGGAGAGACAGGAAGCCGCGCGTCTCCCCGCCGCCCCGCAAGGCCTGCAGCTGCTGCTCCATCTGCAGCCTGGCATTGACCACCCGCGACTGTTGCGGAAAGGCCTCGCGGTAGGCCGCCTCGATGGCGCCTTCCAGACGCTCCGTATGGGCACGCAGACGCTCCACCTCGTACCAGCGGGTACCCAGGAACAGGCCGAGGGCCACCACCGCCAGGGTGGCGGCCGCCACCAGGCGGCGGCGATCCGCGGGCCGAAAGACCTGGCCCGTCGCCGCCAGGGCCACCATGTTCAGACGCCACGGGGGCACCACGCCGCGAGCCAGCACCGTCGGGGGGGCCTCCGGGGAACCCGTGCGCACCGGCAAAGGCAGGTCCGGCAATTGCCCACTGTCGCCGTGGACCGTCAGTGCCTCAGGCCCGGGCTCCGCCTCCTCCACGGCCCTGGCGAGCAGGAAGGGGAGATTGCCCATGCGGCACGCGAATCCGCCATAGTCACCGCTACGCACCATGGCCCGATCACCCTCCACCAGCAGGGTCCATGAATTCTCTTCCCGGGGCAGGCACAGGACATCGGGAATGATGGCCCGGGGCACTATCCCGTGCGCCCGCAGGGAGGCATAGCCCGCCTGCAATCTCGCCCGGTTCGCCGCCGCCACGTGAATGCGTCCCCCCTCCACCGCGTGGGCGAGGGCGTAATCTCCGGGTTCGTCCACCAGTTCCTCTTCGAGGGCATAGGGCAGCGCCTGCTCCAGGTCCCGGCGGCGCACCGTCCACGGCCGCTCCGTCAGCACCAGGTCCTCGGTGGTCACCAGCCAGATGGCCGACCCGGAACCCCGCACCGGGGTCTGCCCATCGGCCAGGGGCACCGTGGTGCCGTCGGCCGCCAGGACGCGGGCCCCGTCACCGTCGAGGCGGCTGTGGATTGGTTTCCATGGTGCCGCCACGGTCAGGAACCACCCCATGGGGGGATGAAGGGTATATCAACCTGAGTATTCAATAATGCATTCACCATCATGAAAGGACGGGGAGGGGCGAACACCGGGAACCCGGGCAGTGCCTCCACCCCAAAGAACACAATATCCGTTATGCAGTGGGCGCCGCGCAAGAGACCCCCAGCGCCCTGTTGCCACCCGCCTCTCCCCTAACCTTCAGGCGCCGACACGGCCATGGTGCCAGCCGACACGACGCGTGTCCGGCCTGGAAGGCCTCCAAAAAAAAGCCCCCGCCGGGGCGGGGGCCGTTGGATGCGCATGAGCGTGGCTGGTCGGTAACTGCCCGCGCTCAGCGTGTGCTGGCTTTTTATTCGTCCGCGGTCACGCCAAAGTTGATGAGGCCGTGGACGTTGAACAGCTGCAACTCCTCGAAGGGCGACCCGGGACCGTGGCAGGCACCGCAGCCGTAATCCTGGTCGGGATTGTCGTCCGTGACCTTGGTGCCGTCGTTGGGTGCGTTGAAGGCGATCATGTGGGCCGCCGCTTCACCCTCCGTGCCATCTCCGGATACATTCACGTGGTCGGAGGTGGAATCGGCACCATGACAGCCCGCGCAGGCGAAGGGCACGATGGTCTCCCACACCGGCGGATCGGCATCCGGGTTGGTGTGACAGGTGGTGCAGTTGTTGGGATCCTGCGGGTAGGTGATGTGGGTCCAGTCACGGTTCTTCAGGTCACCCGTCTGGCTGGCGCTGTGGATGGCATGCACCCGGTTGCCGATGTACTCGCCGTAGTTCTGGGACAGGTCGTGGCACATCAGGCACTCGTCGGTGTCGAAGCCGGCGTTGTGCGGGTGAGAGCCCGTCAGGTGCACGCGGGTGTCGCCGTGACACTCGACGCAGGCATCGCCGGAGACCTTCGGGGTCACCTCGTCCGTACCGATCTGGAAAGTGGTGAAGCCGGTGGACGCGGTGACGTAGTCCTCGCCCGACACCAC